>JAITII010000100.1 GCA_031279515.1 Deltaproteobacteria bacterium
CTAGAAAGATCCAGTCCTTGCTTTCCTGGAGGCTTATCATGGTATTTAGTATTTCCAATAGAGAGTTCAAATAGAGGTTTAAATCTGAGGAGTCTTCTTCATCCCCGCCCTGCCACAGGTTGAGGACGCATCTGGACTGCTCTAACATGCTCATTAAGAGCTGCAGGGCCTCCAGAAAGTTCAAGAAATACTCATTGGCCTCTACCTCGTCACCCAAGCGGAAGCTCTCCACTATCTTGGGGAGGGCTTCTTGTAAGGTGTTAAGGTACTCAGGTCCAGTCTTTAAGAAGTTTAAGCCCACATCCTCTAGGGTCAAGGTGCCCAGGATCAGGGTATCTATGGAACCCCTTAGAACCTCCAGGGCGGCGTGGGGTACCTCCTCGGAGTAGGGAAGACCGTTTAAAACCACGCTGGTTATTATCCTGCCATTGGTCTTGGGGTGCTCCAAAAGGGATAGGAGGATCTCTTCTAGATTTTCTCCTGTAACCTCATTGGCCTTAAGTTCCTCACCATCTATTACAAGCTGTTCCATGCCAAAACTCCTTTTTAATACTGCCGTTTTGCTGCCCTAACGAGTTAGGCCAAAGCTTACTTCCTGCCTTGCAAGATGGGTGCCAGGAAAAAATATCCCTCTTCTTTGGGTATGCCTCTACTATTAGCAAAGTGAGGTTCGCCCATTACTAGTATCGGACGGGCGCTCTCAAATCTTAAAAGTGCGCTGTATCTATGGAATTACTCGAGATTGACCTAAAAGATTGCATTACAAGCCAGCTTAGTAGTAGCCTTTTTCTGCTAAATCAGGGCTAATTTTGGGGCTAATTTCTGGGCTAATTTCGGGGTTGGGGGCCTTAGCCCAAAGGCGCTAGTAAAAAGAGGCAATATGTAAAAGAAATTTGCAATTTTTGCGCCATTATGTTAAAAAAACTCACTAATCTAGTGGTTTTGGCCCTTAAAAAGCTTATCTATTTTGTGTAATAGGGGTATTTTTAATGATTTTCCGCAAATTTATTCCAGCTGTCTTTTCTTTGGCTCTGGGACTTATGGTGTGCGCCTGCAGCGGCAGTGGCATAAGCGTAGGAAATACCTCCCTGGAAAGGGAGGTTGCCATGTTGCGGCAGGAAGTGGCTGATTTGAAAGACCAGGGGCGAGGCGGTGCGGGAGCTGGAGGAGGTACGCTGCAGATGCGTCAGGAGATAGACTCCATGCGGACTTCCATTCAACGCTTAAATGAGAGCGTTGAGACGGCGTCCTTGGGAGGACTTACCATCCGCCAGCAATTGGAGTTTCTCTCAGCCAGGCTGGACCGCCTGGAAAAGAGGGCCAATCTTCCTCCCTTGAGTCCTGATATCGTAGCCCCCACTGCCTTAAGTCCGGAAGTGCCGGTCTTAGCTACCCCACCAGTGGCCCCCGGGGCCCAGGGGCCTCCCTTAGCGCCCCAGGCCCAAGATGGTCCCATCCAGACAGGACCCCCAGTAGTTGCGGGCCCCAGCGGAGAAGTGCCCCAGGTCCCGCCTCCGGTTGCGCCCCCTTCAGCTTACGACCAGGGAAAAGCGCTCTTTGACCAGAAGAATTACGCAGCTGCACTAGGCCTCTTTAGGGAATACCTTGCCGCAGAACCCTCTGGCTCCCAGGCAGCAGCGGCGCAATTTTACATAGGAGAATGCCTCTACTTTCAAAACCAGTTTGAAGACGCCATCTTGGAGTACCAAGTGGTGGTCTCCGGGTATCCCAAAAATAGCCTGGTCTCCAACGCCCTTTTAAAGCAGGGGCTCTCATTCCAGGCCGTGGGAGACAATTCCTCAGCTAAGATCCTCTACCAGAAAGTGGTGCGCGATTACCCCAATAGCTACTCAGCTGGGGTGGCCAGAGAGCGCCTTAAGACCATGTAATTTAGCTTTCCTTTAAAGCCCTGCCTTGATACCCCCAAGGCAGGGTTTTTTAGCTTAAATTAGTTTTTTTAACTCTGAAAAGCCCCCCCCTTTAGCTTTTAAGGGCCCTTGCCTCTTTGGTAGACCCTTTAGCCCTTAAGCTATCTCCCCAACTTGTGGGAAAAATATGGTATTATGCGGTTTGCGGGGTCCTCTCGCACCTTAGAGCTCAAAACCCTTAATTATCCTACTTGAAGCAAAGTTTCTCAGATACACCCAGATTATAGTGGAGTAAAATTTCTAAGTTATCTAAATATTGTATAAACACCATTAAGCTACAATTTTGAAGCCCTTTCGCCCTTTCTTATTTCGGCTCTTTAGGATTATGCTGCACTTTTGGGGACTAAGTGCCCAAAAGATTGGGAGCGTTTGATAAGCTTTGGCGTAAGTGCTATAATTAAAAAGTAAAATCCTGTTCTCTCCATTAAATCCCACCTAGGTGGGAGGTAAGTTTTTTTGGGAGATCTAAATGGCTCAGCAGCAGACAACTGGAAAGATATGGGAAGGCAAATCCGTGCTGGTGGTGGACGACTATCAGGCGGTACGCAAGACCATTAAAGAACTTTTTGCCACCATGGGGCTTAAGGTCACAGAGGCCGGAAACGGCGTCGAGGCCTTAGAAGTCCTTTCCAAGGCAAAAGTGGACCTCGTCATCTCGGACCTGGTCATGGCGGAGATGGATGGTTTTGAGCTCACCGAGACTATGAAAAATAATCCCAAGTACCGCGCCATCCCTGTGGTTATCCTATCTACTCATGCTGATATCAAGTATATTTTTAAGGCCCTGCGCTTAGGGGCAGACGACTACTTAATTAAGCCCCCCACGGCACAGATGGTCACTATAGTTTTGGCCAGGGTATTCGATCATGTCTGGTAATGATGTCCAGAAAACCGCCCTGGAACCGAAAGCCGACGCCCCTAAGGGGGGAGGACCGCCGGAACTGGACCGCATGGCGGTAAAGATTTCCCACCTGGATAGGCTTTTAGGCCTAACAGGGGAAATTATCATCTCGGCTTCCAATATCTCTATCCTCCAGCGCCACCTTTCCACCTCCACAGTGAATATTGACAAAAATTCCATGGAGATGATAAAGAATGTGGCCTTGACCACCAACCGCATCTCCTCGGATCTCCACCACTTGGTCATGGACATCCGGATGGTGCCTATTAAAGAGACCTTCTTAAGGTTCAGGCGCCTGGTGAGGGACCTGGCGAAAAAACGGGGCCGCCAGGTGAACTTTGAGCTGGTGGGCGAAGATACCCTAGTGGATAAGACTGTAGCTGAGCGCCTCTACGAGCCCTTGGCCCATCAGATCCGCAATGCCATAGACCACGGCTTAGAGGACCCCTTAGAAAGGAAGCATGTAGGAAAGCCGCCTGTTGGGCAACTAGTCTTGACGGCTTACAAGAAGGAAGGCTATACCTACGTCTCTGTTAAAGACGACGGCCACGGCTTAGATGAGGCCAGGATCCGCCAAGTGGCGGTGGAAAAAGGCTTCCTGCCGCCTGCGGCGGCACAGGCCATAAAGGCCCAGGAATGCTGGAACCTAATTATGCTCCCGGGCTTTTCCACCACAGCCGAGGCCACAGAGATCTCTGGCCGGGGCGTGGGCATGGATGTGGTTAAAAGTACTGTGGAGAACCTGGGCGGGGAGATCATCATAGAGACCGCCCCGGGTAAAGGTACTACCTTTACCTATAAGATACCCCAGCTTTCGGCGGTAAATATTACAGATGCCTTGATTATCCGCTCAGGGGAGAGCTTTTACGCGGTACCCATTGGAAATGTGGTGGCCACCCAGTCCTGTGATATCAAAGACATCCATACCACCATGGAGCGCACCGAATCCATCACCTATCTGGGTACCATAGTCCCCTTGTACGATCTAAGGGGCCTTTTGACGGGTAATCCCCTGGAAAATACCGAGTTTGAAGATTACCTGCCGGTAATTATCATAGACGCTAAAAATGGTCGCCTGGCCTTAAAGGTCTCGGAATTTATTAGGCCCCAGAAGCTAGTCTTGATCCCCTTGCCTGAGATCTTCTCCGTGAGGGGAGTTGCAGGTACCACCATCTTAGGCGGCAGCCAATTGGGTATGGTCTTAGACCCCTTTGACCTTATTGCCATGTCTACTGGGAGGATCCTAGATGCTGCAGATGGGAGCTTCATGGATCATTCATCCTTATTGGGGCCAGACGAGGAAGAGGTGACGCCGGCTCCAACTGCGCCTACCACCCCAGAAGGAGAGGCGGCATCTCATCCGGCCGAAGCTCCTGTCCCCAGGCCCCAGGAGATGATGGACGAGTCCATGGCCGAGGAATTCTTCGTAGAGATCCAGAACATCCTAAACGATCTAAATGAGGAGATCTTTCAGCTGGAAAAGGACCCCGAAAATATCCGCCGGGTCAATACCATCTTTAGGCATTTTCATTCCATCAAGGGCAATTTCATCATGACAGGATTTACCAATGTGGGCACCTTTGTCCACGAGGTGGAGACGGTCTTAGACCAGGTGAGGGAAAAAGAGCTCAAGGTGGACCAGAATGTAATTGACCTCCTCTTGGATGCAGTCAAGAACATGGAACACGGGATCTCAGAGATCCGGGCCGGCCGGGGCTACGAGGTGCAGGACGCTGACCTTTTGGCGGAACTGGCCCGCTACAAGAAGACCGAGACCAGGGAAAAGGCCGCCTCCGAGGAGCCCGATGATGGAAACTTCCACCTATCTTCCCTAGGCTCTATCCTGTACTTTTCTAAGATAAATACCCCAGGTACCAAGGTCTATCAGTCCATGTTTAAGATAGGTCCTTCCTTTCAAGAGATCTCCCTTGTGGCCTACCTTATTGTGAAAAGGATAGTCCTTTTGGGCGATCTTATCGATACAGTACCCAGCTTAGACAAGATTGAAAAGGGATTGGCGACAGAAAAGCTCAAAGTCATGTTCGCCTCCACCCATTCCCTAGACGAGGTCAACGCCTTTTGTGAAAAGCAGCTAAAGCGCTTCTACAACGTCACTGAATACGAAAATTTACCAATTGAATAAATAACACCCAGAGATGCACCATGAGCGCTACCGTATTATTTTTTATTGCCGATGAGGCCCTCCGAGACAAGCTTAGGGGCTATTTAGAAGGGGAAAAATTTACCCTCTTGGAAGCCGCCTTACCAATAGAGCCAAGGGAAACCCCAGGTGAGCTGGCAGCTAGGCTCATCAAGGATAAACCGGACATAGTGGTCATGGACTACATCCTAGAGGACGCCTATAGTGTCAAGGTCCTCCAGGAGGCCATAGATATAAAACCCGCGGTGAACTTTGTCTTTGTAGAGCAGGGCACGGTAGACATGGAAAACGTCATGATGGCGTTTAATGAGGGGGTCAGGGGCTTTATTAGGAAGAACGTGAGCGGGCCGGCTTTTATTAATATCCTCTCTAGGGCTTACGCAGGGCCTTCCCGCTTTCGCCCTGTCCTTCTGGATGAAAAGGCCAGGGAGGATGAGATCCAGCGCCTGGGCCAAAAGCTCTCTAAAAAGAATGTGCACCTTTCCAGTGCTCAGAAGCTAATAAATTACCTCTTGGTTACCCCCCTTAATATGCAGCCCAGAAGGGTCCTAGTCTTATCTGACTCAGGCTACCAAAGGGAGCTCTTAAAGAAGATCCTAGAGGACTCCAACTTCATAGTGAATACTGCAGCCACCATAGAAGAGGCCTTGGGCATCATGAATGCGGAAAAACCCCGCATCATTATAAGCGACTATGGTTTGGAAGACGGCAAGACCGGGGTAGACTTCTGCCGCGAGGTGAAGTTTGTCCAAAAATACGGCCCCTGTTACTTCGTGGTCTGTACAGCCGGGGAAGATAAATTGCCCCTTATCATGGCACCTGGCAATGGGGTGGACGACTGTATCCTGAAACCCTCCACAGACAGTTCCATCTCTGAATTCATAGCCAGGGTCTCCTTGGGCCTCATCCTTTAAAGATGGATGAAGGCTTTCGCCATTCTAGGGCCTTTGATAGGATCTGGCGGCTTGTTGCCCTCTTTGTCCTTTGCGGCCTGGTCTATTATTTTAGCTTTGACAATGGCCGTCAGACCTCCAAGGCCCAGATGCAAAGGCTCATGGCGGACAATGATTCCTTGCGCACCCAGCTTGAATTACAATCCAAAGAGATTGACGACCTAAGGCGGCAGAGGAACCAGTTCCAAGAGGAGCTAGCCAGAAGCGAAAGTGCTGCCTATGAGGCCCAAGAGCCCCCAGAGGCTAGCCCGGGAGCTAGTGCCATAGATGCCCAGAGCACAGGGGAAAATGCCCTGGAAATTACCCGCCTGCAGCTAAGATCCGACGAAAATAAGCTAATTTTAGATAGCCAGGTGCTCCTTAGCCTAGGCAATATTGATATCGCTGACGAGTCCGTTTTGGTCCGTATCCATTATCTGGATACGGATAGGCGGGAGACCCGCACCATGGAAGGGGGCGATAGCTTCATGATAACTAGAGGTGAGGCCAGCTATAGGCTCATCCTAGATAAGCTAACGGGTACTCTTGCCACCTTTCTTCTTATTAGCTCCTAAGGGATTTTTCCCATCAGCCCATTTCTAAGCTTCTTTTAATAGCTTGGGCACTTATTGTAACCTCCTTCTATAATAGCTTGGGTAGCTTTTGAAGATACAAAAGCCGCTTCTTACATTAAGGATGTTGGCTTTTTAAAAGAAAATAATTTAATTCAAAAATTAGGCCCTTGGTAGTTTTTGGCTGATTCAAGCTTTAGGTATTTGCAAGCCGCTTTTAAATGTGCTTGTCCTATCCTATCCTCATCCTGGGGCTATCCTAGAAAGAAATCCAGAAAAGGGAGCCAGTGGGAAAAAACTAGAAAAATTTGACATTACCTGCGAAATTGGTTAAAGTACAGGCTAAGAAAAAAGGGAAAATTTATATCTACCTGCTTAATATGTAAATATATAGCAAAATACTTTTGTTTATGCTATCATTTTACAATTTAGGCTATCATAAAAAATTTTTTTATCCTTCATATAAAATTAACATAATCATAAGCTATATTAGTACGACATTTTTTGGCTTTTTTTAAAAAACCAGAGCCAGTGATAGTATTTTGATGCAAGGGAGACAATATGCCCCGATTAAAGGATATGCGGATAGGAGACAGTGCTGAAAAAGAGGTCTTGGTCTCAGATGAGCTGGTTAGCGCATTTGCAGAGCTGACGGATGATACCAATCCTATTCATACCGATGAGGGGTATGCCGCCAAAAGCTTTTTTGGCAGAAGAGTGGCACATGGCATGTTGCCTGCAGCATTCTTCGGGACTCTCCTGGGGACTATGTTGCCTGGACCTGGCACTATCTATCTCTACCAAGGATTGGAATTCAAGGCCCCGGTCTTCATTGGGGACAGTATTACCGTAAAGGTGGAAATAACCGAGATAGTGGAAAGGCTGGGGAAAATTACTCTCCGCACAACGGCTAAAAAAAATGGGGAAATTTTAATAGATGGAAAGGCTGCTATACTCTTTAGACCTATTGAGAATTAGCCTCCTCTGTGCATTTTGTAGGGTCCCTGTACAAGCTATTTTGTATTGTTAGCGCAGCAAGCTAACAATTCTAGCAAAAATTTTTTTAATATCCCAGCTTTTATCTTGATTTTTGTCTAAAGGTTGTGTATTTTACACTATAAAATGATGAAATTGTAAAAGCTAAGGGCTTAAAAGCGCCGGGAAATACTTTTGACATGCAGTGCCTTTGAGACGATATCTTCCATTTCGCATGGCTAGAGGAAAGACAGCATGTTTTTCAAGCAAAGGCTATTGAAGATTGAAGTGAGCTTCCCGCAGGAATAGCTAAAAATTTGTATTTTATTAGTAGACTTAGCCGCTTTGCATCAATATTTAGGGCTTTTGCTATAAGCCCCAAAGAGATGTTTTGCGGCCAAAAAATGGAAAATGGAGAAAATCCACTGTTTACATTAGCAGCCCTAAAAGCTTGGAATAATCGAAAAAAATTTTTACGGTTCAATAAAAATGGGTATCTTAGGAAGTATTCTATTATTTAACTATACTGTATCGGTTCATAATGGAAACAAATATTTACAAAATTCAATAAAAAGTCATTATAATTGTAATTAACGTTCTAGGCGAGAGGTAGTAAGTAGTGCACAATAAAGACCATTCACCCCAGTTGTCGCTGGCAAAATCCATATCAGATTTTTTTATTAAGTTTGACCTGGTAAACTTTTGCGACAGGATTCTACCCAAATCTCGCCTTCATAAGCTCTCCAACGGGGAGTGCTTTCTCGCCTTATGCCTTTGTGGATTTTCGGTTTATGATAAGGCCCTTTATGGGGTCTCGGAAATTTTAAAGGGACTACCAATTAACGAGTTCTTTAAAGGTGCTAAAGAATATGTTTACTTTAATGATGATGTTTTGGGAAGGTTCATGGAGGCAGTGCAAAATTTTGGGTCTTCTGAATTTTTCCTCTTGACGATTTCGCACATAAGAGACATTTTATTGAAAAGCCAGGGAAAAGAGCACCCAGGCGGCATTACCGGCCACGGACCCCATAGTACCCACCACGTCCGCCACGAACCTTATGAAACCCCTGAACACAATAATGCCATCAGGCTTTTTGCCTGTAAGCTCTTAGAAAAGGTGATGGGGGAAGGCCAGAAGAGCTTAAATCTGGATGAATACTATGACGCCAAAACCAAAGAGGTCTTTTTAAAGTGCCTTTTATCCTTGTCCGCTGGTTTGGAAAAGGAAGACGGCTTTCACCTCATCTTTAATGAGAGCCAGTACGATCCCTCTTTAATGGACCTTAAGGCCACCTGGATCTGCCCTGTCCCTAGGTTCCATGAGAGCTTAGGCCAGTTTAGGTCCTTGCAAATACCTGCGGAAAAGCCCCTTGGTAAATCCCAGTATACACTCCATGAGGTTAAGTCAACTCTTGGAAATGAGCCTATAAACTTCATCATAATTCAACCCTACTTGGGCGCCAAGGAAAAGGACCAGCTGATAAAAAAGCATCAGAACCAAGTGAAGCGTTTGGCTCAAGAGGACTTAAGGAAACTTTGTAAGGAAGGGTTTGAGACAGAAAACGAGGCTTGGGAGGCTAGCCAGCGCTTTTTGCAAAAGTGGGAGATATTTTTCTTCGACAAAATACTAGTGGAACCCAAGGCTAAGCACATTCCGGGAAAGCTAGGAAGGCCAAAGCTACACGAAAAGCGCTCCAAGCTCTTTCATATAAAGACCAATTTAATAATAAATGAGGAGGCTTACGCCAGGGAAAAAATAGCTTTGGGGAGGGTATTTCTAGCCACCAATGATTTCACCACACCCAAGGAAAAGTTAGTTGCTATCTGGGAGGACAGTAAGCCCTTCCAGCGTCCTTTTCACTATCTGGAGGACAAATTTTTTTTGACGTCCAACTTTAAGATCCGTAAAGAAAAAAGAAGAGACGGTTTTTCTTCTATTCTATCACTTATGGTCATTATGCAAAGCTATTTAGCCGTACAATGATCCTTTGGACCTTTCTCTGGACTTTAGCTTTTAGGGCCCGGATTAGAGGGGGGGTTAAAAAAGTTTTTTAAAATAGCACTTTGAAAATTGTCAAACTAAAGCTTTAACAAAAGTCAGATTTAAATAATTTTTGTTGCCTTCTAAATTATTCATTTGTATCTTTGGAATATGTTTAAGAGTTCCTTTTTTATGCCTTTAATTTAAAAAATATTATCATATAAGTCCTTTAATTTACAGAAAAGCTATATTCAATTTACCAGGGATAAAAATAAAGGGAGCTTTATTTCCCAAACAAGCTTTTTAAGTTCAACGATTAGATGCCCTCAATAAATATGTCATTAAATTTATAATTTATCGTTATTAGATTATAATTATAATTTAACAATTAATAAAATATAATATTATAACCTATTTATATTAATAAAAGCTAATTAATTACATTTCCTGGATTTCTCCTCGGATTTTTTTCACCTTCTGCTTTTAAAAAATTCTTTTTTTCTTTATTTCTCAGAACAAACTGCTATAATTGGCTTATTAAAAGCTAAAACGCCTTCAAGGGGCGACCTTTTCTATAGAAAGTAATTAACCATGGGTCTTTTTGTGCTGGCTTAAATGCTGAAAGTGGTCTTTTATATGGTTTCTGGGGTTTATATCTATGGTCTTTTTAGCTTGCCATTGCCTGTAGTTAGCATTTTTAAGGCCCCTAATTCTTGGACCGGCCGCCACGGGAGCTTTTAAGGCTTGCTAGCTAAGGCTTTTCTCTTCTAGCATTTAAGCCCAAAAAAAAGAAGGACCTCCAGGGGGCCTTACTAGTTGTATTCTATTGGGCTATCTGCTAATATTTGGCATAAGTTATTCATATAACGTTAATAAGAGGCGCCCTTAGCCCCAACAAGGCGCCAAGAAAAATTTCATGGTAAAGCTACATGGTAAAACTAATGGTCACCTAGTACCTCATTTCCCCCCATACCACAATCTAATAAGGCCCAAAACAGTTAATTTTCATGGGCCTCTATTCAAAATTGGCGTTTAATTCAGTCACATAACCATTAAATTAGGCAATCCTTTAAGGAGTTATTATGAAAAAATACGATCTCATTGCCCAGCTAGCCACTGATGCCGGTACCACACAGGCACAGGCCAGAGTCATCATAGATGGTCTGGTGGAAATCATTCTTAACACCCTGAAAAAGGAGAAGCGCTTTGCAGTATCCGGCCTCGGGGTTTTTCACCTTGTCAAAAGGGCCAAGAGGGTAGGCCGTAACCCGCAGAACGGGGAAAAGCTTACCATTAAGGCCCATAACGCCATTAAGTTTAAGCCCGCTCGCTCTGCTAAGCAGGAACTCGCCTAGTGGAGATTGGCGCGCACTCTTTATTATAGGATATTGTTAAATATCTTATATTGTGCAATTTTACCTTTTTTCGTACAATTCTAAGCTTGGGGGGCCTTTTTCATGAAAGGTACCCCCTTTTTTTTCTGCTACTATCTATACCTAAAGGGCACAAAAAGTGAAGAGGCCATATGTTGGGCTGACCTGTTCCCACGATTGCGGAAAGGACTGGGACCGGGGGCGGCTTTATTACTCCAGGTTAAATATGGGGTACAGCGACGCCATTACTAGTAATGGTGGACTCGCCCTGGCCATACCCACTCCAAGACCTAATAAGATATCTACCTACTCCTACTCTAAGGTTCAAAGTCTCAGCGAATTTTTTAACACCTACGCCTCTGGTTTGGACATCTTAGATGCCCTAATCTTAACCGGAGGTGGGGATTTAACAGTACTTTCCCCCAGTTTTGAGCCCATAGATAGCACTTGGTCCTTAGATGCCTTTAGGGATATCTGGGAGATGACTCTCTTTTCTACCTTTATGAAGTGGGGTAAACCCATCTTAGGCATCTGCAGGGGTATGCAACTTATCAATGTGGCCATGGGAGGTACTTTGTGGGAGGATATCTCATCGTGTTGCCCAGGATCTTTAAATCATAGCCAATCTAAGGGCCGCAGCTCTGCTAGCCATAAGGTCACCTTAGAGGACAAGAGTTTTTTGTCACTCATCTACGGGCAAAAAACAATAGAGGTCAATAGTGGGCACCATCAAGCTATAAAGGATTTGGCACCTATGCTAAAGGCCACGGGCTTTGCCCCAGATGGTGTAATAGAGGCCTTGGAGCATCAGGGGGGTAAGAGGATCTTGGGGGTCCAATGGCATCCAGAGGGCATGTTTAGCTCCGACGCATTGGCGCAAAAACTCTTTAAGGCCTTCTTGGAGCTATGCCGCTAGAGGACTTAAAAACCAAAGAGCCGCTTTTATAGGCCATCAGCATAAAAATCAATTTGCCTGCCCTAGCTAACTTGCCATTTAATGAGCTTCCGGAGATGGGGGCAAGAGGACCTTTTTTTAGTGCGGCCGTACGCTTTGCCTTTGGCTAGTTTCCGGCACGCCGGCACGTGAGAAGCTTTTCGCAGCAACAATGGGGATTATATGCTATAATTATGCCCTATTGCGGTTTGGACTACCATTGGTGCCCTAGGGGGATTCGCGCTCTAAAGCGTCTCGGATAGGGCCCAATGATGCTTAGAGTTTCAAGGAGCTTACTAAAAAGTGCCGGAAATTAATGCTAAGGCCACAGAACTCTTGTCCCTGGGTCTGGACGTGGGTTCCACTACTATAAAGATCGCTATCTTAGATGGCAGAGACAAACTCTTGTACTCCACCTATGGAAGGCATTACTCCGAGGTGAGGTCATCTGTAGTGGATACCATACTTGCCGCGGCAGATAAGTTTCAAGGGGCAGCTCTTACCGTCTCCGTTACCGGTAGCGGGGGTATAGGGGTAGCAGAGCTATTGGAGGTTCCCTTCACCCAGGAGGTAGTAGCTGGGGCAACAGCTATAAGGCAATATCTGCCCCGCACTAATGTGGCCATTGAGCTGGGAGGTGAGGACGCAAAACTCACCTTTTTTGACGCTGGTATTGACCAGCGTATGAACGAGACCTGTGCCGGAGGCACTGGTGCTTTTATCGACCAAATGGCTACCTTTTTAAAGACGGACCCCCAAGGTCTAAATGAGCTGGCCAAGGCCTCCACCACCTTACACCCCATAGCCGCTCGCTGTGGGGTCTTTGCCAAGGTGGATATCTTGCCCTTATTAAATGAAGGGGCCCTGCGCTCAGATATTGCAGCCTCCATCTTCCAGTCTGTTGTGGATCAAACCGTGGGGGGCTTGGCCTGCGGGAGGCGCATCAGGGGCCAGGTGGCCTTCTTAGGCGGCCCCTTATTCTTTCTCTCGGAACTGAGAAAGAGGTTTATCGAGACCTTAAAGCTCTTGCCCCACGAGGCAAGCTGCCCGGGTGAGGCCCAGCTCTTTGTGGCCATGGGCGCAGCACTGGTCTCCAAGGGCCAGGGAATAATCCATATGGAAGAGCTTGCCAAGAAGGCAAGGGCCCTTAAAAACGCAAAAAGTTCCGAGGGCAGTGCCCATCTTCCGCCCTTATTTAGAAACCTCAAAGAATTGAAGAGCTTTAGAGATAGGCACGCTAAAGCGCGCCTTCCTAAAGCAGAGTGGCCAATTACCGGCCCTATCTTTCTGGGCATGGACGCAGGGTCTACTACCACCAAGCTTGTGGCCCTAGACGGACAGGCTAGATTGCTCTATTCCCACTACCGCCACAACCAGGGCGACCCCTTACGTTCGGCTATTGATGCCCTTTCGGGATTTTACGCCGCTGCCCCCCGGGGCACAAAGGTGACCCGCAGCGGGGTAACGGGTTATGGAGAGGCCTTGATCCAGGCGGCCTTAGGCTTTGAGCTGGGAGAAGTGGAGACTGTGGCCCACTATAAGGCAGCTTCAAGCTTTGCCCCCGATCTATCATTTATAGTAGATATTGGCGGTCAAGATATTAAATGCCTCTCTGTGCGCAATGGTGTAATTGAAAAGCTCATGTTAAATGAGGCCTGTTCCTCGGGTTGCGGATCCTTTTTGGAGACCTTTGCCTCCTCACTAGGCTTAGATGCCGCGGCCTTTGCAGATGAAGCCCTCTTGGCTGAAAAGCCCAGCGATCTGGGGAGCCGCTGTACGGTCTTTATGAACTCCAAGGTCAAACAGGCCCAGAAGGAAGGCAACTTAATTGGGGATATCTCAGCTGGGCTATCCTACTCAGTGGTAAGAAATGCCTTATATAAGGTCATCAGAATTGCCCGCCCAGAGGAGCTAGGGGAAAAGATAGTAGTCCAGGGCGGCACCTTTTTTAATGATGCGGTTTTAAGGTGCTTTGAGCTCTCCATTGGCAGAGACGTTATCCGCCCAGATATCGCAGGTCTCATGGGAGCCTACGGGGCGGCCCTCTTGGCCATGGAAGAGTGGAAAGATGAGCGGGAGAAAAAGCCGTCTCTTATCTCAGCTGAAAAGCTCCAAGAGTTTTCCGTCAAGACCTCCACTCTGCGTTGCGGCAAGTGTGAAAACCATTGCCTTTTAACTATTAATAGGTTTTCCGATGGCCGCAGCTATATCTCCGGTAACCGCTGCGAGAAAGGGGCGGGTGCCAAGAGCCAGACAGTGGATAAAATTGATGCCTTGGCCATCAGGGCCGGAGTGGGAAGCATTTCTGAGCGTCTAGCCAAGTTGCCGGTCTTGGGCTCACTGGGTGAAAAACCACAGGAATACGAGGTCTTACCCAATCTCTTTGTCCGTAACCTCTATAGGCTCTTAGAGGTCTATAGGCCCCTGGAGGCCAGCGAATGCCGCGGGAGGGTGGGGATCCCCAGGGCCCTGGGCATGTACGAGACCTATCCCTTTTGGTTTACCTTTTTCCATAGCCTAGGATTTAGGGTGGAGCTTTCCCCGCCTTCCACCAAGGATCTTTTTAATTCCGCCTTGGATACCATCCCCTCCCAGACTGTGTGCTATCCAGCCAAGATGGTCCATGGCCATATCTTAGCCCTACTTTCCATGAGGGTTGACTTTATCTTCTTTCCCTGCACTCCACTAGAGCTTCCGGCAGCTTATAAGACAGCCGATCGCTATAACTGCCCCTTGGTGGGAAGTTACCCTGAGGTCATACGCTTAAATCTAGATGCCATTTCCGACTCAGGGGTAAAACTTATTTGCCCCTTTTTGGACTTGGCCTCACCAGTTGGAAAGCTTGCAGGAAGACTTAAAAGTGAGCTCTCTTTTTTGCGCCTTAACATAGGGGAGATAAAGGGGGCTATTAAAAAGGCCCTTGCGGCCCAATACGATTACCGCCAGGACGTGCGGGTGGGTGGGGAAAAGGCCCTGGCCCACCTTTCTAAAACTGGTCGCAGGGCTATAGTTTTGGCAGGTCACCCCTATCATCTGGACCCAGGGATCCACCACGGGATCCCAGATCTTATTACTACCAATGGACTAGCTGTCTTAACAGCCGACAGCATAGATCACTTAGCCCCTGCCAATATTAACCTGCGCGTTCGCGATCAGTGGATCCCCCACTCCAGGTTGTACCGCGCAGCTATGGTGACAGCTTCCAGAGACGATTTGGAGCTGGTGCAGTTAAACTCCTTTGGTTGCGGCCTGGATGCAGTAACTACCGACCAGGTAGCCGAGATCCTAAAGGATGCCGGTAAAGTCTATACCCTCTTAAAGATTGACGAAGGGGCCAATCTAGGGGCAGCCCGCATCAGGATAAGATCCCTTTTGGCTGCCATGCGGGAAAGGGGACATAAGAGCGTCCCTAAATCCCCCCACAAGGAATATAGTTATCCAAATAAACGTTTTGAAAGGGAAAAGGCCTTAAAACGCACCCTCCTGTGCCCTCAGATGTCCCCTATTCATTGGCGTTTTATCGGCCCCGCCTTTGAGCCCATGGGATACAATTTAAAGGTCCTACCTTCTGTGGGAAGGGGGGCTGTGGAAGAGGGCCTGCGCTATGTTAACAATGATGCTTGCTATCCTGCCCTCATCTCCATAGGCCAGATAGTCTATGAGCTCAAACATGGAGGCTACGATTTAGACAATACCGCAGTCATGATGAGCCAGACAGGTGGGGGGTGTAGGGCTTCCAATTACTTAGCTTTCCTTAAGAAGGCTTTAAATGAAGCGGGTATTACCCAAGTCCCTGTCTGGCCTTTGGGCC
This sequence comes from Deltaproteobacteria bacterium, assembly GCA_031279515.1. Lineage (GTDB taxonomy): Bacteria > Desulfobacterota > Desulfarculia > Adiutricales > Adiutricaceae > JAITII01. The sequence goes on from JAITII010000100.1 coordinate 15,569, forward strand.
TTTCTTCTGGAAACATAGAAAAAGGCCTTACCTTGGATAGGGCAGCCTACGGAAGGGTCATCTTGGGACTACTCTATGGTGACATGCTCCAGAGACTTGTAAATGCCACAAGGCCCTATGAAAAGGTCAAAGGTGACGCAAGAGAGCTTATGGAAAAATGGATAGAAAGGGCAGCTAAAGCGGTACGCGAGGGGGACAAAGAGCTTTTCAGCGCCCATATAGGCGCCATGGCCGATGAGTTCAACTCTCTTCCAATGTATAGACAAGACCGTCCCAAAGTGGGTGTAGTGGGAGAGATCTTGATAAACTTCCATCCCGAGGCCAATAACCAAGCTGTACAGATCTTGGAAGAGGAAGGCGGTGAGGCGGTTTTACCTGAACTTACGGACTTCTTTTTATACTGCTTCCATGACAATGTCTTTAGAGCAGACTTCATGAATGGCTCTAGGATCAAAAAGTGGCTAAGCCTATGGTTCATAAGGGTCCTGGAAAAGCACAGGGAGCCTATGCGTAAGGCCCTTTTGCGGCATAAACGCTTTGGGCACTTAAATAGCTTTGAGGAGCTTAAAAAGGCCGGAGAAAGCCTAGTATCCTTAGGTAATCAGAGCGGGGAGGGCTGGTATTTGGCAGCGGATATGTCCTTGATGCTGGAAAAGGGCATTAATAATATCTTGTGCCTGCAGCCTTTTGGGTGCCTACCTAACCACATTACTGGAAAAGGGGTCCTAAAGGAGCTTAAGCGCCGCTACCCCTATGCCAATGTGGCTGCAGTGGACTACGATCCAGGTGCCAGTGAAGTAAACCAGTTAAACCGTATAAAGCTCCTCATGTCAGTTGCGCGCTCACAAGGAGAGGAGAAAATAATACCGCCCAGCATAGAGGCCCTGGAAGATTCAATTGAGTCACCAGCAGGGCTCTTGAGTTAGCCCGAAAAAACTATTAAAAGTTTGTAAATAATAATTGGCTTTTATCATCTGGAAGGGGTAATCACCTTTTTGCGCCTTGATTACGGGTGTAATATTGCATGGGGCCCCAGATATTTTCTGCCCCCTCTTTGCAAAGAGAAGGCAAACTCAAATATCTTGAAAGCCATACTTTCTAGCGTATTTAGAGACTAAGGCTTTAAGGCATATTAATGTCAAGTATATGCTTTGTGGTTTTTCTCATAAAAATAGAATTGTTATGCTAGGAAAATTTTAAAATTTTAAAAAAGCCCATAAAAAAGATTTACCAAAAAAATATAAGTTCCGACCTTGGGAGTTTAAAACTATCATTTGAGAAAAATGAAAGAAGAGATCTATTTTTTTGCCCCTCTGGGGGTAAGTAAGGCTATTTCTTGTTGCCTTGCGGTAGTTTTAATTTAATCATAGTTTTCTACTTTTGGCCCATTTTTTTACACTAGAGTCCGAACTTTAAAGCCATTTTAAGCTTGGGCCTTAACTTAAATTTGCCAGAGCCCAAGTGATGGCGCCCTTTTATCCTAAATTTTGGACGCTTAGCTTAGCCTGGCCGCTAGGCTAGGGGCCCTCAAAATGGCACCGGAGTGTTAGTAGTTCCGCAGCAACATGCCATTTTTGCATCCTCAAGCAAAAATTTACGCAGTTATTTTTGTTGGATAGAGATTCACATTTGTGAAAACAGCTTGTATTGATGGGAATCCTGGGGGCTTTTCTAAGGGCACGTTTAGTTAAGCTTTGGGACAGCATAAATTTAGTATGTAAAGCAAATGTGGTAGAGAGCTTTTAAACTATACAATAAATCCCTTATGCTGTTTGATAGTTCTGCCCTATTCAGGGTCTGTGCAACTTTATCTCACAAATACAGCATCTTTGATATCCTTTACTACTTGTGCTTTATACATTTAACATTACTAGCCCTAGGATAGTTGCGCGCTAAAGGCCCTTTGGTAAAAATTGAAAAGAGAATTTTTAAAGAAAAAAAGCAATAGGGCCTTTTTGAGACTATTGATAGACCTTCTATATCTGGTGGATAAATGAGAGATACTCAAGCCATATATGGTAAAATCTGGTTATGGGAGAAAGTGGATCATTGGAGCAAATTTTTTTAATTTTTCCCTCTTAAATATGTTGACAGTGGGACAAAGTGGATGTAAACTTCTTTATGTTAGTTTCAGTTATTTTTTGTCGTAAGTACAATTAGTCCCTGTAAAAGGGAAAGAGGCCTTTATTTTCAGTATGCTAAGCGACCTGCCTAACATATTCTCCGGTACCCATTACCATAGCCTGGACGAGAAGGGTCGACTGACCCTACCTGGACAGTTTAAGAAAGTCATGGAAAAGGCTGACCAAGGGGATTGGTTCTACCTGGGTTTTATGCCCGGGACCAGGCATTTAAACCTCTATACCAAGGACAGGTGGAAAAAGGCCGTGGAAGAGTGGAGTGACCCTCAGCGCTTTAGTAGCACCCAAGAGTTCATGACGGCTCAGCGGCTCTTTTTTGCAAACATTGAGAAAGTCACCTTGGACAAGGCTGGGAGGATCTTAATACCCCAGCATCAGAGGGAAAGATGCAATATTGAAAGGGAAGTGGTGATCTTGGGTCTCTTTGACAAGATAGAGATTTGGGACCCGAGTTTGAGGAAGCTGGAAGAGGATGAGGAGCAGAAACTCTCCAAATCCCTCTTTTCCGAGGACAGGCAAAAGGATGGAAGCGAGGCCCCTAACCTGAGGCTTCCCGCATGTTAGAAAAGGAAACAAGCCAATCATTCAAAGATGCTACCTTTGGGCACCAGCCAGTCATGGCACAAGAGTCCTTTGCCGCCCTAGGGGTCCGTCCCAATGGGCTCTATGTGGATTGTACCTTAGGGGGAGGTGGCCACAGCCGGCTCATTTTACGTCATTTGGGGGAAAATGGAAGGCTCTTGGCGCTAGATCTAGACCCGGCCGCAATTGAGGCAGCAAAGACTTGGGGGGCCCATGACCCTAGGCTTATCTTAAGAAAGGCCGATTTTAGGGATCTAACAGAGCTTCTTGCGGAAACTGGGCTGGGGCAAGTGGATGGGATCTTAGTAGACTTGGGGGTAAATAGCGGTCAGCTTCTAAGCTCCGCGCGGGGTTTTTCCTTCCAGGGCGACGGCCCCTTGGATATGCGCTTTGACCCGGAAAGGGGGCAAACTGCAGCGGACATCTTAAATAGTTATGGGGAAAAGGCCCTAGCCGATCTCTTCTATCGTTATGGGGAGGAAAGGGGGGCTAGAAGATTGGCCCGGGCCATAGTGGAAACTAGGGCAAAGGTACCCTTTTCACGGACAGGGGAGCTTGTTGCCTTGGCCAATAAGATCTTGGGCCATAAAACTAGGCAAAGGCGCATAAATCCGGCCACCAGGGTCTTTCTGGCCCTAAGGTCAGAGGTCAATGATGAGCCAGGGGCGCTAGCTAGGCTCTTAAATGCTGCCTGGGACAACTTAAAACTAGGGGGAAGGCTGGTAATAATTAGTTTCCATTCTATGGAAGATAGGGAAGTTAAAAATCTCTTTCGGAAGGGGCCCAAGGACGTGCCGGCCCTGTGGCAGGGCCTTTGGAAAAAACCACACTATCCTTCAGAAAAGGAGCTTGCCCTTAATCCCAGGTCCCGTTCTGCAAGGATGCGGGCAGGGGTAAAACTTAAAGGCAGCTTAACATGAGCGAGATTAGCATAGGTTCCGGCAGAAAACCCCGGTCTAAGATCAAGGAATTTATCTCCCGGGGGGAAAGGATCAAAGGTAAGGCGGAAGAAAAGCAAAAGGCGGTAGCTAAGGCGGCCTCAATAGAAGCCAAGAAGAAGGCCCAGGAGGACAGGTTAAGGCAACTTAAGGAGTATTCCACCCCGGAAATGATGAGGCTTAGTCCCTCAGAAAGGGACAGGCTGAAGTACTTTTCCAGCTGGCATTTCACCCTGGTCATGGCAGGGATTGGGGTTCTGGTGGCAATCCTCTTTGCCATGGTGGTAATAGCCCAGGGCCGCTACCAGCTGGGCCTGGACGTTTCAAGACTAACCAAGGAGCAGGAAAGGCTCCAGGAAATAAATGGACAGCTAAAGACCCGGATAGAAGAAATGATGGTCCTAGAGGATCTGGAAGTCATAGCCAGAGAGAATCTTAGGCTCCAGACCCCGCAAAAGGGACAAATCTACGAGATAGATTGAAGTTTAATACCTAAATAAGTTTCTGTGAAGATTACTTAAAGTTCAAGACCCCTTCTAAAGATCAAAGGCACCTACCACTATATATATAGGAAGCTATTTTAGATGCAGCCCCTTCCCAAATTGATGCGCACCCGCCTTATCGCCCTGGCGATTATCTTCACCGTGCTCTTTGTACTGGTGGTGGCGCGAGCTTTTACCCTGCAGATAATGGATAGGGAAAGGCTCATGGGAAAATCCAGGCAGGCTACCCAAAAGACCTTGACCTTAAGTTCCAGAAGGGGGGATATCTTCGATTGCCACTTGGAAAAATTGGCCACCTCTGTTTCCTCAGATACTATCTCAGTGCACGGGGCCTTTATGAAATCCCCGGGAGAAGTCTTTTTGTATCTCTCCCAGGTCCTGGACATGGACTATGAATCCTTGGCTCAAACCCTCGAAGGGGCCAGGCGTTACGCCGTGGTTAAAAGGGATATCTCAGATGAGGAAAGTGAGGCCGTAAGAGGACTGGGCCTAGAGGACATATCCATTGAAAAGGGCTACAGAAGGGTCTATCCCAATGGCACCTTAGCGGCACATCTCTTGGGTTTTGTGGGAATAGATGACGCAGGCCTAGAGGGCTTGGAGATGGCCTTAAACGATTATCTCTTGGCTCCTGAGGTAAAGATACGGGTCACCAGGGATAAAAATGGCCGCATAGCCATGACCTCCGCGGACCAGGCCAGAGAGGCGCCCAAAGGCGCCTCGGTTATTCTGACCCTGGACCGCCGCATCCAGTTCATCGCGGAAAAGGCCCTGGCCAAGGCAGTAACTGAAACCAATGCCAAAAGGGGCATGGCCATTGCTGTCCGTCCCCGCACTGGTGAGATAGTGGCCTCAGCCATCTACCCCACCTTTGACCCCAGTAATTTTGCCCAAACCGATATAGAAAGCCGTCGCAACATTATTCTCACAGACCCCTTTGAGCCGGGCTCTACATTTAAGGTCTTTACCATAGCTGCTGCCTTGGAAGAAGGGGTAGTTACCCCTGAGAGCACCTTTTTCTGTGAAAACGGCTTCTATAAAGTGGATGGCGACACGGTAATAAGGGATACCCAGGCCTACGGGGACCTTACTGTGAGCCGGATAGTGCAAGTCTCTTCCAATATTGGCGCCTGCAAGGTGGGCGAACGCTTAGGGGCAAAGAAGCTCCACAATTATCTGACCCGTTTTGCCTTTGGGGAAAAATCGAATCTGGCCTACCCCTCAGGTGAATCCTCCGGAAGGCTGCGTCCTGTGAAAGATTGGCACGTAGTGGACCTTTCAAATATCAGTTTTGGCCAAGGCATCTCCGTTACCGCCTTACAACTGGTAATGGCAGTGGCCGCCCTTGGTAATGACGGGGTCTTGATGCAGCCCATGCTGGTGGCCAGGGTAATAGACCCAGAAGGTAATATCGTAGAAAACCGCACCCCCCAAATAGTGCGCCAGGTGGTATCCCCCCTTACGGCCAGGCAGGTGAGCGCCATGATGCGCATGGCCAATATGCGCGGAGGGACGGGTACCAGGGCGGATATCCCCCAGTACCCGGTGGCTGGAAAGACAGGTACCAGCCAGAAGTGGAATACCGCTGCCGGAGTCTATAGCCACGATAAATTCGTAGCCTCCTATGTGGGTTTTGCACCTTACGAGAACCCTGAGCTCTGCCTTTTAGTGGTCTTAGATGAGCCCTGGCCAAGGTACTACGGAGGGATAGTGGCAGCCCCGGTCTTTAAAGAGATCATGGAAGAGGCCCTTCCACTTTTGGATGTCCCTCCCATGGATAGGGAGTCCCCGCCCCAATGGCCCACCTTAGATAAAGCCAGCTTGGGTGCCCCGGGGGTCTTGGCGGACTATTCCAGCTCTAACTTTGTCCGCACCCTTATCCCCAAAGGGGATAAGGGTGCGCAAGGTCCCATTCCCACTTTGGAAGGGGGACCCATTTCCCCTGTGGAGGAACCTTATAGCACATCGCCGCGGGCCCCTGAATACGAGCCAGGGGTTATGCCCCAGGTTATAGGATTATCCATGCGCCAGGCCTTGGGCGTCTTAGCCCCCCAGGGCTTAAATCTTGAGTTCAAGGGATCGGGCATTGCCTTTGCCCAGGAACCAGCGGCAGGTACCAAGCTCCCGGCCGGCTCTTATGTGCGCATCTATTTTAGAGGGAGCGATCTTGAAAGTTAGTGAGTTAATTAGCCGATTCTCTTCTATGCCCAGTACTTTAGGGTCCCAAGGCCTCAAAGACTGCGAGTTGACGGGCATAAGTGAGGATTCCAGGGAGGTAAAAAAAGGGTATCTGTTTGCGGCCTTGCCCGGGACCTTTGCAGATGGCAGGGACTATATAAATGATGCAGTGGAAAAAGGGGCTGTTGCCATCTTGCTTCCAGAAGATGGATATAACCTAGATCCTAAGCTCATGACCAAGGTAGCTATCTTAAAGGCGCCCCTAGAGTCAATAAGAAAGCTTACAGCCCAAGCGGCAAGGCTAATCTACGGAGAACCGGACAAAAATTTAATCATGGTGGGGGTAACGGGCACCAATGGCAAAAGCACTACCCTTTATTTGATGGAGTCTATTTTAAAGGAGATGGGACTTGCCCCAGGGCTCATGGGCACCGTAGGTTACAGTTGGGAGGGTGAATTTGTAGCGGCTCCCAACACTACACCCGAGGGCCCACTTTTGTATCGGACCTTAGCCCAGATGGTACTATCCGGGGTTAAAAGTTGTGTCATGGAGGTATCTTCACACGGGCTTAGCTTAAAAAGACTTGCAGGCCTTAGCTTTAAGGTAGGCCTTTTTACTAATCTATCTAGGGATCACTTGGATTTTCATGAGGATATGGAAAGTTACTTTAGGGCCAAAGAGAGCTTGTTTTTAGAGCATTTAACTAGCTTGGAGGGAAAAAAGAACTGCGCAGTAAATATTGACGACCCTTGGGGCTATAAGCTTTATCAAAAACTAGGGGCTGGTGCCTTAAGTTTTGGAAGCCAAAAAGGGGACCTTAGAATAAAAGAGGCCTCCTTTAGTAGAAAAGGCATAGAGCTAAAGCTAATAAGCCCTTGGGGGGACTATGAAATAAGATCGCAGCTATTGGGAAGTTTCAATGCCATGAACCTAATGGGGGCAGCAGCCCTAGGCCATCTTTTGGGAGGGGAAAAAGAAGTTATTGCGAGGGCTCTGTCAAAATCACAAGGTGCCCCAGGGAGGTTTTCCAGGGTGGGGTCTGGGGAAAATTATCTAGTCCTAATTGATTATGCCCACAGCCCCGGGGCCTTGGAGACGGTAATTAATTCAGCTAAGAGTCTAGCTCCTATTAGGCTCATCGTTCTTTTTGGCTGCGGAGGAGACAGGGATAGGGGAAAAAGGCCTCTCATGGGAAAGGCGGCAAGTAAGGGGGATATTGTAATTTTAACCTCGGATAATCCCCGCACAGAAGACCCATTGGAGATCATTAAAGACGCTGAAGAGGGCTTAATAGAAAGCGGCATGCGCAAGGTTACAGAATCTGAGGCTTTTGGTACTAAGGTCTATCTAAGCGAGGTCGATAGACGAAAGGCAATAGAATTGGGGGTAAGGCTCATGGGCGCTGGAGACATCTTTCTTATCTGCGGAAAGGGCCATGAGGACTACCAGATAATAGGGAGGGTGAAAAGACCTTTCGATGACAGGAAAGAGGCGCAAATTGCCCTTTCTGCCCTGGGTAAGGACAACTAAGAAGATTTAATAGTGTAAAAAAATTCAAAAAATAGGAAATACAATAAATGCTGGCAGCTATCATAGATAATAATAAAGGCGGTAAGGCAATGGCAGAGGGAGCTGGACTTTCCTCAATGGGGGTCTCTTACTTAGAGCTTTTAAGTTTAAGCCGTTTTAAAGCGTTTTGGGACCCTAGACTATTGGGCACAGAGCTTTTGGAAGGAATCTCCACAGATACCAGAAGCCTAGAGCCTGGGGATCTCTTTGTGGCCTTAAAGGGTGAAAACTTCAATGGGGAGGATTTCGCCTTTAGCGCCCTTGAAAAGGGCGCAAAAGCTGCGATAGTTTCGCTAGAGTTTTATCAAAGCCGTAAAGATAGCGGAAAGCTAAACGCCAATAGACTTATAGGGGTAGAAGACACTTTATTTTCCCTAGGGGAATTAGCCAGGACCTTAAGAATTAAAAGTAAGGCCAAGGTCATAGCCATAACAGGGTCAGTTGCCAAGACAACTGTTAAAGAGCTTATTTATTCAATCTTTTCTTGCCAGTACCCTGGCGGGGTAGTGGGTACCACCGGAAACTTTAATAATTTAATAGGCCTTCCCCTTTCTGTCTTTAAACTGGGTAGTGATACTACCCATCTTATCTTGGAGATGGGTGCCAATCATTTTGGAGAAATAGCCAGATTGACCCAGATAGCTGAGCCCGATCTAGGTATTATCACCAAGGTGGAAAGGGCGCATCTGGAGTTCTTTGGGGATAAAAATGGGGTAGCTAGGGCCAAGGGCGAGCTCTTTTTGGGTATGGAGAAAATTGATTCAATAAAGGTCTTAAATGTATCAGATCCCTTTCTTAAGGGTATGGAGATAGGTATAGGAAGGCGCTTTACCTTTGGTCAGGGGGCAGTGGGGGCTGACCTTAGGCTTGTGAAAAGGGGCCAGCTCCCCGATGGCCAAGAGCTCTTTTTCGAAAGCGATTATTTAGAGGGCGGCTCTTTAAAAGTAACTTCTAGCTTATTGGGCTACCACAATGGGGAAAATATCTTAGCAGCCTGCGCGGCAGCTTTGGCCTATGGGGTTAGCCAGGAGGCTATTTTAAAAGGGGTGGCAGAAGTAGAGCCCTTAAATGGGAGGGGGAAGACCTTCGAGCAAGACGGCATCTATATTATAGATGATAGCTACAATGCCAATCCCGGGTCCATGGAGGGGGCCCTCATGGCACTCATGGAAAGGCCCGGGACACAAAAATCAGCAGTATTGGGGGATATGTTAGAGCTTGGGGAAAAAAGTCCAAAGTACCATTTGGATTTGGGAAGGAGATGTGCCGCATATGGGATTAAAAATTTGTACTTAACTGGTGACTATGCGGGCTATGTAGAAGAGGGCGCTTTAGAGGGCGGCATGGAAAAGGAGCAGGTCTTTATCTTTGATGAGGGGGGGGAGGCCATAAGGAAAGCTTTACAAAAGGGGAGCCGGGGTGAATTTTTGCTTATCAAGGGTTCCCACGGCTCAGGTTTAGGGGCCCATTTGCAGCAAATTTTAAAGGCGAAAAATGCTCTATAGACTTTTTCTGGAATTAACCTCCGAGGTTAGCTTTTTTAATGTGTTCCGCTATATCACTATGCGGATAATACTGGCAGCACTAACCTCTATGGCCTTTTGGTTTTTCCTTGGCCCCCGCTTTATAAACTTTATCAAGGCCTATCACCTGCAGCAGTATATCAGGGCAGAGGGCCCGGAAAGCCACCAGAAAAAGGCCGGGACCCCCACCATGGGTGGGGTCATGGTACTGGGAGCGGCCTTGGCCTCCTGTATGCTCTGGGCAGATATCTTTTCCAGGCTAGTACTCTTGATGTGGGCTGTTATTGTGCTCTTTGCCTTGGTGGGATTCCATGACGACTATCTAAAGATAAAAAGGAGGAGAAACGAAGGGCTCTCTGGTAGGCAAAAGTTAGTGCTCCAGTGTCTCATTGGACTGGGGGCAGGGGTGGCACTTTTTTTCACTGGCAACTTTGATCCCACTTTGACCTTTCCGGTCTTTAAAAACCTCATCTTCAATTTGGGACCCTTTTATATCCTCTTTGCCTGTCTAGTCCTAGTTGCCACCTCCAATGCCGTAAACCTCACAGACGGTTTGGACGGATTGGCCACAGGACCTTTAATAATGGCCGGGGCCACCTATATGGTCTTTGCCTATTGTGCTGGAAACAGCGTTATAGCTGGACATCTCCAGATCCCCAGGGTTCCCGGGGCAGCGGAGGTGTCTGTGGTATTAGCGGCCCTTATTGGCTCCTCTTTGGGATTTTTATGGTACAACACCTATCCTGCTGAGGTTTTCTTAGGGGACGTGGGCTCCCTTTCTTTGGGGGCTGCCCTAGGACTTACTGCCTTAATAGTAAAGCAGGAGCTCCTTTTAATCTTGGTGGGCGGGATCTTTGTCATGGAGGCCCTGTCAGTCATCTTTCAGGTGGTATTTTTCAAATGGACAAATGGGAAAAGGCTTTTTAGGATGTCGCCCATCCACCACCATTTTGAGCTAAAGGGCTGGCCAGAACCCAAGATCATAGTAAGGTTCTGGATCATAGCCATTATCTTAGGCTTGGCTGGTCTTTCCACCTTAAAGCTACGCTAGAAGGGATTAAACTATATCTATGATTGACTTTAAGGGACAGAACGTCTTGGTACTGGGAGCCGGCACCTCTGGGGTGGCAGCGGCCAAGCTCCTAATTAAGTTAGGTGCCAAGGTGACTATTTTTGACGAAAAGAGCCAAGGAGAGCTTAGCCAGGCCCAAGAGGCGCTTAGGGGCTCTAAGGTCCTCTGGAATGTGATGGGTGATGCGCCTTTGGAGCTAAATACCTTCAGTGCTTTAGTCACTTCCCCAGGGGTCCCACTCACACATTTTCTCATAAAAAAAGCCAATACTTTAAAGCTCCCGGTAATAGGTGAGTTGGAATTGGGCTGGCGGAACCAGAATCTAGCTATTAGTGCAGTTACCGGTTCCAATGGAAAGACCACAGTTGCCTCTTTAACGGATCATATTCTTTCCAAACAAAACTATCGAAATTTTTTAGGGGGTAATATAGGAAATCCTTTTTGCAACTGCGCATTAGAACTTATGGAGAAAAAAGAGGCGTATCAGACAGCCGTCTTAGAGGTCTCAAGCTTTCAGCTTGAGACAGTTAGCCACTTTCATGCAAAAGGGGCTGCCTTTTTAAACCTAAGCTTCGATCACTTGGATCGACACGGGGATATGGAGCAGTACTTGCGGTTAAAAAACCGCATCTTCATCAATCAGAGCCCAGAGGATATGGCTATTATTAATCTAGATGCCCACACACTTTATGGGGAGTTGAAAGCTCGCACCTTTGGCTTTTCCCGCAAAAAACGTCCAGATTTTGGAGCTTACGTCAATAATAGTACTGGCTCAGAACTTATCCAGGTGGTGGAAGGCGATAGGGTCTTAGCGGAGGGCAACTTTAAGGACTATTTAATGTTTGGAACCCATAATCAGGAAAACCTCATGGCAGCAGTGGGACTGGCCATGTCCTTAGGCGTGAATCCCCAGGCAGCTCTTCTTGCAGCAAAAGATTTTAGTGTTGCAGGCCACAGGCTCCAGCTGGTGGGAAGCTATAAGGGGGTCTCATATTACGATGACTCTAAAGCTACAAATGTTGGAGCAGTGGTGGTGGCCCTAGAAAACTTTGGGGCTAAAAGCGTCATACTAATTGCCGGAGGGCGGGACAAGGATATGGATTTTAGGCCTTTAATAGAGCCGGTAAAGGAAAAGGTTCGCTGGCTAGTTTTAATTGGGGAGGCCAAGGAAAAACTGCAAGGCCTCTTAGCTGGGGCCGCTCCCATGACCCTGGCAAGTGGCATGAAAGAGGCGGTAAGTGTGGCAAGTAGCTTCGCCCGCCCCGGGGATACGGTCCTATTGAGCCCGGCCTGTGCCAGCTTCGATCAGTTTTCCAGTTACAAACAGAGAGGGGAGGTATTTCAAAAAGAGGTAAAAAGGCAAAATGGGGAGCTTTAAGGCCAAGGGGAATATCTTGTAAAGTCCCATTGGTAAGATCATAGTTAAAGATTTTAAGATTTTAAAGGCCTTGGAGTAATTAACAATTTTTTCTAGAAAAGAGCACAGATGAACCAAGATACGAAAAAATGTCACCTTGACACAATAACCTTTTCCGTCTTCTGCCTCCTTTTGGGTGTGGGCTTTGCCACCTTGCTATCAGCAAGTTACCTGAAAGGCGGGGTAAGTGCTTCGGGGGATCACTACTTTTTCTTCCACAAGCAGGCCGGAAAGCTTATCTTGGGCGCTGTCCTCATGTTTATCATCTATAAGCTTCCCACTTCCCTGTGGATGGATCTTTGGTACCTGGTGGTGGGCCTATCCGTACTCTTACTCATCATGTCCTTTGTGCCCATCTTTCAGATAACTGCCATGGGGGCTTCCCGCTGGATCCGCGTGGGACCCGTTACCCTCCAGCCCTCGGAGGTGGCCCGCATCGGGGTGGTGGTGTACATGGCACATTCCCTTTCCAGGAAAGGGGAACTGGCCAAAGAGTTTTTCTATGGTTTTACCCCCCACCTCTTAGTCCTCATTATCTTTGGATCTTTAATAGTCCTCCAGACGGATTTGGGAGGGGCTATTATCATAGCGGGCATCATCATGGCCCTCACCTTGGTCTCAGGGCTAAAGAAGATCTATCTCTTTCTCTTTGGGGCCGTGGTCTCAGGTATCTGCACCTTTCTTATCTATTCCATAGGCTACAGGGTAAACCGCATCAGGGGCTGGTTGGACCCGGAGGCGGATCCCTTGGGCGTGGGTTATCCAATCCTACATTCCTTCTATGCCTTTGCCAATGGAGGCATCTTCGGCATGGGACCTGGCCAGGGGCTAGAAAAGCAGCTCTATATCCCGGAGATCCACACGGACTACATCTTCGCCGTAGTGGGGGAAGAATTTGGCTTTTTTGGCGTCATCTTTGTCTCCGGGCTCTTTTTATTTTTGGTCTACAGGGGCCTCATGATAGCCAGGGCAGCCACTAAGTTGCCTGACTTTTATCTAGCAGTGGGGGCAACAATGGTGGTGGGGCTCCCAGCCTTTGTCAACATGGGCGTAGCCCTATCCCTGTGGCCTGCCAAGGGTCTGGCCCTTCCTTTTTTTAGCTATGGAGGCACCAATCTGGTTGTCAGCATGTGCGCAGTGGCAATCTTGCTGCAGGTGGCAAGGCAGGGGAGCTTGGACTTTTATGGAAGCGAGAAAACTAGCCTAAAGTTAAAGCTTTCCTTAAATAATCAGAAAGGTGAGAGCTAGTGATGACTAAAATTATCATGGCAGCCGGGGCCACGGGCGGACACATCATGCCCGCCGTGGCCGTGGCCCTGGCATTAAAAGAGCAAGAACCCCAGCTAAAGGTGCTCTTTGTGGGCGTGGGTCGCAAGGCGGAAGCCGATATCCTAGACCCCATCTTAGGGCCTTTAGGTTGGGAGCGGGTAACTATTAAAGCAGGGGGCGTAAAAGGTCGGGGCATCTTAGGGAAGATAAAAGGGCTTCTGCTAACGGTTATGGGATTTTTTTCAGCCATTGGGGTCCTTAAAAAGTTTAAGCCGGATGCGGTCTTTGGGGCCGGCGGCTATGCCGCCGGCCCTGTGGGCCTGGCAGCCTGGGCATTGGGCGTACCACTTTTTATCCATGAGCAAAATAGGACCCCTGGGGTAACCAATAAGCTCTTAGCATCCCTTGCCCAAATTGTCTTTTTAGGTGACCCGGAAGGGGCAAAGTATTTTAAAGCTACCAAGGTCCGCATTGTGGGAAACCCGGTGCGCCAAGAGATCTTAAATGTAGTGCGGAAGGCGGAATCTATCTTTACCTTGCTAGTCTTGGGGGGAAGCCAGGGGGCCAGGGGGATAAATGAGGCGGCGCTAGGGCTATTAGATAACTTAGATAAGCTTAAAGCCCCCATAAAGATTATCCACCAAGCCGGGGCCAGTGGGGTAACACTATTAGAAGAGGCATACCGTAAGGCCAAGCAAGAGACGGGTTTGGACTATGAACTTAGCGCCTTTTTCACAGATATGGCCCGGGTATATTCTTTAGGCGATCTTGCCCTGTGCCGGGCAGGGGCTTTGACCTTGGCGGAACTAGCTGCAGTGGGTATGGCCTCTATCTTGGTACCCTTGCCAACGGCAGCCGATGATCACCAGAGTCAAAACGCCCTTTCCTTTGAAAAAAAGGGTGCTGCTATTGTAATCCCGGAAAAAGAGCTAACTGGAGAAAGGCTTAGAGTAGAAATAGAAAGACTTATGGAAGACGGAGCCCTTTTAGAGGAAATGGGCACAAAGGCAGGAGAGCTGAAAAAGACGGATGCCGCAAGCAGCATGGCATCTGTAATTTTGGAAGAAATAGTAAAGAGCACCAATGCCTTTGGGCTGGAATTAAATCCCAATGGGACTCTAGGGGAAGTAGTGGAAAAAGCGGAAAGGCCGTAGTTTAGGGTTAGGGTTTATGGTTAGGGTTTAGGGTTAGGGTTAGGTTTAGGGTTTAGGTTAGGGTTAGGGTTTAGGGTTTAGGGTTAGAGTTTAGGGTTTAGGTTTAAGTTTAGAGTTTAGGGTTTAGGTTTTAGGTTTAAGTTTTAAAGCTGATACATGGACTTGGAAAAAAAAGGGATTTTTTAGCAACTATGTATAGAAAAAAGAGACACATTCATTTTGTAGGCATTGGGGGCATAGGCATGAGCGGCATAGCCGAAGTGCTTTTGAACCTGGGCCATACGATAACCGGAAGCGATTTGGCCCAAGGCAATCAGACCAGAAGGCTAAAGGAGTTGGGTGCGCAAATTCACTTTGGGCATAAGGCCTCACAGGTAATGGGCGCGGATGTGGTTGTGGTCTCTTCTGCGATAAATGAGGATAATCCGGAACTTACGGAAGCTAAAAGGCTAAGGGTGCCTGTAATACCCCGAGCGGAGATGCTCTCAGAGCTCATGCGGTTAAAGACTGGGATAGCGGTGGCAGGTTCCCACGGGAAGACCTCCACCTGTTCCCTCATAGGTACTATTTTAACCCTAGGTGGAATGGATCCCACCTTGGTCATAGGGGGTAAGATCAATAATCTAGGATTAAATGCTAGATTGGGCCAGGGGGAATACCTGGTGGCGGAAGCTGACGAATCCGATGGTTCCTTTCTTTTGTTGTCTCCCACTATAGCAGTGGTAACTAATATAGATAGGGAGCACATGAACTATTATAGGGACTTGGGGCATCTAAAGGAGAGCTTTCTCTCCTTTATCAACAAGGTCCCTTTTTATGGGCTCTCTATTTTGTGTTTAGATGACCCAGAGGTGCAAAGCTTAATTCCCAAAGTGAAAAAGCGCTATGTGACCTACGGGTTTTCTGCCCAGGCCATGGTCACGGCCAAGAACCTGGAAAAGGAGGCTTGGGGCTATAGCTTTGACCTCTATCTGCTGGGAAATAAGGTAACTAGACTTACCTTAAATATCCCAGGAAGGCACAATGTCTTAAATACCTTGGCAGCAGCAGCTGTCTCTTTGGAGATGGGCATATCCACCTCGGATTTGGAAAGGGGGGTCTATAAGCTAACGGGTGTGGGAAGGCGTTTTGAGAAAAAGGGAGAGGCGCAGGGCATAGTAGTATTGGATGACTATGGCCATCACCCCACTGAGATAAAGGCAACACTATCAGCATTAGCTGAGACCTATCCCGAGCAGAGGCGGCTAGTAATCTTTCAGCCCCACAGGCACACCAGGACCAAAGACCTCTTCCGGGAGTTTGTAAGCTCTTTTAATCAGGCAGATAAGCTCTGGGTAACTAAGATCTATTCCGCAGGGGAAACCCCTAGCGAGGGGATAGACGCCATAGCCCTCACGGAGGCTATAAGGGAGCACGGACACAGCGGCGCCTATTACGGCGGAGAGGTAAGTGAAGTTCCTTATAAAGTAATAGAGGCAATAGAGCCCGGGGACGTTATCTTGACCTTGGGGGCGGGAAATGTCTGGGAGGCCTCAGAAGAGATCCTAAGACTGTGGCAGGAGAAGAACAATGCACTCTGAGTTACGTGATTATAGGAGAAATTTTAGGGACCTGGCCCGTTTTAATCCTGCACTAAAGCTTCATGCCAATTACCCACTCTCCGGGGTAAGCACCTTTAGGATAGGAGGAGAGGCTGGGCTTATGGCTAAACCCCTCAATGTTGGAGAACTAATTAAAGTATTGACCTTTGCCCAAAAGTCCTCACTTCCCACCTATATCCTAGGAGGAGGGTCCAACGTACTGTTTGACGATTTGGGATTCCAGGGGGTGATGATAAAGCCTACCGGGGACTTTCGTAATATAGAGGAAAAAGAAAATCTTATCTTAGCAGGCAGTATGTGCCACCTAAATGAATTGGCTCACCTGACAGCTGACAGGGGCTATGACGGATTTTGCAACTTGGTGGGGATCCCCGGGACCGTTGGCGGGGCCATAGTCATGAATGCCGGGGCATCGGGCAGCTCTATGGCAGACAGGGTGGAGGAAGTCACCCTCATTAACAGGTCCTTTAAAATGAAGACCTTTAAAAGGAGAGAGCTAAGGTTTGGGTACAGGAGTTTTACTGCCCCAGAGACTGGGATAATAATCTCGGCGCTCTTGAATGTAGGTGAAAATGTTGGGAAAAATGTGGCCAGTGTAAAAATGAAAGAACGCTATGATGAAAGGCGCAGGCTCATCCCCAAAGGGCCTTCAGCTGGATCGGTATTTAAAAACCCCCCTGGAAAATATGCCGGAAGCCTTATTGAAAAGTGCCGGCTAAAGGGCCGTCAGGTGGGAGAAGCGATGATAAGCCCCAGGCACGCCAATATAATTATCAACAAAGGAAAGGCCTCGGCAGCCGAGGTAACTACCCTTATCCACATGGCCCGCTTCGAGGTGTATAAGAAATTTCATATAGAGCTCGCCTTAGAGATAAAAGTCTTAAATAGAAGGGGAGGCACCTATCTATGAAGGGGCTAAAGCCAAGGGCAGTAAACTTAGAGGCGCTAAAAAGTGGTAAGGGCACCCAAGGCGCTAGAACTATTGCCCCTTTAGGAAGGCTTAAGAGGATGGGGGAGATAGAGTCCAAAAAGGACCAAAAGGATAAAAGGAGGCTTTTAAGGGAGAATAATTTAAAAAAAGTACAGGAGTCAAAGGCCGCAGAAAGTAGCCAAAATTTGCAAAAGAAGGACAAAAGACCCTTCTTAACAGCCTTAAAAACCGCGCCCAGGGTAGTAAGACGGGCCTTTTCCCTTATCTTTATTGGGGTAATAAGCGCTGTAATCTTAGCCATAGTCTCAGGAGGGTGCATCTGGGCGTATCTGTATTTTACAGAAAGCGACTATTTTCTCATCAAAAACCACGACATCAAGGGGATAAACAGGGTCTCTCGCCAAGAGATCCTGGAGGCCACGGGACTTGATAGACCAGTCAATCTTTTGACCTTCGATACGGTGCGGGCAACAAGGAGCTTAAAAAGCCTCCCTTGGGTAGAGGATGCAACTATCTCCAGGACGCCCCCGCCGGATGGGATAACCATCAGGGTAACGGAGTACAAGCCCAGGGCCATAGTCAATCTAGAGCAGCTCTACTATATAGATGAAAAGGGAAGGCCCTTTAAAAGTCTAGCCGCAGGTGAGATTCCAGATTTGCCTTTTATAAGCGGCTTTACCTTAGATGCCCTCTTGGAGGGAGGTCCCATGACCCAAAAGGCGGTCTTGGAGATCTATGAGCTCATGGACATCTTAGCTGTCCGCACAGATGAATGGAACATTGATAATATCTCAGAATTTCGCCATGACCCTGACATCGGGGTCACCATCTTTAGAAGGGACATACCTTTAGAGATAAGGGTGGGGCCCGGTCCTTTTACGGAAAAGGTCTTGCGCCTCACAAGGGTGATGGATTGGCTAAAAAACAACAATAGATTTGAAGGACTAATCTTTGCCAACTTAGAGTGCGTGCCAAGGGTGATAGTTCGTTATGAAAAAGGCAAAATACCAGGTAATCCTTTGGAGATGGAACTGGCTTTAGGGGGCAGATTACCTTCTACTTAAGACAGATAATGGAAAAGCTTTACTTATTAAGACAGATAATGGGAAGCATGGACTTGGAAATAAATGGAGAAATTTAGTTTAATTTGCCGGCAGCTTGTGCCGCTTTCCGGCCGGAAGGCCCTGATAGGATAAATGCATTATGGATAACGATAGCGAAAAAATTGTAGGATTGGACCTGGGGACAACCAAGGTGACCTGCGTAGCAGCTATAGTCAATGATTTGGGGGGCCTGGAGATCATAGGGGTGGGCAACGCCCCCTCCCACGGCATGAGCCAAGGCATTGTCTACAACATGGAACTCACCCAGGAGTCCATAGTAAAGGCGGTGGCCGAAGCCCAGCGCATGGCGGGTTGCAGCTTAAACAACGTCTATGTGGGTATAGCCGGGGCGCATATCGCGAGCTCCAATAGCCACGGGGTCATAGGCGTAAGAGACCTGGAAAACCGGGTGATAAGCGAAGAGGACAAAAAGCGCGCCTTGGTTGCCGCAGAGACTGTCAATATTCCCCAGGGCAGGGTCATCATTCAGAGCATACCCCAGGCCTATAAGGTGGATGACGTGGACGGGATCTTAGATCCCTTGGGCATGGTGGGCGTGCGCCTGGAGGTGAGGGTGCATATCATCACCGCCGCCATGAACGCCTATCAGAATCTTACCAACTGTGTAAACGGAGCTAATCTCAATATCTGCGACATGATTTTGGAATCCATTGCCTCCGCTGAGGCGGTGATGCATCCCCAGGAAATGGACATGGGCTCGGTTATCTTAGACATAGGGGGAGGCACTACGGACATAGCCATCTTTTGCGATGGGGTCATAGTCCATTCAGCAGAGCTGGCCATGGGAGGAGACGATATCACCAGGGAATTGGCAGTTCAGCTCCGCACCTCCATAGATTCTGCTGAGGCCTTCAAAGTGCAGTTCGGTTGTTGCCTGGCTGAGCTTCTAGAGTCGGAACAGGTGGTGGAGGTGCCCTCCTTGGGCGGAGCGCCCCAGACCTTTGACTGCTACGATGTAGTGGGTATCCAGGAGAAGAAGGTCTCTGAACTTTTGGGGCTCATCGCAAATGAGATAGAAAGCTCGGGTTACGAAAAGCGTATCTCCAGCGTGGTGGTGACAGGAGGCTCTTCCCAACTGCCTGGTCTTGCGGATTTGGCCTCCCAGATCCTCGCCAAACCAGTGCGCTTAGGTTTTCCCCATCTGGAAGGGGGCCTTTCTTCCATGGTGCGCGATCCACGCTATTCCACAGCCATTGGTTTAATTTTCCAGGGCTTGCAAAAAGAACGGGATCTTTCTACCCCCAGTAGGGAGGACAGATCCCAAGCTGGTATCTGGCAAAGGTTCCGCAGTATCTTCAGATTGGTGTAAAAGATAGGCTTTTTAGCACCTTTGGCAAAAAGTTTTTTTAAAACGCTTAATGACAAATTATTTAGCTTAAGACGAGGAGAGTCCAATGCTTGAATCAAGCAACATCATAGGAGCCCTGGACGTGGGCACAACCAAGGTTACCTGCGTTATCGCCTCCCCCGATGAAGACGGAGGGGTAAATGTGGTGGGCATTGGCAATGCCACCTGCCGGGGCATGGCCAGGGGCATGGTCATCAATGTGGATAGAACAGTAGCCTCCATCCGTCAAGCGGTGGGTGAGGCGGAGCATATGGCAGGCGTTAAACTAAAAAGCGTCATGCTGGGGGTAGCTGGGGGTAAGGTCCAGTGTTATAACGCCAAAGGCATTGCCGGAGTCAGAGATTCCCGCAAGAGGATAATAACCGAAGACGACAAGAGACGGGCTCTGGAAAACGCCATCTCCGGAGACATCCCCTCCGACAGGGAGCTCATCCACACCATAGAGCAGGAGTACACAGTAGATAACCAGACCAACATCAAAGATCCCTTGGGAATGATGGGCCTAAGGTTGGAGGTGAATGTCCATATCATCACGGTCTCTTTAAATGCCCTCCAGAATATCATGAATTGTGCCCGTCAGGCGGACCTGGAGATCATGGACGATGACGATGTGGTCTTGGAATCCTTGGCCTCTGCCAAGAGTTGCTTAAGACCGGAAGAGACCCAAATGGGAGTAGCCATCGTGGACATAGGTGGAGGATCTGTGGATCTTGCGATCTTTGAAAATAGCTGCGTACGCCACACCAAGGTCTTTGAGATGGGAGGAGATAATCTCACAAGAGATATCTCACTGGGCTTCCAGACCCCCATGGATGCGGCGGAGCTTTTAAAGGTGGAGGAAGGGTGCTGCCTTAGAACCCTGTTGGGCGATGAAGAATTCATCATTGTCCCGGGAACAGCAGGTAAGAATGTGGAAGTAAGTCGCCATGTCCTCTGCGACGTCCTGGTAGAGAGGGTAGAGGAGATATTGGGCTGCGTTAATCATGAACTGGTGGTGAGCGGCTATTACGACAAGGTGATGGAAGTGGTTCTAACTGGAGGGGGTTCTCTCCTTTTGGGTCTTCCGGAAGTGGCAGAGCAAGTCTTTGATAGACCCGTGCGCCTGGGAGAACCCACCGGAGTGGGAGGGCTTACCAAATTAATCAAGAGCCCACGCTATTCCACAGCCATGGGCCTTATCCTCTACGGCATGGAAAACTATCTAGCCAGAGACCAGGGTCCCATCCTGAAAAATGGCAAGGGTTTTTTTAGTGGTGTCAAAGAGTGGTTTTCCCGCTCCTTAGGCTAGAAATGGACTAGCCTCTAATTTTTGGGTTTAAGGCAGCCCACAGTTTTCATCTTTAGATAATCTTGTTAAGGCCCATTAGAGGCCAAAATGGGCATGATAATTTATGAGGCTTTGGGGCTAAATTTTTTATCTTTAAGCCCCCCAGGGCCTTTTAAGAGGCCCTGGGGAAGGGAAAAAGGGTAGAGCTAAGATATTATTTTTATTCTGGATTTTAACTCTGGGGTTTAAGTCTTGGGCTTAACTCTAGGGTTTAACTCTTGGGCTTTTTGGCTTAAGTCTTTTTAGAAAAATTGGCCTTTTTAGAGGAAAAGAGAAAAATTGCCCCTTAGTTAGAAAGCTTTTCTGGGCCAAAATCCAAGAAATGCCCCTTAGAAAAAATAGATGGCCAAAAAATATTTTTTTCCTTTGCGGCTTTTAACACTCCTTTCTATATCTCAAAGTCCGCATAAATAGTAGTTAATATTTGAGGGGCTCGCCAAAGGGAATAATTTCTAGGGAGGGGAGGAAAAAAAATATCAATTTTTTTTGTTTTTTCACTTGACAAAGACCCCATATCTGGAGAAAATGGCTTATGGGAATTTTATTCATTTGGGCTAAAGCCCAAAGTCGACACTACAATGCTAATAAAAGAAATGCCTCTTTAAGGCTTGGCTTAAGATGAGTGTCATTGGGCCCGGGGACGTGGGGGCACAGTCCCAAAAGGGAGTGGTATTTTGGTCAGTTAAAAAATAGCTGGCCCGCACCCTTTGGTCCATAAATTAAGAAATAGGGACCAGAGCTTAAGTTAAGCTTATGGGCCTTAAATATTTTAAGCCAAGATACTAAACCCATATTTTAAACCCATGCAATGGATTGGACCCTAGGGCGATGATACCCGGGAAAGGGGTATAGGAGGGTAAGCATATAATGAGCGAAGATTTCTCCTTCTTAGGAAAGAGTGAAGACCTAAAGCTAAGCGGTATCCACAAGCTCAGGGTGCTGGGCATAGGCGGCTGCGGCAACAAGGCCATCGACCATATGGTGAATATGGGAATCGAAGGGGTGGAATTCGTAGCTGCCAATACAGATCCCAATGACCTTAAGGTATGCCAAGCCCCAGTAAAGATCCTCCTTGGAGAAAAGATCACCAGGGGTGAAGGTTGCGGCGGAGACCCGGAGGTGGGCACCCGTGCCTGCAAAGAAACCTTGGATCACCTGAAGTCCGTTTTGGAGGGCACAGATTTGCTCTTCATAGTTGCGGGTTTAGGAGGTGGTACTGGTAGCGGAGGGGCCCCTGTGGTGGCCGAGGCCTTTGCTGCCATGGAGCACCCGCCCTTAATCGTATCAGTGGTTACTACACCTTTTTCCTGGGAAGAGGATCGCCAGGTCATAGCCAAGGATATCTTAAAGGAACTCACAAGGCACTCCAATGCGGTAATAACTGTTTCCAATTCTATCTTAGAGGAGCTGGTTCCCGACGATTTTACCTATGAGCAGACAGCAGCCAAGGGTAATGATGTCCTCTACAAAGCAGTCTCCGGGATAGTGGAAATACTTATGGTAAACGGCAAGATCAACTGCGATTTTGCCGATGTACGCAAGACCTTAGAGTGCCGGGGCCCAGCCCTCATAGCCTTTGGCGAGGCCTCTGGAGAAAACAGGGCTAAAAAGGCTCTGCAGAATGCCATTGATGCTCCCTTGGTCTCTGAACACTCCATCAAAGGTGCCAAAAGGCTGTTAATCTATATAGTGGGCGACAAAAAACTCCTCATGAGCGAGTTTAAGGAAATTAACAAGTTGGCAACTGAGATGGGCGGTAAAGGAGTAAAGCCCATTACAGGACTTGCCGAAGATCCCTCTTTAGCAGAATCCGGCATCATCAGGGTAATCATCATCGCCACAGGTCTAGACAATGAAATGGCCTGGGATGAGCCCCAAAAGCCCCAGGAAGAGGTGATAAATTTAACTGCCCTAGCTGACGAGCCGGATGTAAATGTTAGGTCAACAGATGATGTTCCTGTAAGAAAGACCTTAGCCGGTGCCTTTCGTCCTGTGCCACAGGTCCCAGCAAGTCCAGCGGATCCAGTCGGCATAGGCGCCATCAAACCAACCATCCTAAGGCCCCAACCCCAAAAGGAGGGGACAGGTCTACATTCCAATCAAACCAATAGGGTGGTAAGGCCCTTAACTGGAAGTGGCCAAGCTTCCCGCTATCAGCAGAATGCTGGAGTGGATCCAGGTGGTGCCAATCCTCCAGGTTTTGAGACCCCCACCTTCTTACGCAATAACGCCAATTAGCCCCAAGGCTTACTAATAAATATATGAATAGGAGTTCTCTACCAAAAAAGTGTTAAATTGGGACACTTTTTCTTTTAGGCATTTTTGCGGCGGCATCCGCAAAAAAGCAAGCGTCCAAGGGTCAATCGCTAAATTACCTCTTTTCTAGGGCGAAATATCTTTGGATTTTATTCTTCTGTTTTATCTTGGCCTGGGGAACAGGGTCTACCCTGTTCCCCAGGCTCCATTTTTAGCTCGCCAATGGCCAAAAAGTTTTCCCCTTAGGAAGGCGGGCCTGGGGCGGGCTCTTTTTTTATAAAGGGGGTTTTTTTATTAGAGGCATTAAGGAAAAGGGAGCGGCAAGAAAAGATCCAGGCGGCAGGGTAAATGTCGCCTTAATCTGGCCGGGTAGCTACCCAGTGGGTATGAGCTCACTGGGCTATCTTTCTATCTATAGCCTTATAAACTCCCACCCATATGCCCTAGCGGAAAGGGTATTTGTACCATCAGAGGGAAAGGTATTTAGCTTTGAGAGTAAAAGGGCGCTAGGGGCCTTTGATCTCATAGCTGCCTCCCTTTCTTTGGAAAACGACTACTGGGTCTTTTTGGATATCTTGGAAAGGGGAGGACTATCTCCCCTGCGGGAGGAAAGGGAGGCTTTTGCCCCTTTAATCTTAGCTGGAGGAATAGGACCCTGGTCTAACCCTGTGCCCCTTTTGCCTTTTTGCGACGTAATTCTAACTGGAGAAGGGGAGATCTCTTGGCCGGAGCTCTTGGACCTGGCTCATGGGAGGGACTTTTCTCTTTTAAGTAAAAGGGAAAGGCTTTTAATAATAGCCCAAAAGGTAGATGGGGCAGTGGTGCCAGAAATACTGCCCTTACCAATATCCAAGGATTTGGGCGCAGCTGAATTTAAAAAAGGGCAAAAAGAATTTTCTCCCATTGTCCCACCAAGGCTCTCCTTTCCTTTTAGCCCAGAACTAATGCCTCCCTTTTCCCCAATAAATACGCCCTTAGCTGAGTTTTCCTCCATGCGGCTCATTGAGACCTCAAGGGGTTGCCCCTTTGGCTGCAGGTTTTGTCTGGCGGGTTTTGTCTATAGGCCCCACAGGCCTTGGCCAGTGGAGAAGATCTTACAAGCAGTATCCGCCCCTAACCCCTGGGACGGGGCCAATCCTTTTGAGGCTGATTTTTCAGTAGGTTTGGTAAGCCCGGCTGTGGCCTCCCACCCTGATTTTTATTCTCTTATAGAAGAGCTAATAGCCAGTAGACGCATTAGTTTTTCCTCCATAAGACTTAGCGCTTTGACTGAAGATATGGCCAAACTCTTTGCCATAGGTAAACTGAAAGGGCTAGCCGTAGCCCCTGAAGCAGGAAGCCAAAGGCTAAGAGACCTTATCAACAAAAATCTCAAAGAAGATGAGATCTTAAATGGGGTAAACCTTTTAGCCCGCTCTGGCTTAAGGAGTCTAAAGCTCTATTTCATGCTGGGGCTACCAGGGGAAGAGGACTTGGATCTAATTGAAATAGCCGCGCTTACTAACAAGATTAAAAAGGCGTCCATCATGAAAAGCCGGGCGCCTAAAATAAGCATTACTGTTTCCAATTTTACCCCCAGGCCCCATACCCCCTTTGAGGACATTGCCCTATTAAGTGAAAGAGAACTTATTAGAAAGGGTGAGATAATTGTAAAGCAGCTCTTGGGTAGTGGGGTAGAAATAACAATTGACCCCCCGCGCCATAGCCTTATCATGGGATATTTGGGTAAAAGCGGTCCCAATGGCGCTGCTCTTATTAGAATTCTGCAAAAGAACAGGGGCCGGGCCAAACCCTCTTTGCGCCAATGGGACAGAGAAGCTGCCAAAGAATATGAGCTCGCCCGTCCCTGGAGGCTAATAGAGCCGGCTTCTGGCATAGATTATCTCGAAAAAGAGTCTCAAGAAAAGGGGCCAACGGAACCCTGCCCCAAAGGGCTTGCTTGCGGGCGCTGTAAGGGGTGTGCTGGTACATTTTTGTCTGGAGTTTAGACTATAAAATAAAGTAGAATGAAGAGCTTATATATTTTTATCTGTAGCTTTTGGAGGTTCGATGCCTAAGAACGCTCCACTAAACACCCGCCAAAATGAGGCCGGAAGACTTTTATTGGTTGGCTGGGAGGGAATAGATGAAGGGGAGCCCATTTCCCTTTTAGAAGAGGTGCGCCCAGCGGGATTTATCTTTTTTGCCCGCAACTTTCCTGGAAGCTTTGAGCGCTTAAAGGACCAGCTTGGCCGCATCAAGGAAGAAGGACGGAAGATCTTGAAAAGGCAGATATTACTGGCAATTGACCACGAGGGGGGCTCTGTAAATAGGCTACCACTGGCCGAGGCCATCTTGCCCTCTGCCAGGGAGGCGGGTTCCCTTTTGGCCCTGGGCAAAAGGGAACTAGTGGCCAGGATGTTTTCCCGCGCTTCCGCCTTTTTAATGGATCTGGGCTTCAATTTTAACCTGGCCCCTGTGGTGGACGTAGCCTTAGAGGACTCCTTTATTGGAGGGCGCTCTTTTGGGGACGGCCCCAGGGAAGTCCTCATAGCGGCCTCTTTATTTTGCCGCTGTTTTGCCGATTCAGGGCTGTTGGTCTGCGGAAAGCACTTTCCAGGATTGGGGAGTGCCACCTTAGATCCCCATGTAGAGCTTCCTATTATCAGCCGCACAATCCAGGACCTCTGGGAGATAGATGGTCTTCCCTATCGGGGGCTCATAAAAATGGGCCTGGACGCCATTATGACCACCCATGCCATTTACCGTAGCTTAGACCCCCTCTTACCTGCAACCTATTCCTCCAAGATAGTGGATCTAATAAAAAAGGACTATGCTTTTAAAGGACTAGTCTTAACCGATGACCTGGAGATGGGGGCCTTAAAAGGCATCTTCACCTTGGGCGAGTCTGCTAGTGAGGCAGTTATTGCAGGACACGACCTTTGTTTAGTCTGTCACAAGAGAGAAAATGTCTTAGCCGCCCACGAGGGCCTGTTAAAGGCGATATCCGATTATCGCATCACACCTAGTAGGGTCCTCAAATCGGTAAAGCGCTTGAATAGGACCCTTAAGGCCTTGGAAGAAAGAAGTAACAACTAAGATGCTCGCGCGCACTATAGAGAAGGTGAAATAATGCCCAGGAGTCATACTTATCTTTTTATGCCTGGTCTCTGGCACGTGGAAGGGCTCTATTACGATGCCTATGAAAAGCCCCATGTCCAGGAAGGAGAGCTCTTGGTGGAGCACGCCCCGGATCTTTGGACCATAGATAGCCAGATGAAGATCTCTGGGCAAGACCTACGCGACTTTAACACCCGCTATGAGATTGTCCCCTTCCCCGAGGGAGTTTCCTATACAGAATGGAAGTCTTTAACCGGAGGCCCTGAGCCCATATATGGGCTCTTTCTGGTGATAGACAATGCCATCATGATGCCCTGGCAGTCCAAGTCAGGACAGTACTGGGGTCAAGAGGTCCTCTTTTCCCAAGATGAGGACAACTATCTTTCCCGGGGATTTGCTTTTTTAAAGGACAAAAAGGTCTCCTCCTGGGCAGCCAGGATGTCCAGGCAGAGTTGACCACCCAAGGGGTAAACATGACAGTTCCCGACTCTATCAGAAAGGGAGAATTGGGCCGCTGGCTCGTGGGTGTGGCCTTGGCCATCCCCACAGTAATAGCCATCTTGCTTCCCAATAAGCTTTTTATCCTGACCCTTGTAATCATCATGGGCGGCATAGCCTGGTGGGAGTTTGCCGTAAGTCTTATGGGCCGAACTCGCCCTGGACTTATTTTACTATCCCTTTTGGGCTGGTGTTTGACTGCGGTGGGGGCTGCCTATCTTGGTCCTGAAGGCCTGGCTATGGGTCTTATTGCCGCCCTTTTTTTGGGCGGAATATATCTAATCTATATCTTAGAGCCAACTGGGGACAAGATCTCGGTAAACCTCATAGCCCGCTATTTCATGGGCCATTTCTATATTTCCCACCTGTTTTCCTATGTCCTTTTAATAAAGGTCTTTGAGCACGGGCCCCAATTTTTGTTCTATGTGATCTTGGTAACCTCTTGTGCCGATATTGGAGCCATCTATGTAGGCTCCAGGCTAAAAGGGCCCAAGCTCTGCGAGAAAGTCTCGCCCAATAAGACCATCTCTGGATTTTTAGGAGGCTGCATTGCCGCCATGCTGGTGGGTTTTTTGTCCCGCTATTACCTGCCGGACGTCTTTTCCAACCTGGAGCTCATCTTAATGTCTTTAGGTTTGGCCTTTTTTGGGACCTTTGGGGATCTCTTTGAGTCCGCCTTAAAAAGGGCCATGGGCATCAAAGATTCCTCTACCCTTTTATTAGGACATGGCGGCTTTTGGGATAGATTGGATTCTTTGCTCTTTACCCTCCCAGTCTTTTATTACTATCTCTTTTTCCGCATAGTGCCCTAGCTTGATAGGCTCTCCCCTTCCCATAGTTGTCTTGGGGTCAACGGGCTCCATTGGCCGTCAGACATTAGAGATAGCTTTTGCCTTTAAGGAAAAAGTGCGGGTAGTGGGCCTGGCCTGCGGCACCAATATGGAGCAAATGGCCAAAGATGCACTAGCTTTTCAGCCGGAAGTCATATCCGTATTGGCAGAGGCCCAAAGGAAGGATTTAATCTCCCGCCTGCAAGGAAAGTTTTCGCCCCTTCCGGAAATACTAATTGGTCCAGACGGGCTTACAAAGATAGCACAATTTTCCAGTTCTAAGCTTATAGTCTCTGGAATATCCGGGGCTATAGGATTGGCACCTACTTGGGCGGCATTAAACTCTGGGAAAAGGGTGGCCTTGGCCAATAAGGAGTCCTTAGTCCTCTTTGGGGATAAAATAATGCCCCGCTTTAAAGACTTGATTATTCCAGTGGACAGCGAGCATTCGGCTATATTTCAGGCCCTGGGTTTAAGCTTGGACGGCTCTGGGCTAAGGCGGATAATCTTAACCGCCTCAGGGGGCCCTTTTTTGGGGCGCAGCTTGGAAGAGCTAAGGGGGGTAACAATAGCCGAGGCCTTAGCCCACCCCAGCTGGCACATGGGACCCAAAATAACTATTGAAAGCGCCACCCTCTTAAATAAGGGCCTTGAGGTCATAGAGGCTCATCACCTCTTTGGGGTACCTTACGAGAAAATAGATATCCTTATCCACCCCCAGAGCATAATCCATTCTTTGGTGGAATATCCAGACGGTAGTTTAATTGCCCAGCTGGGGGTCCCGGACATGCGCGTTCCCATTGCCCTGGCTTTAAGCTATCCCCACCGCTGGCCCCTTTTAGACAGGAATATCGATTCTTTTGCTCCCCTATCCTTTGAGAGGGCATTTACCTTTGCCAAACCGGACAGAGGCGCCTTCAAATGTCTCCCCTTGGCGGAAGCTGCTGGCACAGAGGGCGCCAGTGCGCCTCTTATCTTAAACGCGGCCGGAGAAACTGCAGTAGAGGCATTTTTACAAGGGGCTATAAGCTTTCTGGGTATCGGGGACCTGGTGGAAGAGACTTTAAACCGGGCCCAAAGGCAAAATATTGAAACTGTAGAAGATGCCCTAGAGCTGGATAAAAAGGTAAGGGAACTTGCCAAAAGCCTTGTAGGCTAATTTAAGTCTTTTAATTTATAAAAAATCAAATTTATTAAAAGGCTATTATATTTTTATATTGCCGTAAGTTACTAGTGTCTCAACTAGTAATTAGGGAAATTTACTGGCGTAAAAATATGATCATGAAATTGTTGTATCAGAAACTATAAAGGTGACTATATAACGATGAACTTTTTATATTTTTATCTGAAGATTTTGTAGGCTAAAAAACGGCAATAATTGTATATTATAAAAACGGCAAGAACTGTTTATTATAAAAACGGTAATAATTGTATATTATAAAAACTACAAGAATTGTACAATATAAAAAATTTTTTTATTAAACAAAAAATTTTTTGTTGTTCAATAAAAAATCTTGATTTAAGTAAAATAAATTAATAGCATAATAATATAAAAATATAGTAAATACGCGGTATTTATCATGAATATTGAAAGATGTTTTATGCTTCAATGCACTTGACAAAACTATCATAGCTCAAGTAAAATTTTTAAAAAAATTCCCCTAAGCACAAATAAATCAAGTATTTTGGGGGGAGGGATACTTCGCTTACCCACTCGTGGGTGAATTTGCCAGAAAAAATTTTTAATGGCACTAAAATATACCACTCCTTGGCCTTGTCCTCCCGAGGTCAATATAGATGAAAGGATTTTGTTTATGCAGTCGAAACTATCCGACCCCACTCCATTGGGGCTAGCTGCTTTTGGAATTACTACAGGATTATTAGCTTGTGTTAATGCTGGATTTTTTCCCATTGGATCGCCGATTTTAGCACAGGCTATTTTTGTTGGCGGTCTGGTTCAGCTCATAGTTGGGATCATGGAATTTGTGAAAGGCAGCACCTTTGATAGTGTGAGCTTTTGCTGTTTTGGCGGCTTTTGGCTTAGCTACGCGGCATTTGATATCTTGCCTGCCTTGGGCTTTGCCGCTGCACCATCGGCAGCCCTTCTAGGTACATTCATGCTCATTTGGGCTATCTTTGTGTTCCTGCTCCTAGTGGGTGTTTTCAAAGGAGGTAGGCTCCTTACAGTAGTGGATACTACCTTGTTCATAGTGCTTATCCTTTTGGCTTTTAGCTATTACCTTGATTCTATAGTGTTAGTTAGGATTGCCGGCTGGGTGGGCATCGTGTGTGGTGCCTCTGCCCTCTATTTCGGCTGTGCCATAACCCTCTTTGAAACAAAAGGCAGACAGGTCCTTCCCTATTAATTTAAAAGATTCGGCTCTGATAGCTTCTGGCTGAAGGTGCCTATCGCATTTTAATCCCCCACTTTGATAACTTGTCCTGGCGGGGGATTTTTTTAAAAGCTAAAAGGCTCTTTCAAGCTATACATGGGGAAAAAAATTTTAAGAGCTAATATTAAAAAGGACCTATAAAAGGACCACAGGACGGCCTCCTATGGGATGTGGTATGACAAGTGCTTCTATATTATAGACTTTGTGTATAAGCTCTGAGGTCATGATATCCATGGGGTCACCCTGGGCCACTAACAGGCCATCTTTCATGACAAAGAGCTCATCGCAGTATTTTGAGGCCAGGGAGAGGTCATGAAAGACCACAACTATTTTTTTGTCCAGTTCTTTTAAGATGTTCAAAAGCCGCAACTGATGTTGGATGTCCAGGTGGTTAGTGGGCTCATCTAAAAGGAGCCAGGGGGTGTCCTGGACTAGAGCCCTGGCCAAGAGCACCAGTTGTTTTTCCCCTCCAGAAAGGGAGAAAAACTTTCTCTGGGCAAAGCGCTGGAGTCCTAGGTTATCTAGGGTCTTTTTGGTTAGCTCCTCGTCATCGTGTCCCATGGATTCCATGAAGCCTTTATAGGGGTAGCGCCCCATCATGACAACATTTATCACCTTTAGATCCGTGGACCCGTCCTTGTGCTGCGGGAGTACGGCGGTAATCCTGGCGCAGCGCCTCTGCGAGATATCCTCCAGGCGCTCATTGTCATAGCTTATGTATCCGTGAAAGGGGGACAGGGCCTTATAGAAGGTCTTAATCAAGGTGCTTTTGCCGCTTCCATTGGGGCCTATGATACCGGTTAAGCGTTTTTCACCCAAGGATAGATTTATTCCGTGGAGGATCTCTGTGCCTTCCAGGGCAACTTTTATCTCATGAACTCCCAGTTCCATTTTCAAGCTCCTTATCAGCCCCTTTTAGTCGGACGTAGTAAAAGCCAGAAGAAGAAGGGGGCTCCTATGACTCCGGTGATGACGCCCAAGGGGATTTCTGAGTCTGCCGCGGAGCGGGCCAGTGTGTCTACGAGGACCATGAAGATCCCTCCGCAAAGTGCCGTTAAAGGAGCCAAGCGCAAGTGATCGCTGCCTACAAAAAAACGCATGATGTGGGGTACAATGAGTCCCACAAATCCTATTATGCCAAAGAAAGCGGTAAGTGATGAGGTGATAAGGGAGATGATTATTAGATAGATTAGCCTTAGCTTTTGGGGGCTAGCCCCTAAGGAGCGGGACTCGTCATCGTCTAAAGAGATGAGGTTTAGGTTGCGGCCCTGGAACCAGAAGAAAAAGGAACCCAGCACAGTTATGATGCAAGGCCAGATGAGGTTAGTCCAGGTGGCCGGGGCCAGGCTACCCATCAGCCAGAAGGAAAGGTTCTGGAGCCTCTGGGGATTCACGTTGAAAAACACCAAAAGTCCAGTCAAAGAGGAGCATAAAACGTTCATGGCCAGACCGGCTAGGATCAAGCGGTACACCGGGGCCCTGCTTCTAGAGCCCAAGGCAAAGACCATGGCGCCCGCTATGAGGGCGCCTAAAAAAGCCATGATAGGAAGGCTGGGGCCCGCCGAGCCCAGCCAGAGGATGGAGGCCGCAGCCCCTAAACCGGCCCCTGAGGATATTCCCATAAGATAGGGGTCTGCTAGTGGGTTGCGGACAACAGCCTGCATGCTTAAGCCGCAGATAGAAAGACCAAAGCCGCACAGGGCCCCTGCTAGGGCCCTTGGCAGCCTTAGATTTACTATGATCTCTTTAAAGAGGGAGTGACCTTCTTGACGAATGATGTCCAGCATCTGGGAGAGGGGGATTTTTACCTGACCCATAGAAATGCTTAAAATGATGGAAAGGACAAGAAGGATAGCCAATAATAAGATCCATGCCCAAAGGGCCAGGGTACTGTCTTTTTCCACTATCATATGGGTTTACGCAAAGAGGATGTTAGACATATGTTTAAGGCCATCAATAATGCGAACGCCAGGGCAATAGGTCTCTGAAAGAGGAACTAGCCCTATGCGTCGATCCTTGGAAGCCTGGGTGTATTTTAAAATAGGGTCGGTAAAAAAACTATTTAATAGGAG
This sequence comes from Deltaproteobacteria bacterium, assembly GCA_031279515.1. Lineage (GTDB taxonomy): Bacteria > Desulfobacterota > Desulfarculia > Adiutricales > Adiutricaceae > JAITII01. The sequence continues at coordinate 47,395 of JAITII010000100.1, forward strand.
CTCTGATTCTTCTAAAACGCTATCCATATAGATAATGATGACAGCATCGGGGTTGGCGGCAACTATGCTTTCTCTATTTTGGTCCCCTGTGCGACTAAAGACATTTACCGCCCCAATTGTGATAAGCATCTGTCCTGGGGTGGAATCGTCACCCCAAGCCCGCATCCTTCCGCCGGACATGTTTTCCAAAATAAGGACCCTTAAGCTTTTGTCCCTGGCACCCGTGAGCTCGGCCATAGCCTGAAGCTCAGAGTCAATATCATTTATAAAAGACGCCGCCCTTTCCTCCACCTGAAAGATGAGACCCAAATCCCTTAGATCGTCATAGACATTCGAGATTCTGGAGGGAAGTGGAGAGGAGTCCCTCAAGATGAAGGTGGCTACACCCAGGCGGTTCCAGTAAGAGGTATCCCCTAAGTTTTGCGGCGCGAAGACACTATGCCAACCCACGATGAGGTCTGGTTCCAGTGCCAGAACTTGTTCTTTGCCAGGGTACATCCGGGAAATGACGGGGATTCTATCGTAAGCCGCCTGAAGCTCTTCCATGGGAGGGTTATCCAGATAGGCGGTGCCTATCATGTTCTTTTCCAGACCCAATGCCAAGAGCGTCTCCGTAGCCGATCCATTGGTGGTTATAACCCTCTGGGGAATATTATTGAATATTTCCACATTGTCTGAAAGATCGTAGTTATAATTATGGATAGTGAGCGGCTGGGGCAAAGCGCTTGAAAAGACTATAGCCAGTACCGCTGCGCCTAAAATGTATAATGCGGTATTTAGCATGTGTTCACTCCTCCACACTAGATTTTTGAACAAAAATCTAGTGTGGTGTAGTTTGGAGTGACTAATTTAGAAAAGAAATTACCGCAAATTAAAGAGAAGATCAAACTAATTAAATGGATACCTATATAGAACCAAAAATTTCCTGTTTTTCGAGTATATGATATCCATTTTTGTTTATACCCGACTATCAAAGGTCAGGTATTGGCGCTTTAAAATGTGTAGCTTATGCCTCCTGTTATTGTAAAAGGAACGCCAATTGGCGCGGCATAATAATAGTAGCCACCAGGCTCGGTAGAATCAGCTATGCGGGCTAAAGAATAGCTATATTCAGTGTCAAATACATTGCCCAATGAAAGTGTAATCCTAAGCTTTTCAGTTGGAGCGAAATATAAATTAATATCAGTCAACCAATAATTGCCGAAGTTAATGCGCCCAGTACTAGAGTATATATCACCCATCCAAGTATTATAGATGCCAATGCCATAACGGTAATCGTCAAATTTACCATCCCACTGCATACTAAGCTTAGCATACTCTAGTGGGAAATTTCCAAGGGGAGCGTCAGATTTTACGCCATTATTTTCTTCCTGATATCGTTGAGATACATAGGAACCTGAAAAGACTAATCCATCGACAGGATAAATATTAGCGATTATTGAATACCCTCGCACCCTGGTATAGCCTTTGGCATTTTCAAAAACGGAATTAGCATCAAGCCTAATTCTATCTTTTACCCGCTCATAAAAACCACCAAGTTCAAAATCAAAATACCTTTGCTTGGTTCCTATGCCAACATTGGCTGCTAAGCTTTCTTGAGGTTTTAGATTAGGATTGCCTTTACCGCTGGGTTCATCTAAAAATAGATTTTCAGCAGTTGGAAGAGTGAAAGATGTGCCGATATTGGCGCGTAGATATAAACGGTCTTCACTTATAATAGGCAATCTGGAACTTATGTTCCAGATAAAAGAGCTTCCGCCATCCGTGTGATTGTATCTGGCACCTATTGCCAATTTCCAATCTTCTTTAAAAGAAAAATGAGGCCGGAATTGGGCAAAAATCGCCCAAACCTGTTCATGCATTGCGCTAATTCTCCATACATCGTCCATAGCCCAATAGTTTTGGTAATCTAGACCAATAAGAAATTCATGTTCGCTATCGGTACGAATACTATTTAAAATATTGATGCCCCAGTCTTGGTAGCCCCAAAGCTCATCAATCCCAGCATATTGATATTGTAGATTTACTCTTGTATACTTCGTCCACCAAGAATGATAATAAGCTTTAATGTAATAGCTATAGTTTGGCGTTACGTCGTGATCCCACTTTAAGACACCAATGTATTCCTCGCGATCATTTACCCGGCTGTGGTAACTTGGAGTATGGTTGTCAAACTTTCCGGAATTTCTTTGCAGACTGAAGTATAGATTGTTATGGCCCTCAAGATTGAACTCATGGGTATATTTTACGCCTATATTGAGTCTGTCATAGGATCTTGTTACAGGATCAAAATTGTTGCTTAGGATGTAAGCCCTTTCGGGAAACGGATCAAAGCCTTTCCAGGCATCTCTACTGGCGAAAAACAAAAAGTTGTGGCCATTTATGCCGCTGGATACATATCCATAGAAATCGCTGAAATTATAAGTTCCATAAGCAACTCCTACTTCCCCAGATAACTCGGGGGTTGGTTTTTTGGTAATAATATTTACAACTCCCGATGTGGAATCTGTTCCGTAGAATAAACCCTCTCCGCCAACCAATACTTCAACTCTTTCAATCATATGGATGCCGATAGTATCGACATATGCACTGCCGTAAAGCCTATTGTTGACACGAATGCCATCTACAAGCCAAAGAACTCCTGAGTTGCCATTCATCCTAAAGGAGTTGTAGTCACCGCGGCTTTTGTTTATAAGGATCAAACTTGGGACCAGTTTAGCTAAAGCTTCGTTTATATCCGAGTACCCAAGTTTTGCTAAAGTTTCTCCCTGAATCACCTGAACCTGGTGCCCATATTCCGCAAGTTCAGCCGATAGCTTTTCCTCAATAAGCCTTCCTTCTACCAAGGTAGTTCCAAGAGTGTCTTCTGTTTGTGCCAAGGCATTAAAAGTTGATAAAGACATCATAGTTATAATGCCTAAAGTGATTAAAAATAAATGTTTAATCATGGCGCTCATGATTTTTTCTCCCTGTGTCATAATGTTGAAACGCAACATGCTGCCCTTATGCTTTTGCGGTTCCAATGGGTAATAAAAGAAATTTTTTCCCAATGAATCTTAAGTATTGATGTAAAGCCTCCTGATATTTGGCTCTAGGTTTTGAATTTTGTAAATGATTCCAAAATGCATCGAAATTGGTGGCATTTGGTAAAAACTGATTTTTTTCATTTTCAAATCAGTTCACCATGGCATTTCAAATGTAAAAATAGAGCGCTCTCAAGTGGCGCGGCTAATTTAATTAGCCGCCTTCCTGAGCTGGCAAAAAAGAGCATTGTTTAGCTAAAAATTATAACTTAAGTATAATTTATAGCTAAAAATAACTGTTAGTTAATAAAAGAAAATATTTGGAGTGAAGAAGTGGGTTACAAGGAGTGAGATTGGTAGATGAATTTTCAGAGCTTTATAATAACTATCAGTATATGTACTGTTTACATGGAGTGTTCCATAAGACCTTATGGTAAAAGCAAAGAGCCAATTTATTAAAAAACATCTAAAAAAATACTCTTTCGGCTATAAAAATAGCCTATCTTTAAGTCATTTAGCAAAAGCCTCATGGGAGCTCTTTTCATATTTTGACCGCGGTCATTTTTAGATTGCTTAATGCTATATGCTATGATTTTTTCTAGATGTTGAAGTGATAAGAAATATTATCTTATATTGCTTTCAGAGTGTCAAGCGAGTTAGTAGGTTTTTTTTAACAACAATAAATAGTAGCTAAGACGATTACACCACTATATTTTACGTATCTTTTTTTTTTGGTATTTTAATTGCCCCATTAATTTAGGGCAAAATTATAGTTATTTTGTGAAACTAAAGTACTAAAACGTACAAAAATCCCAAGCTTCCACTAGCACCCAAGGGAAAAATTTTCAAAGGGCTTTATCTATAAAAATTGCTCATGGGAGCTTTCTCTGGCAATGTTCGATTCAATTCTGACTTAATTAGATAAATTTTAATGCAAAAATGTAACACCTATCTCTTGGAGCCTATTAGTAATGATATCCAAGGTGTTTACTGGCTTACTTCTAGATCTTCAGCGGCGCGCAGGTTTTCTTCGTAGGTTTGCTCTAAGTCACCCAATTCTTTGGCAAGTTCATTTCTTTCGCGGTTCAAATTTCGTACCAAATCTGAGTTGCGATAAATTTTGGCATCAGAGAGTGCATCATCTATCTCTTGGAGCCTATTAGTAATGATATCCAAGCGAGCTTCATTTTCAGCTATAGCCTTTTGGATAGTCTTCTTACGCTTTTGATTTTCTTTTTTCTTTTCGTTTTCTTTACGCTTGGCTTCCGGCTTTTTCCCTTTGTCAGCCTCTTCTATTAACTGTGCCGCGATAAGCTCTTCCTCTAGAGCTTCAGCCTCGATTTTTTTCAGCCAAATATCTCTATAGTCGTCATAATCGCCGGGGTAGATGTTAAGGGTACCATCATTTATGGTTCCAATGGAGCTTGCGAGTCTATTTATGAAATGACGGTCGTGACTGATTATGACCATGGTCCCTTCAAAATTGATTAAAGCCTCTTCCAACATCTGCCTGCCTGCGATATCCAGGTGGTTGGTGGGCTCATCTAAAAGTAGGAGGTTAGGGGCACATACCATAATCTTGGCAAGTAAAAGGCGGCTTTTTTCTCCCCCTGATAGTACTTTTACCTTCTTGAAGACATCGTCACCGGAAAAGAGAAAGCTGCCTAAAAGAGATCTTTGGGCCCCTATTGTCATATTCCCCGAAACTTCTGAAAATTCCTCCAAGACAGTATTTTTGGCATTTAGGCTGTCCATCTGAAACTGTGAAAAATAGCCAATGTCCACGTTCTGGCCAAGCCGCAGGGTCCCAGTTGTGGGCAGGATGAGCCCGGCTAAAAGCTTTATCAAAGTGGACTTTCCTCGGCCATTGGGGCCAATTAAGGCCAGGCTATCTCCTCTCTTAAGGCGAAAGTTAAGATCTTTTAAGACCAAAAGGTCCCCGTAGCTTTTAGAGACACCCGTAAGTTCGGCTACCAGGTCCGGACCCCTTCTGCCTATGGGAAGAGACAGGTTAAAGGTTAGATCCCCAAGATCCTCGGGGGGGCTTAGTTTGTCCATCTTCTCTAAAGTCTTGATGCGGCTCTGGGCCCTGCGTGCGGTAGTTGCCCTGACTCGGTTTTTTTCAATGAACTTTTCTATCTGTTTGATGCGCTCTTGCTGGTTTAAAAAAGCATTAGATTCTGTTTGGATCCTTAGGGCCTTGGTCTCTAGAAATTTTTCATAGTTTCCCTGATAGCTGTCTGCCTTTCCCTGGCGCAGCTCTATTATCTTGTTGACTACGTTATTGATAAACACCCTGTCGTGGGACACCAGTAAAAGTGCCGAGGTGATTCCCTTGAGGTAGGATTCGAGCCATAAAAGGCTATCTAAGTCCAAGTGGTTCGTGGGCTCATCTAAGATCAAAAGGTCGGGCTTGGCAAGTAAAAGACGGGCCAGGACCGCGCGCATGATCCAGCCTCCGGAAAACATAGAGAGCTCTCTTGTAAAGTCCTTTTCCGTAAAGCCTAGGCCCATTAAGATCTTTTTGGCCTCAAACTCCTTTTCCCAGCCGCCCAAACGCTCAAATTCATGGTGGAGCGCCCCTTGGCGCTCCACCATGGCCATGATCTCAGCCTGGGGGAGGGAATCCTCCTTAAGGGAGGCGAGCCTTTCTTCTATCTCCTTTAAGGCGAACTCCACCTGGCGGTACTCAGAGTCTATGTCTAAGACTAGGTCCAGAAGAGTTTGACCAAATTGGGTCAAGAGCTCTTGGGGGAGGTAACCTATTTTAAGGCCTCGGATTTTGGTCACCTGGCCCTTATCCGGAGTCTCCTCATCTAGGATAAGGCGTATGATAGTAGTCTTTCCTGCACCATTTTTACCCACGAGGCCTATGCGCTCTAAAGGTTCTATGGACAAGGTCACGTTTTTGAGGACTTCTTGCCGGCCATAAACCCTAGTGACATCGGAAAAGGAGACTAGTGACATTTCACGGCCCCTATCGGATGAAGCAGGGGACAAAGCGGCGGGCAATGTCTCTGTAGCGCAAGAGGTCTTCCCTTGTGGGCTGGCGGGGAAATTTTTCCATGAAGGCCTGGTTATAGACCCTCTGGGTCTTTACCTGCTGGAGAAAAAGGGGGGCTTCTCCGGAGGCAGCTGCGGCTATTTTCTCTATGACCTCTTCCGTGACAAAGGGCCAGGCGCAGGTGGTACGGAACTCGTGGGGATAGCCTAGGCGTTTAAGAAGATTTACTGTCTCTTTTATTCTTTCAGACTCCTTAAGTGGGGCAAGGTCTTTGGAATAGCTTTCTGGCTGCTGCTTTAAATCCAGGGCTATGTAATCAACGAGCTTTCGTTCCAAAAGGTCTTTGATGACCTGGGGCCTAGAACCGTTGGTGTCCAGTTTTACCTTGTAGCCTAAGCCCTTTAATTTTTTGATGTACTCGTCTAGGTCATCTACCAAGGTGGGTTCACCTCCGGAGATGACTATCCCATCTAAAAATTGGGTACGGGACCTTAAAAACTCCAAAACCCCGTCCTCGTCCAAAAGCTCCCCAAAGGGGCGGACAAGTTCGGGGTTTTGGCAATATGGGCAAAAGAAGTTGCAACCTTGGGTGAAGATCACCGCAGAGAGGACTCCGGGGAAATCAATTGTTGATATTTTTATTAGGCCTCCAATTCGCAACCTTTAAGGCTCCTTCCAATTCTTCCTGGTCTTGGCTTTGTGCCGAAGCCTCCTCTACTAGAGACTCTTTTACAGGGCACATGGTATCCCCCATGAGACCGGCATAAGGGGTGCGCAACTCGAACTCCTTTCTCTTGCCGTCGTTCCAGCGAGCTACTGGTCTCAGGTACCCAACTACCCGGGAGTAGACATCCGTCTCTTTATGGCAGTAGGGGCAGATGGGCTCTTCTCCTGGCAAATAGCCGTGGTCCTGGCAAATGGAGAAGGTGGGGGTGATGGTAAAGTAGGGGATCTTGAAGTTGGCAGTTATCTTGCGTACCAGATCCCGCACCAGAGTATAGTCTTTTATCTCCTCTCCCAAAAAGGAGTGCAGCACCGTCCCGCCGGTATAGGAAGCCTGAAGGTCGTCCTGGTGGCTTAAGACTTCAAATAGATCGTCCGAATAGTTCACCGGCAGATGGGTGGAGTTGGTATAGAAAGGCGTAAAGGGATCGGGGCCCTTATGGTCTTGCGCCCTGCCGGAGGCGAAGATCATGTCCGGATAGAGCCGGTGGTCCAGACGCGCCAGGCGATAGGAGCAGCCCTCGGCCGGGGTGGCCTCCAGGTTGTAAAGGCTTCCGGTCTCTTCCTGGATAGAAGCTATCCGCTCCCGCAAATGATCCAGGATCCGGAGGGCAAAGGCCTGACCCTTGGAGGTGGCTATACTTTCACCATAGAGGTTTAAGCAGGCCTCATTGGCCCCCAAGACCCCAATGGTGGAGAAATGGTTGTCCCAGTAGTGCCCGGAGCACTCTTTGACAGCCCTCAGGTAATAGCGGGTGTAAGGATACAGCCCGCCCTCGGTGAAGCGCTCCAACTCTTTGCGCTTGATGACGAGGCTGTCCCTTGCTAGATCAACCAAACGATCCATGAGATCCATGAACTCGTCCTCATTTTGGGCTTGGTAGCCCAGACGAGGCAGGTTCAGGGTCACAACCCCCACGGAACCTGTTAAGGGATTGGCGCCAAAGAGGCCTCCGCCTCTTTTCTCCAGGTGAAGAGAGCCTCTTTCCTTTAGGACCCGATTGTCCAGCCTTAGGCGGCAGCACATGGAGCGGGCATCTTCCGGGTCCATGTCCGAGTTCACGAAGTTGGAGAAATAGGGGATGCCATAGTGGCCGGTCATCCGCCAGACGGGTCCCAGGTTGGGATCGTCCCAGTTGAAATCCTTGGATATATTATAGGTAGGGATAGGAAATGTAAAGACGCGTTGCCTATTGTCGCCGGCCATCATGACCTCGGCAAAGGCCTGGTTTAAGATGTTCATCTCCCTTTGGTAGTCGCCGTAGACGCTATCCTGTTTTTCTCCCCCGATGATGACAGGGGAGTTGCGGTAGAAACTGGGAGGGGACAGGTCCATGGTGATATTGGTAAAAGGGGTCTGGAAACCCACTCTGGTGGGGATATTGATGTTAAAGATGAACTCCTGGAGGGCCTGGCGGACCTCCTTAAAGGTCATGGAATCGGCCCTGATAAAAGGTGCCAGTAAGGTGTCGAAGTTGGAGACCGCCTAGGCCCCGGCTGCCTCCCCCTGGAGGGTGTAGAAAAAGTTCACGAGTTGGCCCAAGGCAGAGCGCAGGTGCCTAGGAGGTGCGCTTTCCACGTTACCAGAGATCCCCCTGAAACCCGACTCCAATAGGTCTTTGAGGTCCCAGCCCACGCAGTAGACGGATAAGAGGTTTAGGTCGTGGATGTGGAAGTCCCCTCTTTCATGGGCCTCTCTGATCTCGGGGGTATAGATGTTCTGGAGCCAGTAGCGTCCGGTGATGGCAGAGGCAATGTAATTGTTTAGCCCCTGGAGGGAGAAGCCCATGTTGCTGTTTTCCCTCACCTTCCAGTCTATGTCCTTGAGGTAGGCGTCCATGAGCTCGGAGTGGCCCTGGCGGGCCAAGATCCTGTTGTGGGTCCTCTGCTCTCGGTAAAGGATATAGGCCTTGGTGGTCTTCAGGTAGCCTGACTCAAAGAGGACCTCTTCCACAATGTCCTGTACCTTTTCCACATCAATGGTACTTTCCAATTGCAGTTTGGCAATTTTTTCAAGTACCAGCATAGACAGGGTGCCGGCAGTGACCTCTCCGAACTGGCCAGTGGCCTGTCCGGCTTTCCAAATGGCCATCTTGATTTTGTCGCTTTCAAAGGGAGCGAAGCGTCCATCTCTTTTCTTGATTTGCGAAGCTGCCGTGAAGCGCTTATCCATAATTTATCTCCCCCGAGGCTAGAGCCTGGTTAAAAAAAGAAAAAAAACCCTTGTCTGGTAATAGATATTGGCTAAAAAAAGAAAAGATCTCTCCTATGGCGGATAGATTCCGCTTTTAAAAAAGGACTTTCTTTTTAATTAAGGCCGTTTAAAGCTAAAAAACTTATATTTTTTTGTGAACTAAAACTACATAGCCATTTCTTATGAATTTTTTCATGCCTTTTCCAGAACTAAATGTTCTATGTAGTGATTAAACTATGGAAAAAAGACTAAATGGAAAAACATCGCCATAGGTCGCAGATATCCCGATATAGGCTCATCTTTTAAGCGAAGGCTTTTTGGACCAAATTTAACTGGTCCAAAGGGTGGTTAAACTAGTGATTAAACTAGTGGTTAAATTAGTGGTTAAATTAGCCAGGCCGCTATAGCGGCCTGTGTGATGGTAGGGTCGGCTGGGGTGGTCAAAATCCTCCGGTCCGATTTAGGTCGGTTAAAAGTTTTGCTCTGGCCCTAGAGGAGTTTTTGCTCACCCGATTAAAATCACTTTTAATGATCTAAAGATACTCTCAAGTCCGGTGTGGAGTCAACACTTTTTAGAAAAAAAAACACAAAATCCAGTAAAGATAATCTGAGCATGGCTCTACAAGTAGATTTCCTATGAAAAAAAATTTTTGCCCTTGTATTTACTAAATTTGTGGGAGTTGTTTTCTAAAGTCTATATTTTACGGCGGTTTTAAGTCCAGAGATCTGGGTTTTGGAAAAGAGCTCAAATTTTGAAAGTCCTCCCCTTTTTGCCCGGTTCTTGGGAAAATCTTAGAGTGATTAAAGCCCTTAAATCAGCTGAAAGCCTTATATTGCTTAAGGTTTAGGATGCTGAAGATATTTCTCCTGGAAAGCTCTTTGAGACCCACTGGGGATACATACAAGAAGGCCTTGGCCAAAAAATAAATCATAGGAATAATTTTCCTTACCGTCCACTAGATATAGAGGGTACCACTAAATAGCTTTGGGAAATAGTCCACAAGATACGCGCATAAAAAAATTTTACCTTAAAATGCGGCTTAAAATGGATCAACAGGAAATTGTTGGAGTAAAAAAATAACTCTACCAAGTACAATACACTATATCTAGTATTTAGGGTTTTAAACATCCTAAGTGTTTATTCAAGCCGGGTAAATGAAAGTTTTAAACAATTGCCTCTTTTAGGGAAAATGTTTAAAACTCCCCCCTTGGCATTAGATAAGCATGGTAAATACTAGGTTTTAGACTTTGGACGGGGCTTTAGAGTATGTTTAAAAAAAGGTAATTTTAAACATTTGAGGACACAATTTTTGCCCCCTTGTGTTTGGCTCTGTCCAATCTTGTTTAAAACTCTTTTAAAAGTTCTCTCTTTTTAGGTGATTTTTTTCTGTTTTAAACAGCTGGGGGCACTATTTTTTTAAAAGTTTTTTGCCCCTAGAAAATGGAGTTTAGTGTAGCTTTAGCCCTGGGCCTTAAAGTAATTAGCCCCCAGGCTTAAAATCATTATTTTCGAGCTTTTCTTTTATAAAGAGTTCATTAGGGGTTTTTATTTCTTGACAGGTACCAATTTTTAGTAAAATGGAGATCGGGGAAATTTTTCTCTAAAATTTAAAATTAAAGGTTAAATAGGCTTTGGCATGCGCCTCTACCCTGGTCTTGTGCTGGTGCTATCAAGCGTCTTTTGCGGCTTTTTAGGCGCCTTTTTCTATGGATTAATTTTTGACTCCCGGGCCTCTGCCCAAGCGCCCAACCCCAGCCAGAACGCCTTAGTTACTGGCGAGATAAGGCTTGTGGATGAGACCGGACGCACCAGGCTCCTTATGACCCTGGTGCGGGGTAAACCCAGGTTCTTTATGTTGGATGACAATGGGGAGTATCGTCTGGAAATGGGCTTGGGAGAACAAGGTGAGCCCCATATTTGGTTGAGGGATACCGACGGGGCCAGTAAGGTGCAGTTGGCCCTTTCTGGGAGGGGTATCCCCTCTATGGTCCTTCAAGATCAAAAAAACCGTCAGAGGATGCTCTTGGCTTTAAGTAGGGAAGGGGAGCCCACTTTTTTGTTGCGGGATGAAAATGGAGCCGATAGGGTAGCTATCTGGAGAGACGGTGATACCGAAGGTCTAGCCTTAGCAGATGAAAAAGGAAAACCAGTATTAACGCTAAGCGCTAAGGATAACCAAAAGGCTTCCCTGGATATATTTTAAGGCTTTCTTTTTCTAGATCTGGCCTAAAAGCTACTACTATTATTCCAAGATATTAGGGGCATCTCTGGTTAGTAGCAATAAATGTGACTAGAAGGAGCTATTTAAGGAAACTAGAAAGAGCTATTTCAAGGGCTCTTACAAAAGGGCGCCTAGTAAGAGAAAAATATTATTTCCCACATACAAAAGCCTAACCAGATAGCCTGACTTATCCAAGGTGAGCCAGTCATCAGCCCGGCGAATCTTAAGGTAAGCGAAAATATGTATTGGCACTGTTAAGAGGGCCAAAAGGGCCCAGGCGGAAAGCTTTCCGCAGAGGTACAGTACCAGGATAAGGAGCCAGACTACTGGGTACCAGAGGAGATAGACGAGGGAGGCACCCTCTTTACCCAATACCCCGGCTAAGGTCTTCTTGCCTGCCAGCTCGTCTGTGACTATCTCAGGAAGGGACTGGAAATAAAGGATAGAGGCCACCATAAAGGAAAGGGGAAGGGCTATGGCCACCACGTCCTTCTGGAAGCTACCAGTTAAGGCCATAAAGGTGCCCACTACTATAATTAGTCCCATGTTCACAAAGACCATGAGCTCACCTAAGGCCCTATGGCCGTATTTAATGGGAGGGGCCACGTAGAAGAAACTGGAAAGTGCGGCAAAGAGGACTAGTGCCCAAAGGGCTATGGCGAGGGGATTTTTATAGACATTGATAATGATGATGGCTAGGACAAAGGCCGTCAAATAGCAAATTAAGATGCCCGTCAGAATAGCCTTGACTGAGAGCTTACCCTCCTGGAGGACCCGGGAACCCCCTATGGTGCCCTGTTTGTCTATGCCTTCCCTGTATTCGAAAAAGTCATTGGCAATGTTTGTGGCCAGATGCACCAGAAAACAGGCAATGAGGATCAAGATAAATTTTACTATGCTTACTTCCGGCCTAGAGGGGGAATTCCAGGCTAGGATGAACCCAAGGCCACAAGGAAAAAGTGTTGCTACAAAAAATGCCGGCCTGGAGGCCTGGACCCAAGGGAGCAGGTAATGCTGGTAATAGCCTATAAGTTTTTCCCTATTACCTTCGGATGCTTTTTTCCCCCGGGAGGCCAGAGTTAAAGGATCGTTTTGGGTAGGGCTTATCTTTTGCTTTAAGGGGGCACTTATTAGCTTGGAGTCTCTTTCTAAAACTGGCGCCTTTAGGTTCTTTTGGCCTTTGGGAGTTTCGGCTGCCTTTAAGGGAAGAGGTTTTACCAGGAAAGAGGTAGTTTTTTGAGGCTTATCATCTAGAGCCTTAAGGGGCGGGAAATCTTTAGGGTAGTTTTCTTCCATCTGGTAATTCCTAATGCGCTTTTGGTCTAATAAATGATAGCGCTTATTTAAGGCCTTTAAAGGCCAAAAGGGCCTTTAAAGGCCAAAGGGCGACTATCATTTTATAAGAGGGTTATTTTTAAGTTGGGGAAACTAATGCCAAGGCCCTAGCTAAGATCCCCTCGGAAGTCAGCCCCAGCTTTTGGCGCTGTTCTTTTTGGGAGGCGTGAAGGACGGGCTCTTCAGGTAGTCCCATGGAATCAAAGGCTAAAAGAGAGAGCCTTTTAGTGACTAAGAGCTGGGATACTGCCCCAGCTAAGCCCCCTATCAAGTTATTTTCTTCAATAGTTAAGACCCTTTTAGATTTTTCTGCGTACTCTAAGATGAGCTCTTCGTCTAAGGGTTTTACGAAGCGCAAGTTTATCACAGCAGCTTCTATCCCCTTTTTGGATAGGGCCTCTGCTGCCTCAAAGGCGGGCCAGACGCTTTGACCTATGGCTATTATAGTAAGATCGCCTCCGTCTTTCATAAGTTCCCCCTTGCCGGGGGTTATTATCTGCTCCTGTGCCGGAGGTTTTTTACCAGTAACAGGGCCCCTGGGGTAACGGATAGCAGCAGGGCCTGGAAGAGTAATACCAAGCTTTAGCATGCTTAGCTGTTCATGCTCGTCTTTGGGGGCCATGACCACAAAGCCAGGCAGGAGTCTTAAATAGGAAAGATCCATACATCCGTGGTGTGTAGGACCGTCTTCTCCCACTAAGCCTGCCCGGTCCACGGCAAAGAATACTTTTAGCTTTTGCAGGGCAACATCGTGGTAGAGCTGGTCAAAGGACCTCTGGAGGAAGGTGGAGTAGATGGCCACCACAGGACGAAAGCCGCTTACAGCCAGACCTGCGGCAAAGGTTACCGCATGTTGCTCGGCTATGCCCACGTCAAAGGCCCTTTCCGGATACAGGTGAAAGAATTCCCCAAGCCCAGTGCCTTGGCTCATGGCAGCGGTTAAGGCAACTAGAAGGGGATTTTCTTTGGCTTCCTTCACCATAAAAGAACCAAAGACATCGGTATAGGTAAGCTTGGGGGAAAATAGTTCCTTAGCTTGGCTCTCATTTGGGCTTTTGCCATCTGCCTTATCTATTACTAGAGGAGCTGAGGCTTCTTCTGGCTTTTTGTCGGGCAAGATTAAAGATTGCCGTTTTTCGGCTAAGGAGGGGAAGGGGTTTACCGGGTCTATTAAGAGCTCAGGGCCTTTGGGTTTTCCCAGGCCGTGGAATTTTAAGGGGTTATCTTCAGCCGGGGCATAGCCTTTACCTTTGGTGGTGAGGACATGCAAAAAGACAGGGCGCTCAAGGGGTTTTATATGCCTTAAGGCTTCAATTAAGGTCTTAAGGTCGTGCCCGTCTATGGGGCCTAGGTACTTGAAACCCCAGGCTGCCAGAAAGGAGCTGGGGGAGACCAAAAAGGCCTTTAGGGCTTCTTCGGCCCCCTGGAAGCGGCGAATAAGGCGGGTACCCTTTTGGGGCATGATCTTCTTTAGGATAGATTTCACCTTTTCGCGCAAGGTAATGTGTTCCGGAGAAGTAAACTTTAAAGATAGGTACTGGCTGATGGCACCCACATTGGGGCTGATGGACATCCTATTGTCATTGAAGATGACTAGAAGGTTATTATTGATGCCTCCGGCGTGGTTCATGGCCTCTAGGGCCATGCCGCCTGTTAAGGCACCATCTCCTATGATGGCTATGACCTTATGCTTTTCCCCTTTTAAATCCCTGGCTACAGCCATACCCAGGGCTGCGGAGATGGAAGTGGAGCTGTGGCCTGTGTTAAAGGAATCGAAAGAGCTTTCCTCCCTCCTGGGAAAGCCGGCTATGCCGCCGGATTGTCTTAAGGCGGAAAAGCCTTTTAATCTTCCAGTTAGGATCTTGTGGGCATAGGCCTGGTGGCCTACGTCAAAGACAATTTTGTCAGAGGGGCTGTCAAAGACGTGGTGCAGAGCCACTATAATCTCTACGGCACCTAAGGATGAGGCAAGGTGCCCCCCATTGGTGGTAACAACATCTATTATTACTTGGCGGATCTCAGAGGCCAAGAGATTAAGATCCTCTAAGGTAAGATCCTTTACGTCTTCCGGATAGATGTCTTTGTTTAGAAAAGTTAGCTCTCTGGACATGGGGCACCCAATTTAAGTCAAAAGAGGCGGTCAACAAGGGACAAAAGCGACCACTCTAACTGGGGGCAAATGTAGACGCTAGCTAGGAGAATGCTTTCCAAGATAAGTTTTTTGGCCATTCCATAGGCCTCATGGGGATCCATATGGTCCAAAATGGAGGCCTTGCCCCGTGAGGCATCGGTGCCCACTGCCTTGCCCATGAGCTTTGGATCGCCTTCATGGTTTAAGATGTCGTCTACTATTTGAAAGGCCATGCCCGCGGATTGGCCTATCTTATACATGTTTAAGAGGTCGCCATCTTCTGCCTCTGAGACTATGGAGCCCAGGCACAGTGATACGCGTATCAGGCAAGCGGTTTTACCTTCCACCATCAAGCTATAGTCCTCAAGTGGAGGATGCTTGGTCTCATAGGCCAGGTCCAGGGCCTGGCCGCCCACCATGCCCAAGGGGCCAATGGCAGTGGCTAAGGTATTGATAGCTAAAAGGAGCTGGGCTGGGGAGATATTTTCCTGGGGTTCAGAGAGGATGGTAAAGGCCAGAGACTGCAAGGCGTCACCAGCTAAGATGGCAGTGCCCTCATCAAAGGCTATGTGGGAAGAGGGTACCCCTCTTCTTACACTATCATTGTCTAAAGCCGGAAGATCGTCGTGGATGAGAGAATAGGTATGGATTAGCTCCACAGCCAAAGCCGCATTCATGGCGTCTTCTTCACTACCTCCTGTGGCAAGGGCGGCAGACAGGGTCAAAAGGGGCCTTAGGCGCTTGCCCCCGCTTTTGACTGAGTACTCCATAGCGGTGAGTAACCTTACCTGATCCGGCGGCTTATCTTCTTTTAAGTCCTTAAATCTCCTTTCCAGCTCGCCATTTATTGCCTCTACCATCTTGTTGCGCCAGGAGAAAAAGGCCTTGTCACCGCGAAGGTTCAAAGTCATCTGGGTCCTCGTCGTCTTCCAAGCTTATATAATCCGCGTCCTCGTCCTCATCGTATTGGTCGTCCTCGTATTCAAAGTCTAGTGGGTCTTCGTAGTCATCATCCTCAAGATCTTGCGGGTCCTCATCTTCAAGGTCTTGCGGGTCCTCATCTTCAAAGTCAGAAAGGGAGCTCCCCTTTTTCTTGGGTTTGGAAAAGCCCGTAAGGGGAGAATGCTTTGCGGTCCCATCTGGGGAGATGGAGATACTTTCTATCAAAGCTTCCGCCTGGGAGAGCATGCTGGTGAGCTTTTGGCATAATTCCACTGCTGTTTTATAGGTCTTTATTGATTCGTCCAGGTCTTGGTCCTGGTTTTCCAGGGAACTTACCAGCTCACTTAGCTTTTTAAGTTCCTCTTCAAAGCTGGATTTTTTGTCTTTAGTCATGTTTTACCTAACTTAAAGTGCCCAAAAAATGGTGGTGGGCTGGGGAAATAACTAGCTCCCAAGTCCTTTATAAGGTATTTAGAAAAAATAATAAACAAGGGCGCAAACCAAGGTCAAAAAGCCTGTGAAAAGCCAGGATAGATGCGGAGCAGCCGCTAGGAAGGCGGCTAGTAAGGCCAGATAGGACAAAGAGCCGCAGAGGGCATCAATGTGGGAAAAGAGGATAAGGCCTATGATGCCGCCAGAGACAAAGCCCAAGGCCAAAAAGAAATTTATCTTTCCCAGGCAGAGGGCAAAAAATCCTTTTTGGCTCACCCCCACCCGCCCAGCTAGGGGTAAAAAGGAACCTATGAGGATAAAGGGTAGGGCTAGGACTATGGGCGAGCTAGAGCCCTGGTCCAGGGGAAGGAAAAGCACCACATACAGGGAAGTGAGCCAGTTATTTAGCGCCAAGGCCGTCATGGGCGAGAAAAAGAGGGCCAGGGCCGGACCTAAGAGTAAGGCCCCCAGAGAGATAGAAGCAAGAGGGAAAAAGAGCCAGCCGTAGTCAGTTGGAAGGTAGGCCTTTGGAAAAGATCCTTGGGAAAGTACTAGATAAATGATGGAGCCCAGACAAATAGAGGCTAGAAAAGAGGACAGTCCCAAAGTGGAGCTGGATTTTGCTGAGATTAAAAGCTCTTGGCCGTAAGAGGACTCGTCTGTGAAGTAGCCTAAGGATCTGGTGGGCCAGAAGCGGAAAGAGACCTCCTCGTCTGTCTTTTTCCGGCTCACCCAGAGCCATATTAAGAGACCGGCTGCAGCTAAGGCGCCAATATCGGTTAGCCAGATGTCTTTGATAGGTACATAGTGGTTAATAAGGGCAGAGATTAAGATCCCCAAGGCCAGGGAAAAGAGCCCCAGGCCCACCAGGCTAAAAAGCCCTCGCCCGGATCCCCTGTCCTTGGGAAAGGCCAGGGCAGCAAAGAACCCTGGCCCAGAACCCCAGAGAAAATAGGCCGGGGCCATGGCGGCTAAGACCACTACCAAAGAGTAGGGTTTTTCCCCTCCGGGGACAGGGGGGATAAGGTGCCCTATGCCCAGGAAGAAGGCCATACCCACAAAGAGGGTCACGCATAAGGTAGGCTCTAAAAGGGCTATCTCAGGGCGGGCCACTGCCCCCCACCAGATACCTCCCAGGGCAAGGGTAAGAATAGCTACAGAGACAAAGGCTAAGGGGAAGTTGGGATTGTGCTCACAGAGTGGTGAGAGCTTCTGCCACAGCCCCAGAGTAGTCAAAGACAGGGACAAGGAAAAGAGAGCCAGCATCCCCATGGTCTTAGGTTCCGGCTTGGGGGGCATGAGGCTCTGGGGCAGGACAAGTTTTTCCGTATGTGCTTCTAAGTTAGAGATAGAGGGCACCATTATATAAGGCACCCTGACGGGGACCTTTAATTAGACTGACAAATTTTAGGCCATTATAACACAGGGGCAAAAGGCCTAAAAAGCTGCCCCATTGGGCAAATATTGGCTAAATAAGGAAAAATAGATAATTTAAAACTATTGACAGCTAAGTGGCTTTTGGGTAATATAGAGCGCTCATATGGGCCTAGCTTACAGGCTTTGGATTGTGGAGGGATTCCCGAGTGGTCAAAGGGAGCAGACTGTAAATCTGCCGGCTAAAGCCTTCGGAGGTTCGACTCCTCCTCCCTCCACCACCAATTTAGCTAACTCCCACGCTAAAGGCGGCCCATTAATTTATAGCTACAATCTTTTTTACCCTCTTATGATCTATTAATTTGTTATAACTTAAAGGTTTTCCTGAGCGGGAATAGCTCAGTTGGCTAGAGCGTCAGCCTTCCAAGCTGAGGGTCGCGGGTTCGAGCCCCGTTTCCCGCTCCACTTAATATTAGCCAAAGGGGGGGGATTACCCCCCCCCTTAAATAAACAAATTAAAATGCCCACATAGCTCAGTCGGTAGAGCACATCCTTGGTAAGGATGAGGTCACCAGTTCAAATCTGGTTGTGGGCTCCATCAAACAAAGAGAAAATTTGATATTAACCCCGCAGAACTTTTTAGTTTAGCGGGGTTTTCTTTTTAAACTAAAGTCTTATGTTTAGCTAGATATGAGAGCTTTTAGCAAGTATTAGATCCTATCTAATAAATTTTGGAAGTCAAGATGGGCATTATAGAGGGGTGCTTTTTAGAAGCAGATATTGCTGGGCCTGGGCTAAATTTAGTAAAGTGATAATGTTTTGGATGTTGTTATACAAAGTTATGATGACTAGCTCGAAAATTCGACATTAATTAATGTATTTGAGCTTGGGGGTATTATCATCCCCTACTATTATTTAGTATGTCTTAAGAGTCTTCAGCTATATATAGTGGTAGGTTCCAAAAATATATTTTCCTTGTTGGAATAAATTTTAAGGGCTTTTAAGGGCTTTTATTGGCTAAGTCTTATTGTATTAGGGGTTTAGGGCTTTTTATAGTCTTTGCAAATAAGTGTAATCCGGCTTGCTATAAGAATGTACCCTTTTTGGCATTTGGCGAAATCTTGGCTGGATTATTTTAAAAAAACCCACATTATGGTTTTTGGCAGCTTGTAGTTTTATTGAATCAGTACCTTTCGTGGTAGAAAGAAGCCCTGATTGCAATACTTTCTTTCCTTTGGGGAAAATTTAACTTTGCTGCAATAAGCAAACAATATGCAAACTTTAAGGGCAATAGCTCTTTATTTTTTTATAAAGTCATAGGCAAAATGGACGCCCCAGGCCTAGAGCCAATTGTAACAGTTCGTAAGAGAGGTTGTCAGCAAATGATAGAAAATCATATATTAATAGAATTTATTGTGGATATTTTTAAATACTTTATTATAATGATTCTTGGAGGCTAATTCCCATAAAATGCTTGCTTTTCATTTTCTTTTTAAGTTACTTTTACTTGCGTAGCTTTTAGACTATCTCTAAAAGTGGTTAGAATTTTTATGCTTTTAGCTTCAGCGATTCCCCTTGTCTACCTGTTATAGGCTTTTCGAGCATTTTTTCCAAGGAGAAACCTATGGATTTTAACTTCGAGACCCAGACATCAGTCCTTAAAAACCTAGTGACCAAAGATTTTGACGCTGGTCTAATTTTCAGCTCCCAAGCAAGCGGGTCCATAATTAAAGGATTTGACTCACCTTCATATTTTTCACCAAATATTGATGATAACTATATCTTTCATGAACATACTAGAGACATGATTGTTTGGTTCTTGGATAACACGGAACCATTGTATGTGTTTGGGCCTTTGGGTTGCGGAAAGACCAGCATGGTCAAGCAAATTGCCGCAAGACTTAATTATCCATTATTTGAGGTGACAGGTCACAATAGGTTAGAGTTTCCTGAGATGGTTGGCCATCTTGCAGTGAAAGACGGGGGAATGTTCTTTCAGGATGGGCCCTTGGCCCTTGCTATGAAGTATGGAGGAATATTTTTATTAAATGAAATAGATCTTTTAGATCCATCAACAGCAGCTGGGTTAAATAGCATTTTGGACGGCTCTCCCTTATGCGTGCCAGAAAATGGAGGGGAGATCATCGTTCCCCATCCCATGTTTAGGTTTGTAGCCACGGCAAATACAAATGGTACTGAAGATCCAACTGGCCTTTACCACGGAACTTTGCGGCAGAACTGTTCATTTATGGATAGGTTCTGTCTTTGTGAGATAGGTTATCCAAAAGCTGCCCTTGAGGAAAAGCTATTAGAGAAGATGTCCCCTGAGCTTCCAGCTGACCTGCGTTCCAAAATGATTGAATACGTAACTGAGGTAAGGCGTCTATTTGTAGGAAGTACGAACGATGTATATTCAAGATCCGATATGATACTTGATATAACCTTTTCTACTCGCACCTTATTGCGTTGGGCGCGGCTCACCCTCTTGTATCAACCTTTAAGTAGGCACGGCATATCTCCTATAGTCCACGCTATGGATAGATCTTTAGGCTTAAGGGCAACTCCTGAAAGCCGGACATTTTTATACGAGCTAGCCCAACGTATTTTCAATGTCGAGTATATCCAAAGGGAGGCTTAATGACGCAAGCCGCAGATATAATCCTTTCTAAACTTACGGCAATAAACTTAAATGTGGCTATTTGGGCGCCCAAGGGTAGGCTTTCGGCACAAGATTTTAATGGGGCAGAGCTACCAGCAGCAGAGCTTGCAGCCCTGGGAAGCAAAAAAATATGTGACCCTCAAAGCCTTAAGATATTTTCCGCTTTAAAGGCTAGTGCAATAAATTTACTTGAACTAAATGGTACTCCTTTTATTGGCGGCTTTGTAGTGCCAGAAAATAGGGCCCTGGATTTACGCGATAGACTAGTAGATATTCAAACAGATTTTCAAGAGGCCAAATTAGAGTTTATAGAAGCTTACGCTAAAAGCTTAGAAAGCTGGCTAAGCGCACATCCCCAATGGGAAGAAACAGTAGCTTCTTCTACAATAAGCGCCAAATATATCCAAAAAGACTTTTATTTTAACTGGCTCTTTTATAAAGTGTCTGTGCCCGATAGGCGCATTGGCGATAATCTTATCTATGAAGTAGAGGCCTTAGGAGATAGGCTCTTTTATGATATCTCAAAAAGTGCCAGAAATGTTTGGGCAAATGTCTACGAGGGCACAAGTCAAGTTTCCCATGATGCACTAATGCCCCTTAGGTTCATGCGCGACAAGCTGGGCTTTTTTTCTTTCGTGGAGCCCAAGGCATTAGGCCTAGCTAATTTGATTGGCGAGGCTTTAAATGGCATCCCCAAACGAGGCCAAATAAAGGACCAGACGCTAATAAGGCTTAAGGCATTATTATCTATGCTGCAAAACCCCGATGAGATTTTGGAATATGCTCAAAAGATATCCCAAGGAGTCCAGAGTTCTATTGTATTAGATAGTATTATTCGCTCTTTTGACCCAAAAGCGGACATAAAAATTGTAGAGGATAGCCCTCTTGGCTTTGCTGATTATAATATTGCAGCCGGTGCTACTAATTTAAATGATTCTATGGATGAAGAAGGCGCACTTGATAGTCTTGGTCTTTGGTAGGAGGCACAAAAATGATTAGTAATTTCATTAGAACCTTGCCTCTTATCGGAAGCGTTCTCGGACGCAAATATGGAGTCAATGTCATTATAGCAGGAGATAAGGCCACTTCAGATGGTACCAATATATTTTTGCCTGCCCTGCCCTTGGATTCTCCGCCCGATGTTGTAGTTTTGGCCCGGGGTTACTTAGACCATGAGGCTGCCCATATCCGAGAGACGGATTATGAACTACTTAAGACAGTTAACCTTACGCCTTTTGAAAATTACCTTTGGAACCTCATTGAAGACTTTCGGGTTGAAAGGCTAATGGGAGAAAAGTATCCAGGTTGCAGAGAAAATTTTCGTGCTCTCATTAAAAGATTCTTCCTGAAAGGTGACTTTCCTCCATCTGGGGCGCAAGAGGAGCTTTTAAACTGGCTGGTATTGACTTTGAAAAGCTTCTCTGTACCGGAGCTTTTAAGAAGCGCACACAAAATAGCTTTAAGGATTGAAAAAAAGCTTCCAGGCCTTGTAAAAAAACTAGAGGCCGTCCTAGCTGAGCTTAAGACCAATTGTATTTTACCCCGCGATTCAATAGATTATGCCCGTAAAATAGTAAGCGCTCTTACTTCTTTCTCCCTTGATTATGAAGACGCAGGAGCTAGTAAAGATTTTGAGAGCTATGGGGTAGATTCTTATTTTCAGAAGGTGGATCCCGGAGAGGATCAAAATGGTACAAAAGAAGAGACCGCTTTTCCTTGGGAAAATCTTGCTAATGATGATCCAGGGGATACAGAAGCCACAATCTGCGATACCGATTCTCTTTCTTCTGATCCTTTAGACATTATCCGCTCTCTAATTGAAAAATTAGCCAGGGAGCTTCCAGAGACCTTCGACTCAATGATAGAGGCGGATTTAAATAGGGCCCATGAATCTGGTAGCCAAAGCGAACTTAGCGTAGCGCAGGTAAGCAGCCATGACTTTGACGAGCTTAGCCAATCTGATTTGGCCTCTGCCAGAAACACGACCCTGGCCTTAAAGACTAAGCTCTACTGCCTTTTACAGGCCATGACAATACAGTCCCATAAGCCTGGGTTTATGGGGAAATTGGACACCAATTCACTCCATAGGCTTTGCGTTGGACAAGCTAAGGTCTTTAGAAAGCCTGTAGCTAGGATTGGCTTAGACACAGCTCTTCACCTTTTGGTGGACATATCCGGCTCCATGCGCGAGACCATCCATCTGGCGAGCTTAGCTACATTTTCTTTGTGCGAGGCCCTGTACGGCTTTCCAGGTATAAATGTAGCGGCAACGGCTTTCCCTGGCATGCCCATCTGGGTTCCAAGCCAGAAGTACTTAAATACCTTTACTGTGGCCCCCATTTTGACCCATGGGGACAGGATGCACAAGAGATTTAAGATGATTGCCACAGGCAACACGCCCTTGGGGGAGGCAATCTGGTGGGTAGTCCAACAGATGTCGCAACTAGATGAATCACGCAAAATCATCCTGGTGGTAACCGACGGGGAGCCTGACTCTGAAGAAAACTCACATGCGGCTATTAGTGAAGCCATACGCCTGGGAATCGAGCTCTACGGTATTGGCCTTGGCCATGAGGCAATAAAACGCCTACTTCCTGGTAATAGCTTTACTCTCTTTAATTTGTCGGATCTTCCCAGAAAGCTTTTTAAGCTTCTGGAAAATTCCATCCAAAACAAGCTCTATGAATTAAATTATCAAAAAGTAGCTACTTATATTGAAGGGGACAAAAGCAATTAAATATCCCCCAAAGGTTAGATTTATGGATTATGGCTTTTTTGGGTTTTGGGACGTGGAAGTTTTTATAGGTTTCTCCCTCTAGGTCACTCATTACTTAAGCTCGTCTTCTGCCTTGTAGTTTAAAGCCCTTTCTCTTAAAATAGTTGTAGCTTTTTTGTAACTAGTTTTAGACCTTGATGCCAAAATGGTGATAAAGCTGGCCTTATGCCATTTCAGGCCTTCAACTATTATAGATTCCCCAAAGAAAATGAGATTAGCTAGCTCCTTTTCCACCCCAGAAAGAGGCAACATTATGCCGAAATTTTTAACTACCCTTTTTATCCCCATTATGGTGCTCGTCGTAGCCACCATCGTTCTTCTGCCCAAGGCTAAACCCAGGGGTAAAAGGGCCATAGTCTAAAAGCCTTGCAAGCTCCCATCCCTTGGAGGGGAGGCCTAAACTCTGCAAGGATATATCCCACAAATTTAATTGCGACACATTTATGTGTAGCTAATTAGTGTAAAATACTCTATTTTACGCTTTAATAATCTATCATTGGCACTTTGATATAATATTTAGCTATATTATATTATTGTTCTATATTATATTATTTAGCTATATTATATTATTGTACTATATTATATTATTTAGCTATATCATATTATTTTAGTAGGCTCTTAGGCCTTTTCGCTTCCTATATTATTTCCCACCTACTCTCTCTTGGCCTG
>JAITII010000058.1 GCA_031279515.1 Deltaproteobacteria bacterium
TCAAAAAATGTTGGTCATATTATACCACTCGCCGTAGATACTGAAGATACCTTTAGAGGACATATCATGGTTTCATTCATGGCTATATGCTTGTATCTTAAACTAAACCAATGCTTTAAGGGGCATAACCAATGCTTTAAGGGGCATAACCAATGCTTTAAGGGGCATAAAGTTTTTACGGCTAAAAATGCTCTAATGGAGATGAGAAATTTAAAATGTAAAGACTACGATGATTGTATTCTTGTGAAGGAACCAACTGAAGATATGCGAGAAATTTCAAAAATTGTAGGGATAGATTTACCTGAGAAGATTTCTTTGCCAATGCATCCCTTGTAGTAGGAAATAATACAGGGAACTCAGGATAGGCTTACTGTATAGCTATTTTAGGGCATAAATCATAGAAAAGATAGAATATCTAAACCCCAGAAAAAATTTTAAAACTTCAAATATTTGATGTAAGTTCTGAGAACAAGCAGAAATCTTGCAATTTTAGAAAATTTCTCTTTCAAGGTCCTAAGCCTTAGGATTTTGCCAGCGCGGGCAATTTTTTGGCGTATTTCTTGTTGTTAGGAGATTAAGCTAGAAGAAATTAGTAAATTTTCTTTGAGAAATCTATGTGCCCTCTTTGGCAAATAGATCTCTAAAAAATACTAATAGCCTGCCTACTAGCCAAAAATTTTGCCCTTTGCTTCTAAATGGCACTGCTATTTTAGAGTACCTATTTAAGATAAATGGCCCAATTGTTAAATATTTCCCCTATGTTGGATATAAGGTAAGTTTTTATCCCTTTTTAGCTGGAAAAGCCTTGAAAAGCTTTGAAAGCTACGAGCTTTTGAAACATAAAAAGCTTTTGCTTTAAAGCAATTTTGGCACCTTTAAACCTTTTTGCTTTCAAGCTTACCCCAATAAGGCTGCCATGGGCTAAACATAGGGGAAACTGCAAAATTTAGCACAATATCTAGTAAGAGAGGGAAAAAAATCTTACCAATTCTAGTTAGCCCAGTAAAAATTTCACCAATTTTCTAGCTAAAAAGTAGAAAATACGTTATTTTTACTAAAACTAGGCCCTGTAAAAGTAAAAGATCAAAAATGGCTAATTAAAGTAGTTATTTTCTCGGTGAAAATTAGATTTCTATGTTATAATGATATAAAATTTGTGAGTTTCGTTTCTATCCACAAAAAAACAGTCTTGATACGACTACGATCTTGTTATTTGTTTATAATTAATCTTTATATTGTGGCACGTCAATAAAGATAATCTATATGCAGTGGTACTTTAGCTCTTAACCTGTTAATGCGGAGGCAACATGCATGATTTAAGATTTGTCCGCGAGAACATGGACCTCATTAAGGACATGCTCATAAAGCGCCAGATGGACCCGGGGTCTGTGGACGGTTTTTATGAGCTGGACTTTAAGAGGCGGGAGCTCTTAAAGGATATTGAAGAGCTTAAAGCCAGGCGCAATAAGGCAAATGATGAAGTAGTCCGCCTGAAAAAATCTGGAGAGCCGGCTTTGGAGTTTATGACCAGCCTCAAAGAGGTGTCGGCCAAGATAAAGTCTTTGGAGCCTGACTTGGCGGAAGTGGAAGAAAAGGAGAAGAACCTATTAAAAAATATCCCCAATCTAGTCCATCCCTCAGTTCCCATAGGACCAGAGAGTGCTCAAGTAGAAGAGCGAAAGGTGGGTGGGAACCCCACTTTTGCTTTTCCGGCCCTCCACCACTACGAGCTGGGTGAAAAACTGGGGCTCTTAGACTTTCCCAGGGCGGCTAAGATAGCCGGGGCCCGTTTTGCAGTGCTCTTTGGGGAGCTTGCCAAACTAAACAGGGCAATTATTAGTTTCATGCTGGATCTTCACACTAAAAAGCACGGTTATAAGGAATGCTGGCCTCCAGCCTTGGTTAATTCCGGGGCCCTGTATGGCACCGGACAACTACCTAAGTTTGCCGAAGACCTCTTTAAGGTAGAGGGAAGGGATCTCTGGTTGATACCCACAGCCGAGGTACCGGTCACCAACCTCTTTAGAGACGAGACCTTGGAGGCTTCTTCTCTTCCCATCTCACTTTGTGCCTATACCCCCTGTTTTCGTTCCGAGGCTGGGGCCGCGGGAAAAGATACAAGAGGCCTTATTCGCATGCATCAGTTTGACAAGGTGGAGCTGGTGAAGTTTACCTACCCCGATGACTCCATGTATGAGCTGGAAAAGCTTACGGCTGACGCACAAGACGTCTTAGCGGAGCTGGAGTTACCCTATCGGGTAATAAGCTTAGCTTCTGGGGACCTGGGCTTTTCCTCCACCAAGACCTATGACCTGGAGGTCTGGCTCCCTATAGACCAGGTCTACAGAGAGATCTCAAGTTGCTCCTCATTTACTGATTTTCAGGCCCGCCGTGCCAATATCCGTTACAAGGAAAAGGGCAAATCAAGTTTCCTCCATACTTTAAATGGCTCAGGATTGGCTGTAGGGAGAACCTTAGCGGCCATCCTGGAGAACTACCAAGAAGAAGACGGCTCAGTAAAGATCCCACGCGTTCTGGTTCCTTACATGGACGGCACAGAAAAAATCCTTCCACAAGTGAAAAGAAATTGAAAGGGACACGACTGATGCCGCAAAAGGACCCCAATGAGCTAATTAATTTGAAGCTGGACTTTGATTTGGAGCTCTTGGAAAGCCCAAAGGTTCCCGGCTTTTCAGCCGGAACCATTAAAGATAAAAGTTCCCTTTCCAAGGGGGAAAAATCTCTTGGATCTGGCGGCCAAGCCAAAAGCCAAGAGGGCCCTTTAAATGCGGCCCCCCCAAAGGAAGAGAGGCGGGGTCTTTTAAATAAGAGCTTCATGGCAGGCAAGAAATTAATGCCAGGCGTGCCCCACGGGCACCCTGGCCCCCAAAAGCGTAGCGTCTTTCCCAGGGCTGTGCCCCAGAAAGAACCCAAGGGGGCAGAAACTAGCAAGTTTAAGGCCGACTTTAAAAGCGACACTATAGTAGTAAAACCCAAGGATAATGAGGGGTCCAAAAAAAAGGTAAAATTTCCTAAAGTAGACCCTCAAATAGTTAAAAAAAAGCCCCTCTACTTAAAAGAGCTCCTTATTTCTTCTTGTCTCTTACTTTTAATGCTCTTTGTCATTGGGGTGGGGATTTTCCGGATCCTCTCCGGTCAAGGGGCATCGTCTGCTTCGGCAGGCGAGGGGGCACCTCTTTTTACCCCAGAAGCTGCTCCCCCTGAAGGCACCAATGGTCCCGTTGCGGCACCTACAGTTAGCGCTAATCCCAAAGCTCCGGAATTTGTAGTGACTGTCCAGCCCACTTTGGGTGTCACTAGTATCCCTGATAAACCCTTGCCTGAAGTCTTAGACTTCAGTCCTCCAGAAGCTAGCCCAGAAGAGGGCAGCTTAGCTAGCCTTCCTAAAATAGGAGCCGACCCCCTTCTGGTAGTGCGTACAGTCCCACTTTTAACGCCCAAAGAAGAAGGGGAAAATATTTTAGCCCAAACGCCAGCTGGCCCTCCCATAGACACCGGGGCTGAGGATACTGAAGAGCAAAGTCTCTTAGATAGCTTCTGGGAGGGCTTAGAAGATAGCACTCAAGGGGGAACTGGAGGCGCTAAAGATGATCCAAATGATGATCGCGCCCAGTTGGGATCCGCCTCTGATCCTTTTTCCCCCAGGGCCTCCAGAGGAAAGGATAAAGATTCTAAAGCTAGTCCACAAGACGCGCCTATTGGCGATAATCTCCCTCCTGCGGCTGGGGACGGGCAAATAAGTGAAGCCAGCTTTGCGCCGGCTCAAAGAGCCGGCGCAGGTGAGCTGGGAAGCGTGCCCCAAGGGGAATCAGTCAATATGATAGTGGGTAAACTGGGATTAGGACCACATAATCCCCTTACCCAAATGGAGCTAGCAGAGCTTTTAAGTAAAGGTGCCATAGCTTTAGATGGCGGGGCAATTTTAGAGTTTAAAGGCCCCGATGGGGAGAGCCTCTACGCCTCTACAACCTTAGATCCCTTACTCCAGAGCCAGGCCTTAAAGCTGGTTAAAAATGCCGGCAGCCTACAAGTGGCTCTGGTGGCTATCGATCCCATAGATGGTAGGGTCTTAGCCTTAGCTGGTAATACGGTTACAAAAGGCGCCAGAAACCCTGCCCTATCCTCCCACGTACCTGCGGCATCGGTCTTTAAGATAGTTACAGCTGGGGCTTCCATGGAACGCAACCATTATACCCGCCGCTCTTATGTGCTCTATGACGGGGGAAAGCATACCCTCTATAAAAGCAACGTAGTAAAAGAGCCGGATAAAGGTAAACACAAGGCCTCATTGGAGGAAGGTTTTGCCGAGAGCATAAACTCGGTCTTTGGGAAATTGGGCATTTATACCATGTTGCCCCAAGACCTTAAAGCCTTTGCTGAGCTCTTGGGCTTCAATAGGGAGATACCCTTTGATCTGCCCCTGGGGACCTCCAACTTTTCTTTAGATGACCCAACAGATCCCTTTCTCCTGGCGGAACTGGCCTCGGGTTACAACCGTACCACCACCATATCCCCCCTCCACGCTGCCATGATAGGGGCATCTGTCTTAAATGGCGGAATAATGCCCGAACCCCACCTGGTCACCCAGGTGGAAGACAGGGTCATGTCCAGAGTCTACCAGAGGAATCAAAACCCGCCGCTAAGGGTCATGAGTCAGACCTCCAGTAAAGAACTTAAAGCCTTAATGGAGGCCACCATTACCATGGGTACAGGCAGAAGGGAGTTTTGGGACTACAAGAGCCATCCGGTTTTAAGAAATCTAACCATTGGCGGCAAAAGCGGAACTATTAACGATACTTCCGGTAATAGGGTGGATTGGTTTGTCTCTTTTGGCTACCTGAAGGGAAAGGAGGGCACAAGCTCCCATCCCATAGCCATAGGGGCCTTAGTTGTCCACGGTGGTAGTACCCGCACCAACAGTAAGACCATGACGCGCCAGCTCATGCTGGCACATTTTGAGCCAATATTAAAGGAGCAAGGGCAGTTGCCAGGTAGCTAAGAAAGCCTTTTAACTCCATCACCTTATCCTTTAGCCAGCTGCGGGAAAGGGGCAGATTTTTTTATAAGCAGAAAGCTTTTTTCCTTACCACCCAAGCTAAAATGGACCTGTATCACCAGAGATAGCAATTAGTACTATATAGTGCGATGTTGCATTATGTTACTACTAAATATTGCCGTTTTTCTTTCATTTGGAATCTTGGAGAGTAACGTCCTTATCTTCTTTGAGCTCCCTTTTATATCTGCTAGAATAGCTGTACGCAGCCAGGCGCAAAAAGCTTTTTTATTGTTATTTTCTTTTCCGTAATTAAACAAAAAGAAATTAACTTGTGGGAGTAGTTATGAAAGTTTTTGCGGTAAACGGGAGTCCCCGTCACCACGGGAATACCTCTATCATGCTGGATTGGTGTTTGGATGAGCTCAAAAAAGAGGGCATAGAGACAGAGACCTTTCAGTTGGGCGGAGAACCTGTAGCAGGCTGCAAGGCCTGCATGGCTTGCTTTAAGACTGAAGAGTTAAAATGCGCTCAGAAGGATATCATAAATACCATTATTCCCAAGGTGGTACAGGCAGACGCCTTAATCTTGGGATCTCCAGTATACTTTGCGGATTTGACTCCGGAACTAAAGGCCTTCATCGATAGGGTAGGTTATGTGTGTATAAGCCACGCTTATCCCCTAAGGCGTAAGCCGGGAGCCGCTGTGGTTGTGGCCCGGAGGGCGGGGATGATCCACGCTTACGATAGTATCAATCATTTTTTCGGGATTATGCAGATGTTAACAGTGGGTTCCCGCTACTGGAACCTGGGGGTAGCCAGGGAGGCGGGGGCCGTCAAGGAAGACCAGGAGGCCGAAGACACTATGAGGATCTTAGGGGCTAACATGGCCTGGCTCTTAAAAAAGATAAGCTCCTAGCCCCTCAAAGGAAAAGCTTTGCCAAAATACTAAAAGGAGTTCTAATGCTGGAATTTTTAAGCACAGGTAAGCTTTTTTGGTTTGTCCTGGGCTTTGTCTTACTAATATTAGAGGTGGTGACCCCAGGGGCCTTATTCTTTATCTTTTTTGGGATAGGCGCCTGGATTGTGGCGCTTTTACTTTTCTTTGTACCACAGCTTCCTATTTGGGCCCAGTGGTCAATATTCATAGTGACCTCCCTTATAGCCTTGCTAATCTTAAGGAAGCAGATATTAAAGCTTTTAAACGCCAAGAAGACCCCAGTTACCGACAGTTTGTCTGAACCTATGGTGGCGGACCGCTATTTAGGACAAGAGGTGGACGTTTTAGCAGATTTAGTCCCTAATAGACCCGGCATTGTGGAGTTTAATGGCACCCAGTGGCAAGCCAAAAGCCGCACCTTTATTCCCCTAGGTGATAGAGCCCGCATTGTAGAGTTAGACAACCTCACCCTCTGGGTAGAACCCATATCCTCTCAAGTAGAATCCAGTGGGGAACTTTCTGAAGCTTAAAGCCCAAGCCCAAGGCAGAGCCCAAGCCCCAATCCCCAAGTCCTTAGCCAATTGCCAATAGCCCAGAGGTCAATTTTTCCCTCAAGACTTTAGTGCGGCTAAAAAATGCTTATCCCTTGGCACTTATTCCTTAACTATCATCTCTCTCCAGGCGGCCCCTGGCTTTTTGGCTGAAATTAGCCCTTTTTAAAGCTAGAATATCCCCTCCAGGTTAAAAGCTTTAATAGAACCCCCCCCAGGTTAAAAGCTTAAATAGAACCAAGCTTAGCTGGCGTAAGATTAAAAGAAAAGAGTAGTTTTAATTTAAATGAGCCCTTTATTTATTGGTCCAGTATTCTAAAGAAGAGGTCCAACAAATTGATTTTTTTCTGCCTTGAAACTATAGATTTTACCTAAATTGGGGGCCTAAGGAGCGCTCTTAAAAGCCTAAAAGAGGCAGCCCCCAGCTTGGCAACAGCGCTTGTAAATAAGCTTTTTTTAACTTACAAGCTTTAGCTAAATATCTAATAAGCCCGGCACTTTTAGAAAGTAAAGCTATGGGCATTAAAGGAAAGATTTAAAGGAACTTAACTATAAAGGGAAGCCAAGATTTAGGTAAGAGGCAAAATCTTTAAAAAGATGCTACCATCTATAGACTGGAAATTAGCTTAATAACATACCTAGCACTAGATAAAACATGTTTTTAGGAGCTTATCATGAGCACGGCTGTTGGTTTAATACTCATAGGCTTAGCAATCTTTCTTATCTTTCTTTTTGTAAATTATATCAGGGTAGTTCCCCAGAACGAGGCCTATGTAGTGGAACGCCTGGGCCGTTATGTGGGGACCTTGCTCTCGGGGTTTCATATCCTCATCCCCTTTTTTGATAGAGTGGCCTATCGTCACACCTTGAAAGAACAGGTTATAGATGTGGCTCCCCAGATCTGTATCACCAGGGACAATATTTCTGTGGAAGTGGATGGGGTCTTATACATTACAGTCATGGACCCCCAGAAGGCTAGCTACGGGATAAGCAACTATCATATAGCCGCCATCCAGATAGCCCAGACCACCATGCGCTCTGTTATTGGAAAACTGGAGCTGGACAAGACCTTTGAAGAGAGGGAGACCATCAATAGCGAGATAGTAAATGCCGTGGACAAGGCCTCAGCCCCCTGGGGGGTGAAGGTAAATCGCTATGAGGTAAAAAATATTACCCCTCCCCAGTCCATCAAGGATGCCATGGAAAAGCAGATGCGCGCTGAAAGGGAAAAAAGGGCGCTTATCGCCGAGTCCGAGGGCCAGAAGCAAGCTATGATAAATAGAGCCGAAGGCGACAAGCAGGCCAAGATAAATATCGCTGAAGGTGAGCGACAGAAGCTTATTAATATCTCAGAAGGGGAGATGCAAAAAAGGATAAACGAGGCACTAGGACGGGCCCAGGAGATTAAACTGGTGGCCGATGCTACAAACATAGCCCTAAGGGCCGTGGGTGAGGCCATTATGAGTAGAGGCGGCCAAGACGCCGTAAGCTTAAGGATAGTTGAGAACTATCTGGTGGAATTCGGAAAACTGGCCAAGACCGGAAACTCCCTTATCATCCCGGCCAATGTGGTGGATTTGGCCTCCATAGTGGCTGTGGGAAAAGAGGTCCTAAAGTCAGGAAGGGATAATGTAGCTGAGGTTTCCCCCACCCCAGGGCTGGATAAGTAAGCTACTCTAGCTGCAGCTTTAAGGCCAAAAGGATTTGCCTAAAATTGAGAAAGCAAATAGGCGCAAAATTTTTGCCTTTTTAGGGGTTTAAAGTATTAGGATTAGAGCCGTCCGTCTGCGAATTTGTTGCACTTTCTTCTAAGGCAGCCAATTCGGCTTGGATCTTATCTTTCTGCCCCTCTACATTATCCACTCCGTTTAAGAGTAGAAGGGCCTCTCTATAGGCTGCGGCAGCTCCGTCTCTATCTCCAGCTGCCAGGCGCACCCGGGCCTCGTAGCTCTTAGCTGAGCTCTTAAAGATGGCTTGATTATTGGGATCGGTAAAGTTGGCGGCTTGGACCATATTGTCCAGCTCTTCAAAGAAGCGCGGATAGTCTCCAGCCATCTCCAGGTATTTTAACTTTATGCGCCAGTAGCGCAAAAACTCCGAAGAATCTGGGTCATTTTCCTTTACAGTTTCCAAGGCCCAATTTATCCTGGGCTCAAAATAGCGGAGTTTTCCAATGAGGTTTAAGCAATTTAGCTCTAAAAGCATGACGTTGGGAGGCGGAAGCTTAGGGTATTTGCCGGCATAGAGTTTTTCCGAGGGGAAAAAGATACGAGGCGAGGAGGGGAAATGGGGAAAGTTTCCCTTTTTGGCGCTCCTATCCGAGTTTATTAAAGATTGGATCCTCTCCATGTCCCCCTCTGCTTCAGGATGGGCAATGGCGGCGCTTTTAGCGGCTTTTATCGCTCTGTCAAAGTTTACTTTCGCTTCCCTATCCTTTCCTTCTTCCCTTAGTACCCTGGCCAGGTACCAAAAGAGCATAGGACTTTCAGGATAGTTTTCCAGTTCCTTTTTGCCCACTATGCGCTCTAAAAAGTTAATAGCACCCACTAGGTCTATCTCAGCCTCCAAGGGAGGCTTTCCCTGGGCCAAGAGGTTATCGGCCAAGGTAATAGACCTTAATAAGCAAAAAGATACCTCCTCGCCAGTAAGGGACTCCTTTTCCCCAAGGGATCCTATAGCCAGACGTAGAAACTGTTCAGCTCCCGCTAAATTGCCCCTTTCAAAATTCTGAAAGGCGGCATCTCTAAAGATTAGATGCCTCTGGGGATGGTCTTCTATGCCTGGCCAGGTGGTTAAATCCTGGGTTATCAGAAATCCGTCCTCTATGCGTCCGGTGGTTATAAGAATATTGGAGAGCTCTAAGCAGAGCTCAAAGAGCTTTTCAAAGTCACCTGGAGCCTCAGGCGGGTAGCAGCCATTGGGATTATTAAAGGCTATCAAGGCCTCTAAAAGGTCAGCTCTTATAGGAGATTGTGGAAAAGCTAGGGTAAGTTCCTGATAGGCGGCAAGGACACTTTCGTAGTCTAAAGCGGCATTGGCTGCCATTGGGGGGGCATCAGTAGTAGTTGCCGAGCTCTCTGAAATGTCTCCAAAGGAGAGGGGGGTCTCCTCATAATCATGGTCCTCATCTGTTTCCTCATAGGTTCCATAGATTAAGCTAGAGAGGTTTTTATTGGATCCCCTTAAATTATAGGAGAGGGCTAAGATATTTAAGCTATCTACTAAAAGGGGATTTAAGTTCATGGGGTCTATCGGCCCATGGGCCCTTAAATACTCCCTTAAGGTGCCTTCCAGGATCTCTTCTCCCAAGATCTCTTCTCCCAGGATCTCTTCTCCCAAGATACCGTCTTCCACGCTCACTAAGATCCCGGCTAAGATAATAGCAGCAGATAGGGTCTCTGGTGCATCGCGGCCGTAGAGCATAAGCCTTTTGCCATAGCCTGTGTTGGCGTAGGGCAAGGCTTCCTTGTGCCTAGATAGATTATAAAGGGCTATGGCATAGCCTATGTCCACTGAGCTGGAAAGGGCATCGTCCTCAAAGGGAGGAAAGGCTGACATTTCATAGTATTCAAGGGCAGTGGAATAGTTTAAAGAGCGCAAATTGGAAGCAGCAATAAGGGGATAGACCCTCCTATCCTCTGGGAGCATCTCTTCCAGGCGCATGAAGGCATCATCTGCTCCCATAAAGTCCCCACTTAGAAACAGATTAACCCCTTCTACTAGGGTAAGAGACTCTTGGGAGCTTGCCCCTGTTAAGGTTTCATTTGGCGTGGGTAGGTTTTCTTCCCCCTGCACCAAAAGATGCGCCTTGGTAAAGAGAGGTCCAAGTTCCGCTTCCAACAGAGGGGTTTTTATCCGGGTCAAGTAGAGATAATAGCCCACAGGGATTAAGAGGAGGATTAAGACAAGGACTATGATGGGGATTAGGATCTTTAATTTTATCTTGGAAAGAGCCTTTAGACGCGAGATCCCTGGTATCCTATTTAGTTTCTCTTTAAACTTTTTAAGGGTTCCGGCTAGTAGTACCCTCATTTTTTCTCCGGAAGGCGTCTCTTTTTCTGACCCGGGAGCTTCTGTACTTATTTCAGAATCCTTTCCCCTAGTCTTGGGCCCGAAAAGCTTTCCCCCATTTGTAGCCGGATTCGGGCTAACACCTCCAGCATCTTTTAACGAATCACTATCTCCTAAAGTAGGCTCTTTATTAGCCTTTGGGCTTTGGCCTTCGGGGTCAGTTAAGCCGTTTTTGCTCTTTTGAGCTCTGCTGTCAGGATTAGTGTCCTGCATCTTTTATCCTTTAGCCTTCTTTTTGACCTAAAAGAATACTTGGTACCGGGTTTTTTAAGATGGTATCTTTCTTGAAATTTACATCGTCGCGTTCAGGCCAGGTGAGGGAATAGTGGAGTCCTCGGCTTTCTTTGCGCATGATAGCCGAGCGTATGATAAGGTCGGCTACTATGGCTATATTTCTCACCTCTATTAGATCCGCATCCACCTCAAAGTTGCGGAAGAACTCATCTATCTCGGTTTTTACAGTAGCTAAACGTTTTTGGGCCATGGCCAGCCTTTGATCCGAGCGCACAAGACCTACATAGTTCCACATGAACCTTCTTATCTCTTCCCAGCTGTGGGTAATTAACACAGCCTCAGCCGGGGCATGACCCAGATGAGCCGTGGGCCAGACAACAGACTCCCAGGTTCTAGGCTCTGGCAGATTATTGGCTTCCTCTATCGCTGCCTTGGCAGCCCTGTCGGCCATGACTAAGGCCTCCAAAAGTGAGTTAGAGGCTAAGCGGTTAGCTCCGTGGAGTCCTGTGCAGGCCACCTCGCCTATGGCGTAAAGTCCAGGGACATTGGTGCGGCTTTCCGTATCCACCAAAAGTCCTCCGCACTGGTAATGGGCGGCAGGGACAACGGGTATGGGCTCTTTGGTGATATCTAAGCCCAGGTTAAGGCAGGTATTGTAGATCTTGGGGAAACGCTCTTTGACAAATTCTGGGTCTTTATGGGTGATATCCAAAAAGACATTGGAGGCGCCTGTCCTTTTCATCTCCCTATCTATGGAAAGTGCCACTATATCCCTACAGGCAAGATCCCCCATGGGGTGATCGGCCATGATGCGCACCCCATCTTTGTTAATTAGTACTCCCCCCTCACCCCTTACTGCTTCAGAGATCAAAAAGTTGGTGAGCTTGGGGTGGTACAGACAGGTGGGATGGAACTGTACGAACTCTAAGTTGGCGGCATCGGCCCCGGCCCTCCAGCCAATGGCCACCCCGTCCCCTGTGGCCCCGTCGGGATTGGTGGTGTAGAGATAGACTTTCCCAGACCCGCCTGTGGCCAAGACTATTATCTTGGAGAAGAAGGGTGCTACTTCACCTGAGACCCTATCTAGGATCCAGGCCCCTTCTACCCTCCTCTTTTCCATTGGGTCAGAAGAGGTTAAAAGGTCTAAGGCAACATGGTATTCGTAGACCTTGATATTGGGATGGGCTAAGGCTTTTTCCACCAAGACCTTCTGTACAGCCTGACCTGTGCGATCCTTGGCGTGGATAATGCGCCTGTGGCTGTGGCCTCCTTCCATACCCAGCTCTACCATGCCAGGATGGTCCACTCTTTCGGTAAAAGGGACCCCCATCTCCAAAAGCTCTTCTATCATCTTGGGGCCGGAATTAATGACTATCCTGACTGCATCCTCATGGCAAAGACCAGCCCCTGATGCTAAGGTATCCCTTATATGGTACTCAAGTAAATCGTCATTGCCCATTACTGCCGCAATACCCCCCTGGGCCAGGTTGGTATTAGTATCAGAGGCCATGTTTTTGGCCACTATGTTTACTGTACCTTTTTCTGCGGCCTTGAGGGCAAAACTTAGTCCGGCTATACCGGAACCCATTACTAGATAGTCCGCGGTGTGGATCATAGACGCCCCTTTTTGAATTTAACTGCCAAAGTACCGCCCCTCATGGCAATGCCAAGTCATTGCCATGAGGGGCGGAATATTTAGAGAACTGGAATGAGATACTCCAAAAGGGCCTTTTGGACGTGGAGGCGGTTTTCCGCCTCATCGAAGATGACTGAAGCTGCGCTTTCTAAGACCTCGTCTTCCACCTCTTCTCCGGGATGAGCCGGAAGGCAGTGGAGGAAGATGGCGTCATTTTTACCCAAGGCCATTATCTCTCTGGTAACCTTGTAGTCTTTAAAGTCATTTAGCCTTTTTTCCCTTTCAGCCTCAAAGCCCATGGAAGCTACTACATCGGTAGTAATTGCAAAGGCCCCTTTTGCAGCCTCTTTGGGGGAATTAAAGAGCCTTATCTTGGGGTTGTCGTTCATGGCCTGTTTCAGGATATCCTTATCTGGAAGGTAGCCTTCAGGACAGGCCACATGGAGACCAAAGCCCAAGACAGCTGCAGCTTCCAGCCAGGTATTGGCCATGTTGACCCCGTCACCTATCCAGGTTACCACCTGGTCCTCTAGGGCCTTGCCATTTAAGTTCTCTAGGAGTGTAAAGACATCGGCTAAGACCTGACAGGGGTGATGTTCATCTGTTAGGGCGTTTATGACAGGTATTTGTGCCCATTTGGCAAGTTCAACAAGGTCTTTTTCCTTGTCATGGCGTATGACAATAGCCGACACATAACGCGATAGGACCCTAGCAGTATGTGACAAGGGCTCACCTCGGGTCCACTGGGAGTCGCCCATATTCATAGAGATGGGATGGCCTTTGAGCTCATTTATGGCGCATTCAAAGCTTACCCTTGTGCGGGTGGAGCTCTTGGAAAAGAGCATCAAGACCTCCCTGCCCCCCAGATGCGGGCGGCTGTAATGGTGAGTGTATCTTTCGTGCTTTAGTTTACGCGTCCTGGTGAAAAGAAAGCTATATTCTTCTGGGCTTAGATCTCGAAAGGTTATATAGTGCTTGGGCATTTTCGCTTTTGCTCCTAGCCTGGCTCTTAAATAGAGTTTTTAGTAAAATTATCCCTTATTTTAGCTCGAATAGCCTCTCTTTGGCAAATAGAAAAAAATCACTGATATTTAAATCTAGATTTTTTTCTCTTTTTTAAGAGCCAGAGGGCAACAGTTAAGGGGCTCTTAATTAGCTTTTTATTGGCTAGTAGCATAATGCGAGCTAGCTTTATGGCAAATGATAGTTGTGCCTTGCTCTCAAAAAGAGTAAGATTTTTTTAGCCCAAGAACTTGTAAAAGTATTATCTTTGGCTCTAAAAATATGCCGGATCTTTAATTTGGAGACAAAAAAGGCCATAAGCCCTTGCCCAGAGACTACAAGGGACTATAAAGGGACCTTGGCTAGGCAAAGGGAGCTTTGCCTAGTGATATACTGTTGTAGGTTAACTGTATAGCTGGGAAATAGCTTCCGATACATGTGCCAACTGTATAGCTGGGAAATAGCTTCCGCCTATTTTATAGGGGTACGGCTTTTTAAGCTATTGCGGCAAAGCTCTGGGATTGCGGGGTAGCAGTATTAGTAGAGCTAAAAGTATGCTGCCAACAATGCCTTGTGGACAAAAGCCTCCCTTTAGCTTGGCAAAAGAAAGTTAAAAGGTTTTTTTACTGCTGCTTGGCTTCCAGCTCCTCAAAGAGGGATTCTTTTAGAGCGTTCATGAGTAAATCTATGTCTGCCTCTGTGACTATAAGGGGCGGGACAAAGCGTAGCACGGTTCCGGCAGTGGCATTTACAAGAAAGCCTTTCTTTAAAAGCTTCTCTGAGACACCGGAAGCATCACAGTTAAGCTTAAGAGCCAGCAGCAGTCCCAAGCCCCGCACCTCTTCGGTGATGGCTGGAAAGATCTGGCATACATCTAAAAGCTTGTGCTTAAAGTATTCCCCAACTTTGGAGACCCTGTCTAAAAAGGCGGCATCCAAGAGTCTGGTACAGAGCTCTAAGGCAACCTTCATGGCCAGGGGGGCACCGCCCACAGTAGTAGAATGGGTCCTAGGCCCTAAGGCTAGTGCAGCTTCTTCATTGCACAATAGGGCACCTATGGGGTAGCCGCAGCCCAAGGCCTTGCCTAGGGTAATTATGTCGGGTTTGGCATCAAAATGTCTCCAGGCGAAGTCTTTTCCTGTCCGTCCCAGTCCAGTTTGCACCTCATCTAAGATGAAGATAATATTGCGTTTTTTGCAGAGCCTTTGGGCTTCCTTCAGGTAGCCAGGAGGGGGTAGTAGTACCCCGCCTTCCCCCTGGATGGGCTCTAGGATAAGGCCAGCTACGCTATCGTCTAGGGCCTCGTCCAAGGCAGCTAGATCCCCGTAGGGGACAAAGACAATGCCAGGGACCATGGGCCCAAAGCCCTGGTGCAAGGCAGGATTACCGGTAACCGAGATAGCGCCCATGGTCCTTCCATGGAAAGAGTTAAGGGAGCTTACTATCTTGTGGCGGCTTTCCCCATAGTTGTCATAGCCATACTTTCTGGCCATCTTAAAAGCCGCTTCATTGGCCTCGGCTCCAGAGTTGGCAAAAAAGGCCCTGTCCATTTCAGCGGCTTCTGTAAGAAGCTTGGCAAGTCTTGCCAAGGGCTCGTTGTAATAGAGGTTGGATACATGTACCAGGGTCAGAGCCTGAGAATGGAGTACATCGGCCATGAACCTAGGTGCATGGCCAAAGGCCAGGGTGGCAATGCCAGCTACGAAATCCAGGTACTCCTTGCCATCGGCATCCCAGACGCGCATGCCATCGCCTCTCACCAGGGCTATGGGAATGCGGTTCACATTTTTTAATAGATACTTATCAGAGGTGGCTATGATCTCTTCAGTGGTCATGGTGGGGGACCCAAAATTGAAAATTTTGCTCATGATGTACGTTTCCAATGAAATAAAGCTTGAGGTCCGGTACCAGAGGACTTTCGCCTTGCATTATTAGTTATTTAATTGACCCTCAAAAAGCTTAGACCCTATGGTCCATGAAAGAAGCTAGGGTAATATTTATGAAAAGGATAGGCCAAAGGGCAATTTATCGCCGGGCTAAGACTTCTTTATTTTGGAAATCAGAAAAAAGCTATTATTTCCGTCCAATACGGGGGTAAGTACCCCCCCAAAAAATAGCACGGTTACCAAAAGAGGACAAATAAGTATAGCAGCAAAGTCTGGCTCTAGACAAGGCCTTAAGAAAAATTTTGGGTTTTTTTTGAAAATTCCCATTTTGAGCCCAATTGGCCAATTTTTGGTATTCTAAAAGACTCTTTTTAGAGTTTTTTCGAAAAAGAGTGCCTGGTAAATACTAGGGCGGGCTAGCTTAGCCCTAGCTTCTAAGCTAGGCAGTAGGTCGGCTTAACCTTGGCTAAGCTTAAGCTAGAGCTTACGCTAAGGCAATAGCTTGGGCGCTAATTTTTGACTAATTTCCTTTAGTTCCCAATAGTAGCCCCAAGGTAGTCCCAAAGTAGCCCCAAAGTAGCCCATGGAGGCCATTGGACTAATTAAGCTAGCGTAATTTCAGTGCCGCAGCCCCTGTGGGTGAAGATCTCTAAAAGGATGGAGTGGGGCATGCGTCCATCTATGATGGAGGCAGCCTCACAGCCCTTGGAAAGGGCTTCTAGGCAGCAGTCTATCTTAGGGAGCATGCCACCAGTAATGAGGTTCTGGCTCTTTAGCCTGTCTACCCCGTCCTTATTCAAGGTTAAGATGAGCTCACCTGCCTGGTCTAAGACCCCAGGGACATCTGTTAATAAGATAAGTTTTTTGGCCTTGAGGTGGATAGCCACATGGGCTGCTGCGGTGTCAGCATTGATGTTGTAAGTCTTACCAGTAGAATCCGTTCCCACCGGGGCTATCACAGGGATATAGCCCCCGGAGCAGAGCTTTAAAATAAGATGGGTATTTACTGCGATGGGTTCACCCACCAGGCCCAGGTCCAGGGGGGGCTTATCCTGGCCTTCCGGGTTTTCCGCTTTTACCGGCTTTACCTCTATGAGCTTTGAGTCTTTACCAGAGAGGCTAACTGCTTGGCCTCCAGCCTGGCTGATACGCCAGGCTAGGTCTTTTCCTATCTTCCCTCCTAAAACCATCTCCACCACGTCCATGGTCTTAGAGTCTGTATATCTCAGTCCCCCCACAAAGGTGGACTTGATATCCAAGCGCAAAAGCATGTCATTTATGTCTGGACCTCCGCCATGGACAACTACTGGGATAAAGCCCAAGAGCTTAAGTAGGGTCAGATCTTTAGCGAAGTTGTCTTTGAGGTCTTCTGAGACCATGGCGTGGCCGCCAAATTTGATGACTACGATAGAGTCGCGGTACTCCAGGATATAGGGCAGGGCCTCTATTAAATGCTCTGCCCGGATGGAGTCATAAGGCTCTTTTGTTGACATGCTAGGCCTTTTGAATAAGAAATGGACCTCTAAGCCCCCCTTTAGGGGGGGCTTAGAAAAAAAAATAAGAGAAAGGCTAGGAGCTTACAGGTAAGCTATAGATTAAAAGGGCGGCTTTACTAGGGCGCAAGCTACCAAAAGGCCGGAGACTAGCTCCGGCGTATGGATAAAATATCAGATTTTAAAGGGCCTATCTAGTTTTGGCCAAGGGAGGTATTAGAGAATGTATCTAGTAAGATCGGTATCTCCTACCACAGAGGCCAGGCGTTCCTGGACGTATTCCCTGGTGATGACTATCTTCGTAGGGGAGATCTCCGGGGCATCAAAGGAGATCTGATCCAAGAGCTTTTCCATGATGGTGGCAAGTCTTCTGGCACCTATGTTTTCCTGCTTGTCATTTACCAGAAAAGCCATGGAAGCCAATTCTTCCACTGCCTCGTCTGTGAATTCCAAGTAGATCTCTTCAGTATCCAAGAGGGCCTGGTACTGGGTGATGAGGGCATTACGGGGCTCTTTTAAGATCTTGACAAAGTCATCCTTGGTAAGGGAGGTAAGTTCCACCCTAATAGGAAAGCGGCCCTGGAGTTCAGGGATAAGATCACTAGGCTTTGAGACATGGAAGGCCCCTGCTGCTATGAAAAGGATGTGATCCGTTTTAATGGGCCCGTGCTTGGTGGGTACTGTAGAACCCTCCACTAAGGGCAAGAGATCCCTCTGGACACCTTCCCGACTTACGTCGGGACCGTGGCGGTTCTCGTGGCCGGCCACCTTGTCTATCTCGTCTATGAAGATGAGGCCGTGTTGCTCTACCCTGTTCTTGGCTTCTGTGACTACCTTGTCAAAGTCCACCAAGCGGTTGGCCTCCTCTTGGATAAGGATCTCTCTGGCCTCACGTACCTTTACCATGCGTTTGTGGCTTTTTCTCGGAAAGAGCTGGCTCATGGCGTCATTGAGGTTTTTTTCCATCTCATCTAAGCCCATGTTGGTAAAGATCCTGGTCATGGGCTGCTGGGTGGACTGCTCCACCTCCAAGGGGATCTCCCTTTCCTCTAAGCGCTTTTCTTTGAGTAACCTTCTGAGCTTCCCCCTGGTCGTGGGTCCGCTATGGGGTCCTTCAGTGAGGTTTTTGGCCCTTTCAGTTTTGTTATAACCTGGAAGTAAGAGGTCTAGGATCCTTTCTTCCGCCAGTTCCACTGCCCTGGGGGACATCTTCTCTTTTTCTTCATTCATTACCATGTTGACAGCTAGGTCCATGAGTTCGCGGATCATGGACTCCACGTCCCTTCCTACGTACCCCACCTCGGTGTACTTAGAGGCCTCCACCTTGATGAAGGGAGAACGGGCAAGACGGGCCAGTCTCCTGGCTATCTCGGTCTTGCCTACCCCTGTGGGACCTATCATGATAATGTTCTTTGGGGCTATCTCGTCGCGCATGTCAGGGTGCGCCAAAAGGCGCCTATAGCGGTTCCTCAAGGCAATGGCAACGGCCCTCTTGGCTTCGTGTTGGCCTATGATATAGCGGTCCAATTCCTTGACTATCTCTTTGGGGGTAAGATTCAAGTCTTGGTTGATAGGTTTTGGGCTTGAGTTTGGTTCAGCTGGTGTGTTAGTGGTCATCTATAATCCAGATAAATTCGGCCCAGTGTTTTGGGCTCGCCAGAATATAATGCCCTGGTGCGGGCATTAAAGAAAACTTAAGTCAGGTTAGAAAGCTTTCCAGAAAAAAGCATAATGCATTATAGCCTAAAATAAAAGTGGCGTCGGGGAATTTTTACCCTGCTTTTATCCCTCTTGGGGAGCCTCCTTGGCAGCGTCCAAGACCTCCATCACAATGTTATCATTGGTGTAAAGACAGATCTTGGAAGCTATCTCCAGGGAAGTGCGGCATATTTCTGTTGCCTCCAACTGGGGAGCGGCTATTAAGAGCGCCCTGGCTGCCGCCAGGGCGTAGGGTCCTCCGGAGCCGGTGGAAAGGATATTGTCATCTGGCTCTATTACGTCACCTACCCCGGAGATTAAAAGGCTCTTATCCTTGTCAGCTGCCAGTAAAACAGCCTCCAAATGCCTTAATCCCCTGTCGGTGCGCCATTTCTTACTAAGTTCTACCGCAGCGCGGGTAAAGTTCCCACTGTATTGGGAGAGGTGGTCCTCAAAGCGTTCCAGGATTGTCAAGGCGTCAGCCGTAGCCCCGGCAAAGCCGCAGATAATCTTATCCTGATACAGTCTGCGGATCTTTTTGGCCGAGTGCTTCATGATAGTAGCCCCGATGGACACCTGGCCATCGCCGGCTACCGCAACCTTGCCCTTGTGGCGGACCATGATAATGGTAGTGGCGCGGTGTTTCCCGCCGTAAATGTGCGTTTTTTTCATATAAAATCACCAGAAAGCGTAAGATTAAAGGCCCCCTGGCCTTGTGGAAAGATATCTAAAATACCTAAACTCTATACTATATATTGTCTTGGTTGAAAAGACAAGCTAGTTTTCTAGCCTCTAGCCCCACTAATCGTAGGCCAAAAAAATAGCTAAGGCCCAAAAGGACCTGATAAAGGAGAAGTTAAGTACTAAAAGCACTTTTTAGCCCCATGCCCTTGGCAGCAGCTAAAAAAAGCTAATAGCTTTTTAGCTATGTGCCCGCCGTTTTTAAGGGCCTTTCTATTTTAGCATTTTATCAAGCTTTTGGGGGTAAGGGCCAGGCAAGAGGAAATTAGAGGCAAGGGG
Source organism: Deltaproteobacteria bacterium (assembly GCA_031279515.1). GTDB lineage: Bacteria > Desulfobacterota > Desulfarculia > Adiutricales > Adiutricaceae > JAITII01. Next base: position 19,546 of record JAITII010000058.1, read on the forward strand.
TACCAGGAAATTAGAGGCAAGAGGTAATAGGTACCATGAGAAGGCAGTTTATTAGCCTTCATTCGCTCTCATGGGCTCTCATGGGCTCTCATGGGCTCTCATGGGCTCTCATGGGCTCTCATGGGCTCTCATGGGCTCTCATCCTTTCAAAGGCAAAGGCGATAAAGAAAGCTAACCCCAGGCGATAGCCTGGGGTTAAATAAACCTGCGACCTTACTCGTCCTTATCAGGGTCTTGGGGATCTGGCTTTTTACCCTTGGGGTAGTGGCTCCTGGGGTGGGCGTTATAGGCCTTCCGGAGGGTATTAAGGTCCAGGTGGGTATAGTTTTGGGTGGTAGACAGGGAGCTATGGCCTAAAAGCTCCTGTACGGACTTAAGATCTGCTCCGGCAGTCACCAGATGGGTGGCAAAGGAGTGCCTTAAGGTATGGGGGCTGTATCCAAGATCCTGGTAAGTGTCCCTTAGCCTTCTGATTAGGACCCTCCTAATCTCTCTGGAGTTCATAGTGCCACCTCGGGCAGCTAGGAAGAGGGCCTGGGTTTTTTCTATTAAGCTATTGGTCTTACCTTTCCCCTTAGCCGCATAATAGGGCCTTAAAAGGAGCCATTTTTGGAGGGCCTTTTCCGCAGGTCCTCCCATGGGGATGGTGCGGTCCTTGCCGCCCTTGCCGTGACGGACATAGACCATGCGTCTGGCTAGATCTACGTCTTGGGGCCGTAAGGCTGTGAGCTCAGAGACCCTCATGCCAGTACTGTAGATGAGTTCCAAGATGGCCTGGTCCCTGATTCCATGTTGTTCCTTGGGGAGTTTTTGGGGATTTTCCCTGGTATGCTCCGCGGCCGGCCCTCTTAAGGGGCCCTCTTGGGCCGGGGGAGGGCTTTGGGCTTCTAGCTTTTGGGAAGCTAGGTCTTCGGGGCTTGGCTCTTGGGATAGGCTAGGGTCTTGGGAATTAAATTGTGGGTTCTGGGCCTTTAAGGTAGCTGTATTTTTCTGGGCCTTTAGTCCCTTAAGTCTAGCATCCAAGAGGGCCCCAACCTCCGTGGGGGACATGAACTTGGGATGCCTTATGG
>JAITII010000074.1 GCA_031279515.1 Deltaproteobacteria bacterium
TCGAATGAATGAATATCACTAAAATTTGGAGGAATTACCCACTCGCCTTCCATATTAATAAACCCCCATTTCTCATTATCATCTTGAGCGGGAGCTAGCCTATTATCATCGAAAGAATGTATACGACGAAAATTTGGAGGAATTACCCACTCGCCTTCCATATTAATAAACCCCCATTTCTAATTATCATCTTGAGCGAGAGCGAGCCCATTGTCTTCGAATGAATGAATATCACTAAAATTTGGAGGAATTACCCACTCGCCTTCCATATTAATAAACCCCCATTTCTCATTATCATCTTCAGCAGCAGCTAGGCCATTATCACCGAAAGAATCAATATCACTAAAATTTGGAGGAATTACCCACTCCCCTTCCATATTAATAAACCCCCATTTAAACCCCCATTTCTTATTATCATCAGCAGCAGCAGCGCGAGCTAGTCCATTATCAAAGAAAGAACTAGTACCAAAATAATTTGGAGGAATTACCCACTCCCCTTCCATATTAATAAACCCCCATTTCTTATTATCATCTTCAGCGGCAGCTAGACCATTATCACCGAAAGAATCAATAGCACTAAAATTTGGAGGAATTACCCACTCGCCTTCCATATTAATAACCCCCCATTTATCGGTTAAGTCTAATGCAGGTGCTAATCGATTTTGTTTAAAACTACTTATATAACGAAATGATGGAGATACAATCCACTTACCTTCCATATCAATTAATCCGATAAGTCCATTTTCATCTTGAACGCGAGCTAGCCCATTATCATCGAATGAATCAATATAACTAAAATTTGGTGGAATTACCCACTCGCCTTCTATATTAATAAACCCCCATTTATTTTTATCATAAGCAACGGCGGCAGCTAGACCATTATAATCGAATGAATCAATAACACTAAAATTTGGTGGAATTACCAACTTGCCATTTCTATCTATCACTCCAACTCGTTCCTTTTCATCTATTACACGTGCTAGTTCATTATCACTAAAATCTTGAATCATTACAAATATTGGTTTAATAATCCATTGAGCCTTATCATCAATAAACCCATATTTACCGTTAGTTGACATAGCTGGGAAAAAGCCAATTTTTAAACGACCAGTAATTTTGATAATATCTGGATTTGGTTCTAGAATAATTTCTCCTTTATAATTGATAAGAATGACTGCATTTCCGATTTGAACCCATGTTGTACAATCATGTAAAAAAGGATTTGCAGCTCGAAAAATTGGTTTAATGATCCAATTTCCCTCCTTATTAATAAAACCCCATAAATCATTATCAGTTTTTTGCGGATATAATTTTTGACATTTTGTGAGTTGCTGTTTAGTGGATTGTCCCATTGTGGGCTTTGAAGCAAGAATAGATAAAATAGCAATACCTACAAATATGTAAACATATAATTTGTATTTTTTTTGCATATTTTAACTCCTTAAAACTTGTTAGTCTTCTACACTAAAATTTTCCTGGTTTCGTTAGTTTTTTTGAACACCATACATTTATTAATGTTTTATGAAATTAATTTCTTAAATATCACTGGCGTACTAAAAGCTAGCATCTTCTTGCCAGAGAATGTATGATAGTGGCTTAAATACAAGACTATCGAGGAATCTTCGAATATTGATGGTGAAAGACCCCTTTCAACACAAGTAAAAATTTCTTTTAAAAAATGAAAGGCAAGCTGTAAAAGTCAGCGATGCCTGATTCTTTTCCAAGAGGATGCATCCACATATTGTATTTTAAACATTTTTAATTTTAAACTGATATATTTTTTACCTATACCTCTCATTTCTCACCTCTTTTCTTGTCCAGTGGAGTAACTGTCTTAATCCGATGCCACTATTTTTTTCGATCGGTAACAACTTAAAATTTTTTATTTCTTGGCTTCACGTTTTTTATGTATTATTCATGATGGCACCTTCAGCTAAGAGTGCTCAATCGTAAAAGGCTTTGGAAGTAGCTTTAAATCAAATCAATTGCCTCTCTAATATAAAAATGAGAAAGAGAATCATTTTGTGGAACTAATATTAGTTATTAAAGCTTTCTAGCCATCAGGAAACATTGGTAGCATTAAAGGAGTTTGTTAGCCTGTAAGTGCGAGGCTTCATTTGGTGTTGGCTTTTTATCGCAGTTCGGTACTTCTAGCAACTCATAGAGAACCAAATAAGAGAAGCAGTTAATTCTTAACGGATGTATTAGGTTAGAGAAGTTCCAGCTGATTTTGGTTGGAAGAAACTGAAGATACTTCACAAGTAGCACGGCCATTAAGTCTGCGCTAATCTGAATACTGACGATATTTTCAAAAACTCTAAGAAAGGACTTAATTATCAAATATTGCTTGATGTTTTTCAAATAGTTCTACCTCCCACAGTTCCCGGTAATTATCATCAATGGTTCGGGGGGACAGATCGAATTTTTTCGTTACGAATTTCAATTTGGTTTGTTTGATTGGATCTTTTATGGTCACTAGCCGCAAGTCTATAGGGCAATCATCATATGATTTCTTGGCATAGAGGCGGATAACTTGATCCTTATATACTTGGCAAGGTTTGCGATTACTCTTGGAAAGCAACATCTTTTCCGCAAGTACCATTGCTTTTTTATCTTTTTTGCTTGTATTCTTGTCCTTTATTTCGTCTTCTTGATTAAGAGAAGTTTTACGGTTGACATTGACTCTGGTATATCCAACTCCTTGATGACCTTGTAGTTCATACTTTCTTTTGACCTGAAAAAAAAGATCCCTTCCATAGTCCATCTGTAAAACAGGGAGTAATCTACGATCCTCTATCCATCGCCACAATGTTTTTTTGAGCAGAGTGTCCTGGCGGCGATGATATCATGTACTTTTAGGGCGGAAACGCAGACAAATGCGGGTAGGTTAGTCTCATTATCCAAAAGCATATGGACTTTAACGCCACCTTTGTAGGTTCTGTAATGCGCCCAATTATACTTTGAGGCTGAGGCTTATGGTGGATGAATCAAGAGAAAAAATGATTTTTCGAATGTGAAGCTCCTTCCACCGCTAGATAATCGTCTTCTGATTTCGCTCATGACCAACTCGAAAGCTTCCTTGAATAGCTCCCAAGATCTGCGTTTATTGTAGTAGGAAATGGTTGATTTAGTGGGGAGTCTAGCCAAAGAAAAGTTCCTGTACCCTTTCCGGAGATGTGGAATGGTCTTAGCAAACCCCTTGCATTTATTATCGCTTTTAAATTTGTCGACAAGGGTTCTAAAAGCGCCGCAAGGTATCATGGAAAGTGTCTAGACACTGAGCGGCAGGTTATATTTTTTTATGGGCCTAACTACACCAATATCTGGTATGTTTGGTAACAAATAAACAACTGTACAGCACAATCAAAAACTAGTCAAGAGCTTAATTGTTGCATCTTAATTTGATATAAATAATTAGAATAAGGCTATAAGATTAATTTCATATAAATTTTAGATTAAAACTATATTAATACATCTTATTTATATATCACACACTGAATTTATTTAAGACGCTAGTAGTTTCTACCAAAAAAGATACAGTAATTTTTAAAATAATCTTTTTGAGTTAAAAATTTACCAATTTCCAATTTTTTTCCCTTCTTTTGAACAAGCTACAAATGCTCATGTTTGTGGATAAACCTCAAAAGAGCTAAGGGTACAGTTATCCCAAGAGCACTTTACTGGTGGATTAATTTCTAGCTTTTATGCAAAATTGTGGGGGAAAAAAAGGCGGGATAAAAACTTTAATCTTGTGGGAGGGGAAATTAGATAAAGAGCTCAAATAACTTAAGCCCCTTGGGGCCTAAGGGGCGGGGAAATTAGTCATTAAAAAAGAAAACTTTAAGTAGGCAGTACATCCAACTTAGAAATGGTCTTGCCATTTCCGTCTCCAGAAGGGTCGACATTGGCAGGTGATAGGGCTACTTTTTTGAGCTCTTTGTCCTTTTTCAGAAGCTCCTCTTCCACCACTTTAAATTTATCGCTTTCCCCCATGATCTTTTCCATGAGCTGCTTGGTCTCTTCATCGGAGAACCTGTGGCTATTGCCCTCGTGGACAGCCCCGGGTACGATGCTCAAGGTGTTATAGTTAATATTCCCAATAACCTTGGCGCTCTGGCTCAAGTGAACCTCTCCGGTGGCGTGGATGTTCCCTCGGATAGAACCGCTCAAGATGAGGTCCTCCACGTACACATCTCCTTCTATGTCGGCATTGGTGCCGGTTACTAGCTGGCCTTTAGCTATGATGGCCCCTTTGAGCTTGCCATCTATGTTTAAAAGACCGGAAAATCGCAAAGAACCCTCAATCTCCACATTGTTGGCGAAAAAGGCGTTCCATTCTTTACCTGACTTGTTTTTACTTGATCCGAACATGGTAATGCTGCCCCTACCTTGACTTAAAAAATGGACAAAAAAGATAAAAACCCCTTTACGTATCAATTAAAGAGGGCTCGAAAAGCTTAGCTCAATTTTAAGGGGAGTTTTTGATGCTGGCCGGTAGTTGGAATTTTCCGACCTGGAAGGATATTTATTTTTATTAGCGCACCTTATGGTGCGCTAATAAATTTATTATTTAAATTGAAAGGTCGAGTTTTTTGGCAAACTCGTAAGGATCAAATGGTGCCTTGCACTCATAGCAGTGAGAGGTGTTACGAAGCTCTGGTATTGAGAAAAATTCCAGCTCTTTGCCGCACTTTGGACAGGGACCAGTTATCAGTTTGGTCTCTTCTTGCATGCAATCGGGAGTTGATTCGATATCTTCAATCATAATTTTAACCCTCCATACATAAAACTTATACTAAATGTTACATTATTGTGACTAACAACCAACAAATTCACAAGAATATTTTCGATAATACGTTAATACTCCAAGGGGCGCTGCCTTATGATTAGTCCACATAGCAGCTTCCTTATTGGGTTTTAGTCCTTCTAAATGGGCCGTCGGCAAGAGGCTTAGAGCCACATTGGACGGATAATGAACAAAAGAGCAAAAGACCCTTATAGTCTATGATTAGTAAAAAGGGCTTCTTTTCTGTTAGATATAATGGCTATTTTTGATATTGATGTCAAGTGATTAGTTCTGGTATTATTCGCAGGGCTATAGTTTCTTTTAACCTTTGCCTATAAAGGCAATCCATTATAGAAAAATACTACTTATAGCCTCACCTGGAGCTGTTACTCTAGAGCTAGAAAAAAAATTGACCCAAATAATACGCGTAAATCACAAGAGATTCACCCTACGCCAACTGGAACCAGCTGTGGAGGTCCTTTTGGGAGGCGGCGTTGTAGGCGCAGCCACCGAATCCTTTTACAGCCTCATGGTCCTAGCCGATCGCAGCCAGGCTCTAGAAAGGCTAAAAAGCCTTAAAGGGGACAGGGATGAAGACCAGGCCTTTCTGCTTCTGGTGGACAGCCGCCAAAGAGTCATGGCCTATGCCCAGGAGCTCCCAATAGAGGCTGAGCTTCTCATGGACAAGTTCTGGCCAGGGCTTTTAACCATCCTTTTAAAGGCCCAATCAGGCCTCCACCCCTTGATTTTGGGGTCCAATAAGTCCACAGTGGGACTGCGCCTGGACCGCTTTCCCCTTACAGGGGCCCTGGTACGCATGGCGGACCGGGCTGTTACCGGCACCTCGGCCAATCCCCACGGCAAAGAGCCCCCCAAGGATGCCCAGGGACTTTTGGACTATTATACGGACCTGGTGGACCTGGTGGTAGATAGTGGTCCGGCCAAGGGTAAAAAACCCTCAACTGTAATTGACATTTCTAAAGTCCCCTTTTCCATTCTAAGGGAAGGCGCTGTAAGCACCAAAGAAGTTCTCAAAGTCCTTCCAAATTTCCCACAATAGGACATTTTATGGAATCAATCTTGGAACTCTTGCCTTCTTGGCTCGCCTCCCTCATAGACTTCATACTACACATAGATGTCCACCTAGATAACCTAGTGGACCAGTACGGCTGGCAGACTTACCTCATCCTCTTTACCATAATCTTCTGGGAGACTGGGGTGGTCATCTGTCCCTTTCTGCCTGGTGACTCCCTCCTCTTTGCAGCAGGGGCTATAGCCGCCCGCGAAGGCTCGGCCCTCTCGCCGGTACTCTTGATTATTATTATTACCTCCGCGGCATTTTTGGGAGACACCCTAAACTACTGGGTGGGGCACTGGATAGGACCCAAGGCCCTGAAAAGGGACGGACGCTTTTTAAAGAAGAAATACCTTGACAAAACCCAGAACTTCTTTGAGGCATACGGGGCCAAGACCATAGTCCTGGCCCGTTTTGTTCCCATAGTGCGTACCTTCGCCCCCTTTGTGGCCGGGGTGGGATCCATGCGCTACAAGCGCTTTATCTCCTACAACATCTTTGGAGGAGCACTCTGGACCCTTACCTTCATCCTAGCCGGCTACTTTTTTGGAGGACTGCCCTTTGTAAGGGACAACTTTACGATGGTGATCCTAGCCATCATAGTAGTCTCCATCCTCCCCATGGTGGTGGAATACATAAAGGCAAAAAACAAAGCTCCCAGCAAAGCCAGTGAGCCTGACCAGGAAAAGAAATTTCCGCCCTTAAAAGATGAGGATTCTAAAGAAAGCTTGGGTCAAGACCCTTCTTGTTAGGCAAAAATCCCCATTGGCTCTGCCTTGGGCTTTAAAGGTATGATAGATATGGGGATAAAGGCTTATTCTTTCCCAAATCCTTTGTCCCTGCTATAATATTCTGATTCATTGGCTTAAAACGACGTTTTAAGCACCCTGGCGCTTTAGACCTCTAAGCCTTAAGCGCCATGGGCATCTTACGACCCGGACACAATTCATGGATTATAAAGAAACATTAAACCTTCCCAAGACCAGCTTTCCTATGAAAGCCAAGCTCACAGAGCTAGAACCTAAACTATTGGCCACCTGGAAAGAGATGAATCTCTACGATCTCATCTTGGAAAAGGGCCGTAGCCTCCCAGTTTGGGTACTTCACGACGGCCCCCCCTATGCCAATGGAAACATACACCTGGGAACAGCCTTAAACAAGATCTTAAAAGACATTATTATCAAGTCCAAGACCCTTCAAGGCTTTCACTCCCCTTATGTTCCGGGTTGGGACTGCCATGGGCTACCCATTGAGAATAAGGTAGACAAGAGCCTAGGTCCCAAGAAAAAAGACCTTTCCATATCCCAGGTGCGCCGCCTCTGCCGTGAGTACGCGGAAAAGTACTTGGATATCCAACGCCAGGAGTTCATCCGCTTAGGGGTTTTCGGGCTCTGGGAAGACCCCTATCTCACCATGACCAAGCGCTATGAGGCGATAATCGCCCGAGAGCTAGGTAAAACCGTACTGGACGGGAGGATGGTAAGGAATCTAAAACCCGTCCTCTGGTGCGGAAGCTGTCAGACGGCCCTGGCGGAAGCCGAGGTGGAGTACCAGGACGATACTTCCCTTAGCATTTACGTACCCTTCCAGCTGCACTCTGAGGCCAATGCCCTCTCCCCTAGCTTAGCCGGCAGAACTGATGTCTATTTTGTCATCTGGACCACCACCCCCTGGACCATCCCCAGTAACATGGGCATAGCCTATAACCCCAAGATCGTCTACGGGGCTTTTGAAGCTGGAGGCAGGGTCTTAATCCTGGCCAGGGAAAAAGCCAAAGAGCTTTTAGAAAAGTTTCAGCTCCCTTTGGATAAAGACCTGGGGGATATTGACAACACCAATTTAAAGGGTTTAGTTGCCCTCCATCCCTTATATCACCGGCATTCTATCTTAGTCCCAGCCCTCTACGTCACCCTGGAGCAGGGTACCGGCCTCGTGCACACAGCCCCTGGCCACGGCAGGGAAGACTTTGAAACCGGCAAGGCCTACGGCCTTCCCGTTTTCTCACCCTTGGATAACCAGGCTCGCTTCACAGATGAGGTTCCGGATCTAGCGGGTATCCCGGTCTTAGATGCCAACGATAAAGTAATCGTAATGCTAAAGGAAAAGGGGGCACTTTTAGCTGAGGAAAAGCTAAGGCACCAGTATCCACACTGCTGGCGCTGTAAGAACCCAGTTGTATTTAGAGCCACGCCCCAGTGGTTCATCCTCATGGACACCTTAGATTTGCGCGAAAAAAGCTTGGAGGCTATAGATACGGTGAAATGGATCCCCCCTCGGGGCAGGGACCGTATCTACGGCATGATAGAAAACCGCCCCGATTGGTGCGTCTCTCGTCAGAGGTCCTGGGGAGTGCCTATCACCATGTTCCAATGCGACAGCTGCGGCCAGTGGCTCTACACACAAGAGATCTTGGACCATATCTTTAAGCTCTTCGTGGAAAAAGGCGCAGATGCCTGGTTCGAATTGGATACCAAACAATTGCTGCCCCCTGACCAGAAATGCACCTCCTGCGGAGGGACTAACTTTACCAAGGAAACGGATATCTTGGACGTGTGGTTTGACTCTGGCTCCTCTTTTGCCGCTGTGATGGAAGACAGGGATTATCTGCCGGATATCGCCAACATGTACCTAGAAGGGAGCGACCAGCACAGGGGCTGGTTCCACTCCTCTCTTCTCATCTCAGAGGCCAACCGCGGCAGGGCCCCTTACCGGGAGGTCTTAACCCACGGTTATGTGGTGGATGGCCAGGGCAAAAAGATGAGTAAATCAATGGGTAACACCATTGAGCCCAATACCATCATCAAAAAGTATGGAGCCGACATCCTGCGACTCTGGGTGGCCTCCGAGGACTACCAGGACGACATAAGGGTTTCCAATCAGATCCTGGACATGCTGGTAAAGGCCTATTTCAATTTCCGTAATACCTGCCGTTTCATCCTAGGGAACCTTTTTGACTTTGACCCTGAAAAAGACTCGGTTCCTCTAAAGGATATCTCCCATCCCCTGGATAAATATACCTTGGGAACCTTAGCTACTTTGGTGGAAAAAGTAATAAGCGCCTATAACAACTATGACTTTCATGACGTGTACCACGGCGTAAACAACTACCTGGGAAACCTTTCCTCCTTCTACTTAGACGTCTTAAAAGATAGGCTTTACACCTTTAAGGCCACAGATATCGTAAGAAGAGAGAGCCAAACGGTCATGTACCTCATATTAGAGGCCATTATTAAGCTTATGGCTCCCATCCTCTCTTTTACCGCTGAAGAAATCTGGGGCTACTTACCCCAAGTGAAAGGAAGAGATGCTAGCGTCTTTTTGTCCTCTTTCCCAGTACCAGACCTGTCTACCATAGATGCGGGGCTCAAAGGGGACATGGAGGCTTTAATTGCCATAAGGTCCCAGACCAATAAATCTTTAGAAGAGGCAAGGGCTGCCAAACTCATAGGCTCTTCTTTGGATGCCCAGCTCACGATAAAAGCTAATGGCGAAAAAATGGAGCTTTTGAAAAAATACCAGGGCTTTTTAACTGAACTCTTTATCGTAAGTAAAGTTACCTTAACTCCCCAGGACGATGCACCAAAAGACTCTATTTTAGTCCTTGTGGAACCCTCTACCGACCCCAAATGTCCCCGCTGCTGGAACCGCCACCCGGATGTGAAAGAAGGCGGGGTCTGTCCCAAGTGCCAGAAAGCCTTGGCCTAATTTAAATGGAATAAACCCCTTGTCCTACCTAGTACTCGCCAGAAAATACCGGCCCCAGACCTTTGACGACCTAGTGGGCCAATCCCAAGTACGCCACACCCTTTCCCAGGCCCTGTTAAAAGGTAGGGTGGCGCATGCCTATCTCTTCACGGGACCTAGAGGGGTAGGAAAGACAACGGCAGCTAGACTCTTAGCCATGGCCTTAAACTGCACTGCGCCCGACCATAGGCCCTGCGGCAAATGCCCAGAATGCCTGGAAATCCAAAGGGGCTCCTCAGTTGACATCATAGAAGTGGACGGAGCCTCCAACCGCGGCATAGGTGAGATAAGGAGCCTAAGGGAGACTGTAAAGTTTCTTCCCACCCACAATCGCTACAAGGTCTACATCATAGATGAGGTCCATGCCCTCACCTCTGATGCCTTTAATGCCCTCCTAAAGACCCTGGAAGAACCTCCCACCCACGTTGTCTTTATCTTCGCCACCACAGAAGCCCACAAGGTGCCGGCAACCATACTCTCCCGCTGCCAGCGCTATGACTTCAAGAGAATAAAGGTGGAAGACATAGTCTCGCGCCTGGTCACAGTCTCCAAGGCCGAGGGCTTAAAGTATGATACGGATGCCCTTACCACCATAGCCCGCCAGGCTGAAGGAGGACTAAGGGACGCCTTAGGTCTCATGGACCAGGTGGTGGCTTCCGCAGGGGAGATAACCACAGAAAGCGTCACTCAATCACTGGGGCTAATCCGTAAGGATCTTGTTGTACGCACGGCCACCTCGGCCTTTAAAGGAGATGCCTCTTCGGCCCTGTCTGCCCTAAAAGACGCCTATGACCTAGGCTTTGACTTTAAAGAGCTGGCCCTTAGGGTCTTGGAATACCTAAGGGATCTAGTTATTTTCAAAGCCGCTCCAAAGACCAGCGAGATCTTAGATCTTACTGACAGCGAGGTAAAAGAATACGCTTCTATTACAGACAACTTGACTATAAATACCCTGCACCGCCACTTTGACCTCTGGCTTAAGCTCTACGGAGAACTTACTCGCCACCCCCAGCCGCGCTGGCTGATGGAATCCCATCTCATCCGCGTCTGCCAGTTGCCTCCCTTGGAAGACCTAGTAAGCCTTACGGAAAAACTTACAGAACTTTTACAGGCGGATAAAAAAACCTTTGAACTAGCCATGCAGAATCTATCTGCACAGGCTTTTTTGCCCCATGCCCATTTGGCACAGGAGACCAAAACAGGAAAAATGCCCGATTCCCAGGGGCACTTTCCTCCCAAAGATGTAGCACCCATTGGCAAATCCTCGGGTTTACCGAAAGATATGGTGTTAGATCCTGATATCCTAGACGACTTACCCCCAGATGAGCTAAGCCCAGATCCCCATTTGGACGAGCAATTGGATGACTTTCACCCGCCCGATTTAGACGATCCTTCAGATGACTTTATCTACGACGATCTTTTTGACTTACCTCCAGATGAGCCAAAGCCAGAGAAGAAAAGCAAAGAAAAAGAAGCCCCTACCTCAGCTGCCAATCCGGCCCCTGGCAAGGACAAAGCCCAGCCAAAGGCCAGAAAACAAAAAGAAGAGAGGCCCGAAACCGGAACCAATAAGGAGGTCAAGTTTGGAGGACCGCAAAAAATAGATAATAAGCAGAAAGCTGAGCCTTCCAGTGATAAATCAGCTGGGCTCTTTAAATCTTTACAGGGATCTTTGGGGGAAGAAGATGAAGGGGAAAATGAGGACGATGGCGACCAACCCCCACACGTGGGGGGAGCGGATAAAAGCCTAGAACCCGCGTCCCCCAGTGGAAAAGAGGCTAGCACCATGGGTGAGCCAGGGGGTGAGCCAGGGGAAGAGCCAGGACAGATAAAAGACGTTAAAAGTACCCCTCTGGCGGGCTTAGAAGCCAGTAGCGACGATTTCGAGGCTGAAGATGAATACTTAAGGGAACTGGAAGCTAGCATGGGGGATGTGGACTCACCACCAACCAACTATGGCCCCCCTCCGGAGGAAGAAAACAATGAGAAAAGCGGTCTCCATCTTTTTAGGATGTCTTCTGAACCCGCTGAGGTCCTTTTAGAGAACCTCATGAAAACAGAAGAGGTAAAGGAACTCATGGAACAGCTCCCTGGCAAATTTGTCCGTTATCTCCACACAGTCATTACCGTGCCCACGGATAACTTTTTAAAAGATGCCGATGAGCCGGATAACTTTGTAGAGATAGAAGAAGATGAAAGTGGGATCTATGGGTTTGACGAAGACTATGATGACTATGAAGATAATGAAGAAAATGATGACTATGATGACGATAATTAGGTGGAGATAGAAAACCTTTAACGCTATTTTTTAGCATAAATATTTAAACGAGGAAGGTACATAGTTATGGAAAATGATGAGCGCGACAACCTAATCCGTTCTGCTAAAGTAATGGAAGACCAGATGATGAACTTTCTTTCTGAAAACAAACACAAGACCGAGGAAGCGAGTGCAGGGGGAGGCATGGTCAAAGCTGTGGTAAACTGGAATTATCATCTGGTTTCCCTGGAAATAGAAAAGGAAGTTGTAAATCCAGATGAAATGGAGATGCTAAGTGAGCTTATCATGGCAGCAGTAAACGAAGCTTTAGCCCAGGTCAAAAATAGTTTAAGCAAAGAGCTGGCAAAGCTCTCCAGCAGGGCTTTTCACCAATTATAAGATAAATTGCCCCATATGATAAAAGCTTTTTTACCAAATTTGCCAGATTAAGGTGATGACATGGGAAAATCTGACAATGAAAACTTAGCAGAGTATGATACCAGCGGAGCAGAAAATTCTCTTTCCCAAGAAGATTGGGATGCCTTTAAGCTCTTAACTGAGGTAATCCTCTCTCCGGATGAAAAAATTGCCGCAGAGACCCCAACCTATACGGACGAAGAAGAAGAAAGGATTTTTGCCCTCCATTTTCATCCTGAATGGGTCCCCATGGAATTATTGAAAAGGCGCATTAAAAGGGCCTTTCCCAAAGCAAAAAGTATCTTCGCCATACCCACTCAGCATAATGTTATCATGTCCTTAGGGCAGTTTTCCGGAGTGGAAGCCGATGTCTTCAATTACTCCTATAACATGAAGATCCAGCTTCTCATCCATCTTAAGAGCGACAAACTTAAAGATGCTCACACCTTACAGTCCATGATGGAAAAGACCTTCCGCTACCGCGGCCTGCAGCTTTTAGACATCTTGGAGCAGGTGGCCTTCCCTGACGAGGACATGAAAAAAGAGATAAAAAAGATGGGCTTCCATGAGGAGTCCATTAAACAGGCACGCTTTTTTGCCTCAAAAATCAAACTTTTAGTGGAAGAGAGCGGCATCACCCAAACCCCCGGCGCCGAGATGCTCAAAAACAGGCTCCTTACGGATTTCATAGAAATAAGGGGGGCGACTCTAGACCCCATACGCAAGGACAGGCTTTTGTCCCTGGTAAATCACATTAAAAAAATGGTGAAAAGCCGTTTAAACCCCAAAAGATTCCACACGGACCAAGAGGTCATTGAAGAAGCCAGGGCTCTTAATGCAGGTATTGTAATCCCCCACCCCCCTCAATTCTGGCCGGTACTTTTAGATGACTTGGATGTGGATGGCTGGGAGGTCTGGAATCCCTCCACTCCGAAGCACACGATATTTCTTATCCAATGCTTGAAAAGACGGGGAAAGATTAAGCGCCCCTTGTTGGCCTTCATGGGTGATGACACCCACATGTCATCCAAGATAAGACCGGACATGGTAAGTGACAAGGACGGAGCCAAAAGGGAGATAGGTTTTCAGCCTCCCTGGAAACACCAAGAGGTACAAGCTGCTCTAAAAGATGCTGGACAGGGAAGGGACAGAACTATGGACGAATATCTTGCGCGGATAAGCTAAGCACACTAATTTTCCAAAGTAAAAGAGATATTATAATAGAAGAGCTAAATAAAATGTAAATCCTGTTTCACGTGAAACAGAAAAAAATAAATCTTTTAGATTTTTATTGCAGAAGTCCAAAAGCATCTTCCCCAATGTATGCATAAATAATACTGATAATCTAAATAGAGAGTTCTTTTTAAAAAATGTTAAATCATGTTTCACGTGAAACAGAACAATTTTCTTTGTGCTAAAAATTTCCATGAGATAATGAGCCTACAGGCTTGGATTTATTTCTTGAATTAAACTGCCTCAAGGCATTAGACAAGCGAAAAAGTCATTTAAAGGCAAAACCAGAAAAAAGCTGCAATTCCAACTCTCGTTTAAAAGATCTAAAATTTGCCCTTAAAGACCGCCATTTAAAATCTCTTTCTTTTCTAGAAATACTTTTTTAGGAGCTATCAAATCCCACTTCTATATCTTCTTACCAAAAAGCCCTCCCTTGCCCTTTGCTCCCACCGCCTTACAAGAAACTGGCACTATACTATTTTTATCTTCCCCTAGCCCTTGCCTAAGGAAAGTCCAAAAGCCCAAAACGGCCCAAAAGGCCAAAAAGAGCCGTAGGGAATTAGCTGTCCCACAAAAACTAATGTGACAAAACTACTAATAAATTTCAAGCCTGCAAAAAAATCTAGAAATTGTCTACAATTTATGCTATAATACTTTTTTTCTGTATATTTGCAGAAAGACAACATAGTTTAGGCATCCCCTTACATGCCATTTCTGCCAAATCATCCCCCTTTTATCTGGCCTTGAACTTATAAGTTGGGCTAGGGCAAACATTCCATTAAATGGATTTTCCCTGGCCTCTTTCCCTTTTCTTCCCCTAAAGCTTTAGAGCCATTCGAGTACCCTATGAGCAAAAATAATTTCCGCCATAGCTTTGTAACCGATCCTGATGATGTTGCCCGCTACCTGGAATCGCTCATCTCCGGGTTTAAGGAAGGCGTTTTGTCCTTTAGCTCCCAACATCGCAAGGTGCATCTGGAACCTGCCAAGATACTGGACATGTCAATAGAGACCAGCATAAGGAAGGGCAAGGTGAGACTCACAATTAGCTTTACCTGGCCGGATGAGGCAGGTCCCCAGCTCCAATCACTGCCCTTGGACAACCACTTTCACGAAAAGTAATAAAAATGATTACTGAAATCAAGGGAGGCTTTAAAATACTGGCCCATGAGGTCCTCCAGGCTGCAATTGAGGCCAGGGATATACTGCGGGTTCGCGACCCCTCTAAAAGCCGCGTTCTCTACCACAGGTCCGCCTATATAAATACCCAAGTTGCCCTCCTGCAAAATCAGATAATGGATCTATTCTTAAGAAAGGAATCTGGTTACAGGGATAACCTATATCTCCAGGGACTATCCTCCATCGCTTCCCGCCTAGAGCGAATAAGTGACATTCTTTTAAACCTGGACCGTCAGGCAGGGTACCTGACAGACAAAGACTTTCTCCAGAGGTTTAAGCTGGAAGAATTTTTCAGTGAAATCTTAAATGGCCTTGGGAAGATCTATCCCGCCATGGAACGGCGAGACGTCTCTATGGCAATCCGCCTAGGCCACGTGGAAGAAAGGCTGGACGCTTACTATTCCGATAGATTTGCCAAGATAAACGCCTATCTTAAAGAAGGCACTGGTAATACCGGCGATTTAGTCACTAGCCTTATGATAATCCATTACCTAGAGCGGGTAGGGGACATGATCTTGGAGATTGGGGAAAAAATAATCTACGTGATCATGGGGGAAAAGATTAAGCTGGAACAGTATAAAGCCGTGGGAGCTGGACTTAAGGCCACAGGTCAACATTTAGAGCTCGGAAGGATGGGCTTCAAATCCATCTGGGGAGGTCGTTCCGGCTGCCGCATCGGGGTGGTAGGTAGCGCTCAAAAGGATCTGACAACAGAAAGTCCCGCTGAAACGGTGCTCTTTAAGCACGGACCGGCTTTCAAGCTTACCTGCGAAAAGGAAAATCTCCAGCTCTGGACAAGCCTGCGCCCAGGCCTTACTCCGGAGGTAAAGGCCTTCATCCCTGCCAGAGCCGGAAGCGAAGCAGCCCTCATGCTGGAGTATATCCCCTCGCGTAACCTTCAGGCCCTCTTCTTGGAAAACGCCCCAGATGAAGCCTTCAATGGCCTAGCCATTGCTGTACAGACCATGGGTGATATCTGGAAGGAGACTAAAAAAACCAAAAATTCCTCAGCTGAATTTGTCCGCCAGGCGGAAAATAGATTTTCAGAAGCCCAAACCATTTACCCCCAGCTCATTAAATTCTACGGTTCAATAGGGCCCATGGAAATAGAGCCCTTTCCCAGGTTGCTTGGCGCCTTAAAGGAAGTAGAGGCTAAAGTCCCATCAAACTACAGCATGCTCATCCACGGAGACCTCAATTTAAGCAATATCCTCTACAACCCTCAAACTAAAGAGATCTACATGGTAGATCTCTATCGCAGCCGGGAAAACGACTACGTCCAGGATGTCTCTGTCCTCTTGGTCTCCATTTTACGTCTCCCCATCTTAGACCCCAAAGTGCGCCGGAGGCTCATATATGCCGCCAATATGGTCCACGATTTTGCCAGAAAGTTTTCCCACCAATTGGAGGACCACACCTTTGAGGCAAGGCTAGCCTTTGGCCTGGCCCGTTCCTTTTTCACTTCCACCCGTTTCATCATGGAAGAGAAGATGGCCGCTATCTTTGTTGCCAGAGCCCGCTATATCTGGGAAAAACTCTTCCTTTTCCACGACAGGGGAAGGCCCATGGAAGAATTTCGCCTCTCTAAGGAGATCTTAAATCTTAAGTTCCACTAAGAACTAACAGTTTTCCCACTTTAAAGTTAAAGAAGATTATTGTTATAAAAGGCTAAAAAATGGTGTAGGCTTTTTGATCCTATGATTTTTGGGCTAATAACCCTGCGAGCAGCTTAAATAAGCTCAATTTTTTTAGGTTATCGCCTTAAGATGCCATTTATATGAATTTTTAATATTAGATAAGTATTGGTGTTTGTTAAGTTTTTTGAGATTATCCATCGCTGGTGGTAGTAGGCACCCTTGTAAGGATCATCTTTATGCCAATGAAGGTAATCTCGACCCTGTTTTTATTAGTATCTGTGAAGAAAAACAATTCGCAAAGCTTCCCGTCATCGGTGCAGAAATACCAATCATTTTTATCGTGACGATAAGTTATTGCTTTGTCACCTGACATAGAACCCAATTGATAGATTACCGAAGTTTCCGTGAACTCTAAATAAGGCTGTTTGAAGTAAGTCGCAACTGACAAAACTGTGTTGACGCTAGCTGAACCAGTCTCAAGTTCCACTTCCCATTTACCTAAAATAGGGTTCTTTTCAGACCCACAACCAAAAGCTATAAAAAGGGGAAAAATAAAAAGGAGAAATAGAGGTGCTAGATTTTTTTTATGCATGATGGCTACCATTTGAAAATAATCGAAGATAAAACTAAAACCTCTTGTATTATTAAAAAATAATATTGCAAATGTCCAGAAAAAAACATCCAAGGCTTAAATCTAAACAATAAGTCAACTAAATAAAGGGCTACAAATAACCCCGTTATTAATTTTAAGCCTAGACACTAGGACTTTTAGGAGTTTTTTTATTTCATGGCTCTCTATATTGAATCCTTATGTCTTTTAAAAAACCTCTATGAATTGTGCCCTTAAAAACAATAGACCTTATGCCAAATCGTGCCATTAGTTAAATGTACCCTCAAAGGCAGCTAATGCCAGCTTTGAGGGTACATTTAAAATCCTTAGCTGGACTTTAAGACCTGCTCCGTGGACTCGGCTATGGCAAGCTCCTCGTTGGTGGGGATCACCATGATCTTATAGAGGCTATCCGGAGTACTGATAACCCTGGGTTCGGAGGACCTGACATCGTTCTTTTCCGTATCCAACTTGAAACCCAAGCCATCAAGGCCGCTTAATACCGATGCCCTTAAGGTGGAAGAGTTTTCGCCGGCACCAGCGGTGAAGACCAGGATGTCCAGGCCGCCCAAAGCCGCAAGGTAGGCTCCAATGTATTTCTTGATCCTGTAAGCGTAGATATCTAAGGCCTGGGCACACTGCTGGTTACCCTTGTTGGCTGCCTCTTCTATGTCGCGCAGATCAGATGAGCCGATGCCGCTCAAGCCTAAGACTCCACTTTGCTTGTTTAATAGGTTATCCATCTCTTTCGGGGTCTTGTTCTTAATCTCCATGACATGTATGACTATGGCGGGATCCAAGTCTCCGGAACGGGTACCCATGATGACGCCTTCTAAGGGGGTGAGGCCCATGGAGGTGTCCTGGGATTTGCCGCCCTTGATGGCGGTTATTGAAGCGCCGTTGCCCAAATGGCAGGTGATGATACGCAGGCTGGAAGCCGGCCTTCCATCTATCTGGGCTGCAATCTTGGATACATAGTGGTGGCTCGTACCGTGAAAGCCGTAGCGACGGATATGATCCTCGGTATACAGGGAATAAGGCAGGCCGTAGAGATAGGCCCTGGGGGGCATGGTGGAGTGGAAAGCCGTGTCGAAGACGCCCACGTTGGGGACTCCAGGCAAAACCGCCTCGCAAGCCTCGATACCCACCAAGTTGTGGGGGTTATGGAGAGGCGCCAAAAGGGCGCCCTCTTTCAGGACCTCTTTAACTTTCTCGGTCACCCGGATGGGTTCGCTTATCTTCTCCATGCCGTGGACAATCCTATGGCCAATGCCGTTTATCGCCTCCAGCGAGGAAAGCACGCCGTACTTGCTATCCACCAGGAAATCCGTGGCGAGTTTGGTACCTTCCCTGGCGTTTTTCACGTCCACTTTATCTTGGAACTTCTCGCCCTTGAAGTTGGAGTACTTCATGCTAGTACCCTCAATACCGATGCGTTCAATGAGCCCATTGGCTAGGACTTTCTTGTTGTCATCCATATCGTAGAGGGTAAACTTAAGAGACGATGAACCTGCGTTTATCACTAAAATGATCATAAAAACCTCACTAAATATCATAAATGGATATATTAATACATAATAAATATAAAATTTATTAAATTATTAACGATTTCGAGAAATTTTGGAAAAGATATGATTTGCGTTAAGCGGGAAATTCTGTCGCCAAGGCAAATTAAAGTTAGTTAAATCCTTCCTTGTCTAGAAACGTTTAATATGCCAAAACTTACTGAACATTGCAAGATTTTTTTGCCTCCTCTAGCTTGTAGCTACTCTTTGCCTTAGCTTATAAAAGCCCCTCTCTAGTCTAGGGTCCCCAACTGTCCAAAACTAAATGTTTAGGTCCTGGCGCCAAAACTTCCCACCATGTATTATGTTAAAGGCTTAAATCTCTCTTAAAGAAATATGTCTTCAAAGCATTAGAGCCACTAAAAGTAGGGGTTAATTGCTAGCTTAGGGATAATCCTAAAGATAATCCATGCCACGAAGAGAGCTTTCACAGAACGAAAAAGAATTTAAAATTTTTATTACATTTATGTGATAAAAATTGTCTTAGTTTAAAGCTAAAAGAAGCGAAAAAGACCATAAACAAAGGGCCATAGTTTTCCTATGCCAAATAGCTAGAAACTACTTACTTTTTGGCCATTTCATCTTTAGAAACAATCTTTCATCTTAAAAAACTAAGAAATTAGCCTACAAAGATAATTTTTATCTTTTTATTGCTAAAATTTTGATGTTTAAAAAAATCTTTCTTGATTATCGAGGGCTTAAAAAGTATATTTATATTAACTTGCGAAACGCTTCCATATACGGACAGTGCTTAGTTAAAAAACCCCAAAAAAGCTTACATTTCGGTTTGTATTGTGTTTTTTGAGCCTTTGGTTTTTAAAAAACTGCCTCCTTTACCTCTCTATCGGATAATTCCTTAAAGCTCCAAATACTTTAGGAAGGAAGGTAGATAATTTTAGGAGTTTCCCCAATGCCGCCAGTTATATACTTTTTTATTGCCTTAGCAACTCTCCTTGTGGGATATCTAATCTATTCTAAAATAATTGAAAAGATATTTGTCCCGAATTATGATAGGCCAACCCCAGCCGTCACCATGACTGACGGAGTGGACTACATCAAACTTCCCACATGGAAGGTCTTTCTCATTCAGCTTTTAAACATCGCCGGCGTTGGCCCTGTGTTCGGGCCCATCCTAGGGGCGCTCTATGGGCCTATGGCTCTCTTCTGGATAGTCATAGGATCTTTGGTAGCCGGCGGGGTCCACGACTATTTTTCCGGCATGATGAGCCTGCGCTATAGTGGCCAATCCATCCCGGATGTCATAGGTTTTACCCTAGGAAACGCCTTTAAGCAGTTTATGAGGGTTTTTTCCCTTGTTTTACTCATCTTAGTGGGGGTTGTCTTCGTTACAGCCCCGGCAGGACTCCTAGCCAATCTCACACCCGCCTGGGCTAACTTCAATTTTTGGCTAATCATTATCTTTATCTATTATCTCCTTGCCACCCTGCTTCCCATTGATATCATCATAGCCCGCCTTTATCCTTTATTTGCAGCAATCCTCATCATAATGGCTGTTGGCGTCTCTGTTGGTCTCATCTATCAAGGGAAAGTCTTCTACAATTGGCCAGAAATTAGTGCCCAAGGAATCTTTGCCAACCTCCATCCAAAACATCTTCCTCTCTGGCCTCTTATGTTCATTACTATAGCCTGTGGGGCCTTGTCTGGATTTCATGCCACCCAGTCCCCACTTATGTCCCGCTGCCTAGTAAACGAAAAGATGGGCAGGAAGGTCTTTTATGGGGCCATGATAGCCGAAAGCGTAATTGCCTTGGTATGGGCCACAGCTGCTATGACCTATTACGATTCCCCGGATTCACTTTTGGCAGTCACCACTTTGAAAGGTGGACCAGCCAACGTAGTGAGCCAGGTTTCCTTGGGACTTTTGGGCACCTTTGGAGGAATTCTGGCCATCTTAGGCGTAGTGGTTCTTCCCATCACCTCAGGAGATACCTCCTTTAGGGCGGCAAGGCTCCTTGTTTCAGATGTGACTAAGCTCAATCAGAAACACATAAAATCCCGCCTAATTATCGCCCTACCACTTTTTGCGATAGGTATTATCCTTTCCCAGATAGACTTTGCCACTATATGGAACTATTTTGGCTGGTCCAACCAGACCTTGGCTACAATAGTCCTTTGGGCTGCAGCCGCCTATGTGGTGAAACGGGGAACCAACCATTGGCTAGTGACCTTGCCTGCTACCTTTATGACTGCTACAGTCATAGCCTACATCTGTGTGGAGCAAGAATTGGGCTTTGGCCTGCCCTTTGGTATCTCCGCTACCATAGGCATTGTAGTGGCACTTGCCTCCCTTATTTGGTTCTTACTTAGCATGAAGCGCTTCAGACGCGACATCATCTTAGAGCTGCCTCCTGCTCCC
This sequence comes from Deltaproteobacteria bacterium, assembly GCA_031279515.1. Classification (GTDB taxonomy): domain Bacteria; phylum Desulfobacterota; class Desulfarculia; order Adiutricales; family Adiutricaceae; genus JAITII01. The sequence continues at coordinate 20,881 of JAITII010000074.1, forward strand.
CTCACACCTACCTTATTGAAATAATATAAGATCTCATTGCGGATCTAAAAGGGGGCCATTTACCGTAGGATAAATGGCCCCCTTTATTTAAGGCACAAGATGATAGTTTCTGCTAAAACCCAAAGTAAGAAGCATTGGAGAAAATAAGGGTCTGAAGCTGTATAAATAATACAATATATTGTATATTTAACAGTACTACACCAATCTTAGGAACAGAGATACGAGGTAAAACCCAAGGGGGATTTTTCCACATTAAAGTATTTTTTCTAAAAAAGATACATTCTGGTAGAACATCCGAAAAGGGAAAAATCTTGCCTAAGTTGGGTTTCCCGCTAGGAAACTGGACAAAGACGGCTATCTTTGATACTTGCGCAGCAGTGCCCTATAGAATTTCTTTAGGGCTTTCAGGCTGGGGGTGTAAAGGAACACTGGGCCCCTGGTGTTCTCCCAGCGGAAGACCGTAGGCTTTTTGACATTTAACTCATCGCAAAATTCATCTAAGGTCATGCCTGTGTACAAACGAAGCGCCTTTATTGACTTACCAGTTATGTGGTCAAAGTCAATTTCCGGAAAGGGGTACCTTTTATTAGTGGACGCCCTTTTTATTTTTGAGCCCTTTTTCACAATTGGCTCTTTCTTGGTATGCAAAAAAGGCCTCTTTTTTTGTGAGATGTTAAGAGCAGCCTCTTTTAAGGCCAAAGCACTGTTACGCAAATCCTTCCTAACCATTTTCTCTTTGGAATTCTGGATATAGCTGATGGCAAGTTTCAGACGCTCAGCCCGCTTCCGATTCTGAAGCTCTAATTCTCTGGAGGTTTTTTGCAAGTCATCTAGAGGATTTTTCTTAGGTCTGCCGCCACGCCGTTTGGGGGGGGTCTTCTCTACCAGGCCTTCTGGCTCTTCCATAGAGGGAAAAGACTCATCAAAAAGAGATTGGGAGCCTTGGGACACTAGTTCAGAATCCTGCAGCAAAGAGATAGTAACAGGCTTGGGTCCCCTGGCTCTTTTGGAGCTTTGAACCCTGGGTTTTAAGAAGTCACTTTGGTCAGAGTCCGAATGAGACCCATCATCATCCAAATTCACGGTTACCCAACTTGCCCTCTTGCGCCTGTGGGAAAAGAGCCTGGGGAGCCTTTTCTTTCTAGGCGGGGTAAAGTCATCTGTTAAAAGAGATTCCTCCTGTGGGGCGGGGGTATCGCTAGAGGGTTCAGTGTTCTCCCGAAGCAGCAAACGGGACTCCTGTCCATTGCGCCTCCTCACTATGACAGCTGGAGAGCTCTCAAAGGGTAAGGTCTCCAAATTAACATTTGGTTGAGGCACAGGGCTTTCGGTAATTGTTTTAGGAGAAATGGACTTGTCAGTTGGGGTTAGTGTTGATTCTGGCATTGGTGTTACGTGTAAAGAGCTGGTTAAAGCTTAAGTTAAATAATTCAGGGGAGACAGGTTCATTTGAACATTCTCCCTGGTGAAGTTGTGATTTCTCTCCGGCTGGAAAGGTCTCCCTAAAGATATGGGTTCAATTGTGACTTTGGATCCAAAATCCCCTTAGGTCAAGTAGGGAGAATAAAGACTTTCCGGGGTTAAACTTTTTGGGTGCATTTAAGGCACCCTTATTGGCCGACAAATTACGTCCCAGATCATCTTCTCTTACTTCACTATTCATTATAGCGCACTATCTCATCTGCTACAAGCCCTCTTCAGTTGAAAAATGTGATTGGCTATTGCATAAATGGTAGCGACGCGGGGACAAAAATCTATATTACGGCCATAGGTACAAGAGGAAACTATATCCTCCTCCTGTGGCAAAATGGGATAGGAAGAATTAAATAGGCCATCTCTAAGCTTACTAGAAAAATTGCCATATAAGAGTTCCGTAGGCGAGTGTATTTGGCCAGAAGAACCTTCCAGAATTTTATTCAATTCTTGTTGGAAAAGAGGAACAAATTCAAGCTTTACTTTGTAGCGCTCTTGACTCAAAACCTTGGCACTCTCGATATTTTTCTTGAGCTCTAAATCCAATATGGCGTTGTTGCGGACAAGATTAGGCCCTTTGGCTAATAATATCACGGCCTTTATGAGGGCGGCTAAATGGGTACACCAAGCCATTTTCCAAAAACCCTTGGCAATAGGTGCGCCCCCCAAATGAACTGGGTTGACCGGAGAGCTATGGGAAAGCTCAGGTAACATTTCCGCGGCCCGAGCCCTACGCTTGGCCACTGAATTGTAAGGGAACATACCCTTAGCCATAAAAAAATACCTAACAAACTAAAGCGTGGTGTGAGCTTAGAGGCTATTTTCACAAAATTACAATAGAAAAAGATAAAAAAACTCTCACATAATACAAGAGCGCCCCTTGTGTTGAGTCCGTGAGATTAGATGGTCCTTTCAAAAGCTTTTGTATGCCTTTACGAGAATAACTTGTGAAGGCAGCCCAAAAAGGCAAATTTTAATGGACCATAGCATATCGACGTTATTTTTCTTTTCCTGAAGACCAAAGATTTCAATTTGAAAGGGTCTTCCAATTATCCGTAACAGAAAAGCTATAAATCGGACATTTTTGGTTGAAGTGATAAGGTCGACAATTGAGGCGACTATTTTAAATCTACTTTTACATTATGGGACCTATGGTAAGAGGGTATAAATCATCCTTTACCGCAGAAATAGACTCATCACAGGGCATAAGTACTTGTAATGCCAGAAAGAATCCTCTTCTCCAAAAAAATAGGCAAAGTGCAGATGCATGGGTTCTTAAGGTGGTATTATGCACCTTATTGAGGAAATTTCTTCAAATTAAAGAAGGCGATGGGTAAAAGTCGATAAATAACTCAAGAAAATCCGTGAAAAAAAGCTACTAAAGGGGGCTTTTCCAGGAAATTGCCTCCATTTATAGTCAGAATCTAACATCAACAAAGGGCAAATGTCTAAAAAAGTAATAAAAAGAAGCCAACGAGTAAAAAATTAATTTTACTTGTAATTATTATAGCAAAAATTTTGGGTTATGCAAGAAAAAAAATAAAAAAATTTATCTAGTTTAAAAAAATTTTAAGCCACCAAAGCGCAGAAAAATACTTTGAAGAAAAGCTTTAGGTGCATAAAGTTCCCATAAAGCCTACAACATATTACCTAATTTCTATTTAATATTAACCTCTATTAGAATAATTTTATTTATTTTAACCAAAAATTTAGTAACTTTTCAAGGCTTTTTTCTTTTTTTGAGCCTCAAAGACTCCCGCAAATTAGGCCAGATCTCTCCATGCTTGAATCTCTTTTGAAAAGAGGTTTTAAAACTCAATTAACGCCTTTTAGGGTGAAATTAATTACAAAATTAGGCCCCATCTTGCCCTTTACCTAGGTTTTCCACAGCCTCTAAAGAAAAAGGTAGATGTTTTTTCCCCTATCTTTTAAGTGAACCTCTAACAAAGAAAAAATTCATTAGTATAAAAAAAAGGCTCTAAAATAAGTGCCATGGAATATATATATAGTTTCAGGCAAGGAATTTTATCTGAGCAAAATACTTAAGTTGGTATGTTTTAGCGAATATTTGTAGATTTTTTGCCTCACTTTAATATCCAAAAATATTAAAAATTAGTAGGATAGGAAAAATTATATACACAACTTATGGTAATTTTATCGGGTGCTAATGATGATTTGGGCTGGATTATTAGGCCTTAGGTATTTGGGGACAATTGCAGTAAAGAGTATTTCTCATGAAATGGTGCAGATACTAATTTTTTTTCTAGCATAAAGTCAAAAGTAAAATATTTTTATAAAATACTGATACTTAGCTTGAGCTAAGCATTTCTTTTTTTTACCACAGAAAGATTTTGAACCCTTATGCTCAAGGACTGGAGCAAGATTATTATATAAGTTTATAGTTATAAAAATAACTATCAAATATATTTATGCCTAATTAAGTCATAAATATACTTTAAATATATATTATACTACTTTAATATTATAATTATCAAGCAAAGCAATTCTTTCAGAAAAGAATACCAGGGCCAAACTTAGTTTGCCCTAAGATCTAGCCCCCCTAGGGCAAAATGTAATAAACCCTCGCTTAAAAAATTCAAAAAAAATTTGTTAGCTAAAAATCTGCGGCCATTTTTTTAGCTTTCAATTTTGCTACATTTTTTTGTATGTAGAAAGTAAAATTTTCTTTTTTTTGAGGCGCTAATCATAGGCCTCTGGGGCAACAATACAGAAATTTTGTTGTTATAATAATATTAGCATCTTATAATATTAAAAACTATTATTTATATTAAGATTTAAACAATTAACTATATCTATTATCAAATCTTAAAAATATCAGCACAGAAGAGGTACTGTTACCAATAAACTACTATTATTATATATTTTTTATAGGATATTTAGTTAAATCTTCTGCCTGTTGCCAGGGCTCAAAACATTTTTAACTTAAGCTAGATGCTACCCCTAGTTATTTTTTAGCTTTAATATTCAAAGGCCTCGCCAGCCTTTGCGCTACAACGACCGGTTTTTTCTCGGACCTTGACAGCAAAAAGGGGTGAGCGCTCGGGATTTTTCACAAATTTTAAAGATACCTCTGAATAGTCTGCCCCCATAACCTTCCCCAGGCGGTCCCAGCCCTTGGAGATGCGCTCTGGATCGTGGACAAAACCCCCAGTCCCCATAAGAGATACCCCTGCCCAGACAGTTAGATCCTTTCCCGCTAGGGTGTATTTCAAAAGCACGGCCTTGGAGTTTTCAATATTTTTCTTGGTGGTCCCATTGGGATTAATCATAAAACAGACTTCCCCTTCAAGGTCAAAGGGCGTAGCCTCAATGGCATAAGGACTGCCATCGGGGTTTACTGTAATAATGGTGGCCCAGTTGGAGTCGGACACCAACTTATCTATCTCGTTTTCAGTCATAGCCCGCATGCGATAATTCCTTTTTTACTAATAAGTTCCCTTTGTTAGCCCTGGACTTTGGCCACTATCTCCTTAGCAAAGGCCTCCGCTTTGACAAAATCCTCCTCATTGGGATGCTTTGCCGCCTCTTCCAGCCTGGCCTTGCGCTCTGGGGTCATTTGGGCATGTGGGTTATCCGGAGGGAGCATTTGTTTCATCTTTTCAATCAACTCTGGGTCCACCTTGCCTTGGGAACGGAATCCACCCAACACCGTGCTGCCGATATCTTCCAAAAGCACCACAGTGGAGTGGTGGACTCTATCGGCGTGGTTGGAATTGGGGTAATCCCCCAAAGTGAAAAAGAATGCCGTCTTAACACCTTTTAATTTGTCAACGTAATCCAAGGTCTTGGCATCAGCCTTACCCTTATCCACCCAAAAGCCCATAAAGACCACGTCATAACCCTGGGGTGCCGGGGCTTCTTCAACTGGGGCCAAGACATAGCTTTCCGGCAATCCTTTCACAATAGCTTCGGCGATTTTACGGGTATTACCTGTGAGAGACGAGTAAACTACTAATGATTTCATTTTTTCCTCATTTTTAGCCTGGTTCGCATAGGGCGAGTTAGATATTAATCATTTTAGCCTCTGAAATTAATGCTCAAAGGTGTAAGCTTAATAAGACTAAAATATTAAAGGCTTTTTAGAGTTATTAGCAAAAAATTTTACACAAAAATGTAAATGATTTGGAATGAATGCTCTTTCAATTATATAGCACACCAATTTAGATTTGCAAGCCTAACCGCCCCAAAATAGCTAAATTTGGCTAAAAATTGTCGCTTCTGTTGCCAGCTAACATGTTGGCTACTTCTTCCTAAGTCTAAACTACGGCGAACAATTATAGAAAAATACCATTGTCAATAGTTTTTTTCCTTTTGTAAAAAAATTATCTCCAATTATTGCAGCCTATCCAAGTTCCACGAGGTATTCACTAGAAAGGTTAATAAGTTCCAAATCGTGGGTGATAATAACAACTGATGGGCCGCTACTGGCAGTTTTCTTAATCTCCTCGGCCATGAGCGTAAGGTTATGCCCATCTAGCCCCGAGGTGGGTTCATCTAAGACCAAAAGCCTCGTTGGCCGTGCCAGCCCCACGGCCACCACCAGGCGCTGCTTTTCCCCTCCTGAAAGGGACTGGGGATGCCTTTGAGCCAAATGATGAAGATTAAAGAGCTCTAAAATCCCCATAGCCTTACAAGCCTGAGCAGTTTTCTTCCCTCCAAGGGCCAAGAGCATTTCTCCTAAGACTGTAGACATGTAGAGCTGATGATCCGTGTTCTGGAGCACAACCTGGCTTTCATCTGCTGGGAAAGGCTCCCCAGCAAAAAGTACCTGTCCATGCAAGGGCTTTTCAAGTCCGCAAAGTATCTTGGCCAAGGTAGTCTTACCGCGGCCGCTGGGTCCTATTAGGGCAGTAACTTTCCCGCTTGGCAGGCTTAAAGAGATATCTTCCAGGATGGCAGGTCCCCCAGGATAGCTGAAGCTAATATTCTCAACTATAATAGATGAGTTCTCTTTTAAGGGCCCTTCTAGGTTTTTTGGGTCATAAGGCAGGGCCTTACCAACTTCTATCCGTTCTAAGTCTTTAAGGACCGGTTTTTCTATTTCCCTTAAGCCCAATTCCTTTCGTCTTTCTTTACCTTTTATGGACTCAAAGTCGCCAACAAAGCTAATCTTACCCCCATCTAAGACTAAAATTTGCTTTGTAATGTCTCTAAGCCAGGCTAAGCGATGGTCCGCTATAAGAAGGGATACCCCTTCACTTACTAAGACCTTTAAAATCCTTCCCAACTCTTCTAAAGAGACGGGATCTAAATTGGCCGAGGGCTCATCTAAAAGGAGCACCCTGGGCTTTAAGGCCGTAAGGGAGGCTAGGACCACTTTCTGCTTCTGCCCCTCTGAGAGCTGAAAGACAGAATTTTCTCTAATGGCTTCCAGGCCAAAGACCTTCAGCCTATCTTCAACCAATACCTTAGCCTTTTGTCCGGAGATCTCTCTGCACCTCAAGGTGAGATAGAGCTCATCTTCAACATTGCCTGCGATGAATTGTATCTCTGGATTCTGGGTCATGAAGCCTACCCTTGAAGACCAGACTGCTACATCATCTTGGCCAACCCCATCCAGTGTAAATTCGCCGGTAAGCTCACCGTGTAAAAAGCGGGGGTAAAGTCCTGCTAGGATGGATAGGAGTGTTGATTTGCCGCTCCCAGAAGCCCCTGTCAATAGAAGCCCCTGCCCTTCTAATAGCATAAAGGTCACATCCTCTAAGGCCTTCTTTTGGCTATGGGCATGGGCAAAGGTAATCCCTTTAACCTTAAGCATAAAAATCCCTCGCCAGAAAGGCAGCCATGATGGAATAGAGGGCTAAAAGAATAACTAGCCTGTCTGCCTTGCTAAAGACGAGCTTCTCACGGCCAAAGTCAGTATCAGAAGAAAGCCCCTTGAGTTCCGCTGCCATGGCCAGTTCATCAGCCGATCTAATGAGGCGAACCACCAGCGGCATAAAAAATACCCGCCACCACAAAAATGGTCTAATAACCCAAAAAAAGAAACCTCCCCTGCCCCTGAAGCGGACACGGATAGCTACCCGCAATTGCCTTAGATCGTTTAAGAAAGTTGGAATAAAGCGGATAGTTATAAGAAGTGGTAGCTTTATGATCCCTGGCAGCTTCAAACGGTTAAGCGAGTTCACCATACCTGAAAGGCGGGCGTTTATGGCCAGAGGGATTATGGTGTTGACAGATATCATAAGGCGCATCATGGGTAAAAGCGCCTGTATGGGGGACTGGGACCTCATGCCGCTTAAGACATAGCCCAAAAGGTGGGCGCACAGCATGGCAATCCCTGCCATAAAGGCGAAGATGATATAAACTATGACTATGGTCTTTAATCTGGTCTCCAACACCAGGTAGACTGCAGAGGCAAAGAGGAGGATGGCCAAGGAATAGACATCGGAAAAGATGAGGGAAAAAATGGAGGCAAAAAGGGTAAGGAGCAATCTAGTCTCACAGCTAAGCTCCACAAGCCCTCTTGAAGAGTTGGAGAGTTTACTGGAGAAGTCCTGCATGCCTCAGCTCCCGGGTCATGAAATAGCCACCCACTAGACCCACGATGATGCCCAAGTAGCTAAAGGCCACCACAACCACGACCATTACCAAAAGTTGCGGTTGTTCACGGACCATGAGGTAGCTAACCCCCAGGTTAATAAACCTTATGACAAACTCACTTAAAGCTACGGTTAAGATGGCATAGCCTGGATGCCTTTCGAGGCCCCCAATGGCTTTAATAAAAAGCTCCACCAAGAGGGTGCCTATAACCAAGGCAGGGATAGCTAACATGGATTGACCCATGAGGAAAAATGCCAGGAGCGCTCCCACCAGGTTAGCCAAGGTAAGGGTACCTGTCTTAGGTACCTTGGCTAAAAGTACTACCAGCAAGGCGGAGTACACTGCGCTTTTTAGGATCATTGTAAGGGGGTTCATGCCACCGCCCACCAGGGCAATCACAAGGGCACTGGCCTTGGCACCGGCGGCAAAAAGACCTATGGTTACGAGCTCGTGAGTCTCAAATAAACCCTTCCCGTCCCAGAAAGACCTTATGGACACTCCTTTCCTAGAAGTCATTGCCATAGGCCGCAGAAATACCTTCCCATCCCCCTAAAAGGCATGATAAACTCTCGGGCCTTACTCACCTTTTGCCTCAAAAAAGGCATTGGCAGCCAACTCAACAACAGCCTGAGAGAGATTCACTCCCCAGAAACGCCCGGCTACAGTAAAAAGGAGCCAGCCATCGTAAATCTCCACAAGTCCTGCCTCTTTCCAGTTGTCAAAGAAAGGTGTGAAGATTGACTGGTCCACCCCAAAGCGTTTGGAAAGATCTGCAAAATCTAAATAGCCCTCCTCTGTCTGGGCCACAATATAAGATGCCAGCTCCTCTGTCTTAGGGGGACGGGTTATGAAATCTGGAGCAAATTCTCCTTGAACTGCACTTTTGAGGTATTTTTCAACTTGTGGGAGCTTAAAATAGGCGTGCCCAGCTAAAAAGCCACCTGCTCCAGCACCCACACCCAGACAGTTTTGGCGGCTCTTAGCCCAGGGGTTGTAAATATTGCGCTCTCGGCTGGTGCGGGAGTAATGACTTAAAGACAAGGGCTTCCAGTGTTTAGCTAAAAGATAGTCGTAGCCTAGGGCATAGTAGCGCCCTTGGGCCGCCAAAGGCGCCGGGGCTTCTATCTTACCGCTCTCCACTGCCTTTATGAGCTCTCCCTTGGAAAAGACATTCAGCTGGTAAGTATCCAATCCGTCTATCCCTATGCCACAGGCTATATCAAGATCCCTTAAGAATATAGAGCAGCTCTGCCCAGGAAGGCCATAGATAAGATCTATGATAACTGCAGCCATGGATCTAGAAACTAGGTCTTCCAGGCGACCAATGGCCTCCGCACTCTTAGAGCGACGCCCTAAACTTTTTCTGATACCCGTGTCAAAAGTCTGGATCCCTAGAGAAAAACGGTTAAAACCTGCCTCTAAAAAGCCGTCTATCCTCTCCGGGGTAAAATCATGAATAGCCCCTTCCAAAGTGAGCTCACAATCATTGGCAAGATGAAAGCCATTCTTGATTGTAGCTATAAGCTCTTTTAACTTTTCTGGGTCAAGGCAACTGGGGGTGCCTCCCCCTAAGTACACTGTGCGTACCGGGCCTTTAGCTACTTTACTACTGGAAAGGTAAATAAGTTCTGAAATTAAGGCGTCGGCGTAATGGTTAATTAGATCCGCCTTGGGAAACTGACCGGCAAAGCCGCAATAAAGGCAATGATTCATACAGAAGGGGATGTGGATATACAAGCCTAAAGGTTTTTGGTCTCCACTCAAAAGAGAGCTAAAAAGATCCAAAGTTAAATCTTTGACAATGGAACCACTTTGACCAGCGTGTATAACAAACTTCTCACTAAAGGCACCAGACAGAGGATCCGTAGTCTTCCGAGCAAAAAACCTTTTGGTATCGCTTAAGGTTTGGAAGGGAAAGGGTAGACCGTCTTGGGGTTTTACATTTTGGCTGTTTTCCATAGAGTTTCCGTAAACTAAATAACATCCCTATCAGACACTGCCAAGAGTTTCGGCAGAATATAATTATTAGAATATGTAAAGTTTATTGATTTAATGTTACGCTCTGGAACCTAAAGCTATAAGGGTATTTCACTTTATGCTGAAAAGGCTAGAAAAACAAAGGAAATTTTGACAAATTCCCATAACTTAGCCCCAGAGGATTAAAAAAAAATGACTTAAAACTTGCCTCGGCCCTAAATTTACAATGAGGCAAAATTGGCAAGAGATTAAAACTTTAAAAGCAAAACGAAAAAGACCCAAGCCTCAAAAGCCTTCTGAGGGTAAAAAACATAAAAACCATTCCTAGAGGAATTTTACGCCTGAATAGGGCCAAAAGCAAACAGCATTTTAAAGGGTAAAAAAAGTTCTACCCTCATGACTAATTTGAATCGGGGAAAAAAGAGGCAGGCTTATTGAAACTGAGATTCATTCTACATAATCTCCCAGCCTTTGTAAAGGGCATGTTTCAGCCGGAACTTATTGTCTAAGGACCTTGGATGCTAAAAAACCCTGCCCTCTTGTCATACCTCCAGCTCGTCTTAGGGCACAAATTTATAAAAGAGCTTTGCCCCCCATACCATGTCTAAACTTTAGACAAGATATTTTATTATTGAAAATTTTAGAATTTTAAAATATAAATAATATATATAATAAGAATATAATAGAGCAAAGTAGATTAATTAAAACTAGTAATATCTAAAAACAATGTTTATTCGTATCAGTTCACAAGGACATTTAGAGGAGTCGTTTGATAGTAAAGAGCTTTGAAACTAATATCTCTGTTCTTATCCTTAATATGGGTAGGATCGTGCCTATCTGTCTTGCGACAGACTGGCACCCCGCGTTGATTTCTTTGTTATTTTTCGAATAAGAAGTGTTTTTACTGCTCTTTACCTCTAGATTAGAGATGTTTAGTCCGTATTGTCTAGGGGTTTTAAACGCCTACGAAAGAGATGGATTAAGGGTTAAGACCAATTTCAACGGAATAATCCGTAAAATACCTTACTAAAATGTTTAATATTTTCCTGGACAATTATATCTTTCCCGGCAGACCAGCAAGTACGGTGTTTTTATAGGTCATTTCCCGTCCAATTATCTAGAGAATTGAGCTCCATAAGTCTCTTTATCGAGGTTTTTTGCATCAATGAATAAAAGTTCCACGTTCTCATTCAGTGGGATTTTGAGCTTATAGCGGCTGATGATGGAACTCGGAGCAAATAAATTTTTTCTTTTTTGACTTTAGGGTTAGCTTCTTCTCCAGATCGCAGATTAGTTTATGATCTTCACCGCATTCTATAATTGAGGAACCTTTGTAGCTTTTGGGGTCGGGAATAACTGTTTTGTCAGTTAGAATCAAAATGCGCGCCCCAGTAAAATCCGGGTCTATTAGTGCTTTTACCGCTATGTTAACCGCTGCATTCATATCGGCCTTCATAAGCCCATGGGAGGATGGACTGACAAATGATTTGCCGCCATTGGATATAATAAATACGTTTGGTGACTATTCAAGTTTACTTTCTGAAAGACCTTTGAGTTTATCGTAATTTGCTACTAAATATTTTTCCTCAGGTAAAAGTTCCTTTTTTAAAGCGCGCGTCTTAGTTCCTAAGACTTTCTTTTGTATCCAAGGCAAACTCATAAATTTTTTAGTTGAAATTTCATTTACTCATATTCAAGGTGTTCTAACATTTGAATCAAGGATAGATGTGAATGCTGTATCTACTTCATATACCTCAATACCATGATACTGGCAACTGGATATGAGGTGTTTTCTGAATTCATTGTGCCAAAATTTAGATACAATGTTGTTAAGTCCCCTAGCATTTTTTTCAGAATGCATTAAAGTGTTAAGTTTTTCTATAACGATGAACTGGCAAAGATTGGAAAAATCGGGATCCTTTATGACCCCCTTATAATTTGGACTGTATATCCCTTGCAAGTCGTCCTGTAAAGCTTTCAAAATATAATGGACCCGGAGTCTTAACCTTTCAGTTTCGATCCTTTCTATCTTAATAATCTCTTTTTGGGAAAGTTCGTCTATATTAAAGTTATCTAAGCTTTGATACTCGCCAGTGACATTAGAGTATTGGTGTTTATACTTGTCGAAAGGTATTACAACTTTATATTCCAAATCTTTTAGGGTATTAAGACGCTCCAAGGAAAGCCCACCCATTTGTAAAATGATTGACTTGTCTTCAACGATAGTGTGGTGAAAAATGGCTTGTCTAAGCTTATCTTTTGCTTCGTCAATGAGTTTTTCTTTTTGAAGTAGCGCTTCTTTAAAGGATGTTAGAAAATCATTAAAAAGGTCAGATTTCTTCAGGCTACTCGCTAGAAACTTAAAGGGCTCAGCTATTAGGGAAGTTTTGTTGGTTTTGCCCCCTTGAACCTCCTCATTGAGGGTAGTTTCGTCATCATCGGTGCTTTGGGCTGTCTTAGGATCAAAATATCCCTCCAACTTCATCACAAAGGTTTCCCATAATTTTTTGGCCATTCTTCCTATGTCGGAGTCTTGTTGGCTAAGGTACCAAAATTGTCTCATGCCATGAGTAGCAACAGTAGCGTTAGCATTTTTGATTTCCTCAAATACTTTAGCTATGGCGTAAAGATCATTTATAGCATTTCTGACAATATAAGTAAGATCATGGTATGCAGTAATGGCAACTCGAGAAGGTTTTTTTTGGTAAGATTCAGTCGTAGAATCCAAAACAGGCCCGGTGTAGGATGCAAAATTAATTGAGAGCTTTTTCCCCATTTCAGAAAGTATCTTTTTTTGTTTAGGAAAAGCATTGGAATTTCCAAAGCCACTTCTTTTAAGCCTGAAGCCATAAGCATCAGAAACTCCAAGGGAAACTTCTATCTCATGAATTAGGATCATCTCATCAATAGATAGCAGCCTTTTGTCACTATCTCTCTCACCGGGAAGCTGCAGTATGAATTTTTTTCGTATTTCAATCCAGGGTGCAGGATGTTTAGTTCCATCCTGTAACTCGTCCGGACCTAGTCTTATAAATACAGTGTCTTTCTTTCTATACTCGCCCTCATACCCTCTCGGCACGCGAAAAATGTGGTCGTTTTCATTTGGAGGATCGACTTTAGCCATATCAGAGATTGAATCTATATCAATTTTTGAACGAGTGGTGATGATAACCATAGCCAAAGCATTATTAATTCCGATGTCTAATACCATACCTGTGGAATTAGCGGTTAGTCGCTCATGATAAAACTTTATAGCATTCCCACTGGAAGTGTTATTTTGGAAGTAATGAAAGTTATTCCATTTGCCTGAAAACTCAAGTTCATAATGATTTTCAATAAGCCAATCAATAAACGGGGCATTGCAGATAACTTCAAATTGGAAATTAACTTGCCAGGTGCAGTTAACCTTTAGGTTTATTAGTTGGTCCCACTCCAATGATATGTTGTGCCTATTGATGTAGCAGCTTAATTTGTTTAAACCATCTTTTGAGGGTATGATGGTTATGGGCAGTTCTTCGTGGAGGCCTTTGACCTGGCAGGTAGCATCGGGTCTGAGGTGTGCAGCTAAGCGCCCTTGGCGTTTGTCCAATGTCACATCGGAGTCATTGGGATCAGAGACCTGTGCAAATAAGTCGCAGACTCTACCTGAAATCCATCTGGCTTCAATTTCATTCTCAAATTTCTCCCCATTCCAAAGGCAAAGGAACATTTTTCGAGTAACACTTTTATTACCCTGTTCAAAATCTTTGTGTTTCACACTCATCGCATTAGTCCCGAATCGCAATGCAGATGGAGAGGTAAAGGGGTCAAAGTGATGGAGCATAGGAATCTTGTGTCTTATGGCTTTAGAAACGGAACTCCTGGCTTCAAAATATTTGTTAAGCTCTTCTGGAGGAAGGTCGGAAAGCAGATCGAAATTTGAATTTGGATCCTCTGGTACGTGGTCACATTCACAGAGATATTCAAGAAATAAATAGCAATCACAATCATTTGCATTTTTTTCCCAAAATCTGGATAACGCCTCGAGTCTTTCATTTACACTTGTAGATTTGCATCTCTTCAAGTAGTTATAAAATCTTTCGTACCCTTTATGTTCCCTAAAATTTATTTCATATTCCTTTTTGCTGTTAGTGCGCTCACCGTGCAATTTGCGGTATGCATCAAGTACTTTTATAGCTTTAGGGGAGATTTGATTCAATAAGCTATTCCCAAAAGTTGCGTGGCTTATCCTTGAGCTTTCAGACATGGCAAGGAGTTTGCGATGTGAAATAAGTCGCTCTGCTGCCTGCTGTAAGGCACTGGCAAAGAATTTTATATTATCTGCCGTAGGAATAAATGGGATCCCACAATTTTTAGAGGCATTCTCCATAATTAAAGTCAAATACTCTTTTGAGCACTTGTCATTAAACTTTTTCCAGCAATTCTCAACATCATCTTGGGCATCTTTGGCTAATTTTATTAGCTCTTTGGTGGTAATAAATGTATTTAAGTCGCTTCGCTTAGGATCTTTTAGGAATTTAATAACATTGCTATTATGTCTTTTTTTGGTGAGAATCTTGATAAATTTCTCTATTGGCAACTTGTTATCGTTATCTTTTTCTTCGGCAATTTCCTGAACAGAATTACATAAATAATCCATAAGGTCCAAAATCGTGGGTTCTTTGGCTTTTATTATAACTTGATGGTTTAGAGGATCTATTTCAAGGGATTTTAGAGTGTTTGAAGCCCATGTTGCTACGGCGGAGTAAGTACTTATTAAAAGAGGATAATTTGCTATTTTTCCCTGTCCGAAACTTCTACTAATAAGATTATCAGTTGCATGGGCTACGAAATTCTTAAAGGTTTTTACTTTTTGATTCCAATTATTGTCCTCTAATTTTTTACTTACTTCAAATTCCTCAAATTCTTCACCCATTTCGGATTCTTCATTCTCTTCGGATTCTTCATTCTCTTCAGAGCTTTTGTTATTTGATGCAAACTCTAGTGCCATTGTTTCTACATTATTGAAATAATGGTCTACCAAGTCATTAAAGCCTTGCATGTAGCGATTTAGATCACCGGGATTATTACTTGCAGCTACAGACATGGCTCTTCTGTTGATAAAAACAGCAGAATCATTGATTTCAGCAGAAATACTATACTTGCAAGCCTCAAGCCACTCTGCAACTTGGTTTTTTTTAAGGCCATCTTTCTTTAAGATGTCCTGCAATGCGTCACTTAATTTTGAGCGCCTGTCTTCAAGTGTGTCCGAGGATCTGGCTATGATGTAACCGGCATTATGCTTTGTTTCATTCTCCACAGTGATCCAGAGACTAAAAAAGAGAAGCGCATGCGATTGGCACAACTTAGAGTCACTGTCTTTGTAGGCAAGAGATGCTGGCACACAGGCCATTTCGGTCAATATTGAATTCAAGATCGAATTGCAAGCAAAGTTATGAGCAAAATAGGTCTTAGACAGACATTCCTTTAGCTTAACTTCTTTCTTTAAATCTTGTTCCCATTTTTCCTGCTGTCCGTCCCAAGCTTTTTTAGCATTAAGCAGCTTTTCGTCTAACTTCTTCTTGAGGTCAGGCAAAATGGCATCAATATTAACGTAACTCTCCAGCGGGGTTTCTAGAATGGGTTTATCTGTATTTGAGGTATTTGTCGTCAAGAGAGCTCCGTGAACTTGAGATTTTTCAGTTTGGATGAACCTAATATCCAAAAAGGTGAAGGGGGTATTTTACCTAAATAGGAGACCCATAATTTGGAAATTAAAGTGAGTAAGCAGTTTAGCTTAAATAAATATGGCTCCTTATAAAATTAGTTTACGGTAATCTAAAATTATAGTCAAGTACTTTTTTTATTTTTTTACTGTAGTAAAAATTTTTAAGATTCTATAAATGAACGAACTTTCGTTCTTTTTGGTGTAAAAACTACTTTTAAGTTTGGAATATAGCTAAATCTAAACTTTAACTACTTACTAGCCGTAATCCTAGACGCAGCAAGGCCAGCATTAAACTGCCTCCGAATATTAAGTCAACTTTTCGAAAGTTTTATCTGATTATTAAGGAGACATGATCAATTTTCACCTCAAAAGTCTGTAAAGTCGTCTCAGTTGGGTCAAACCTTGCTAAGGAGTGTCCCGTCCTTTGAGGACA
>JAITII010000118.1 GCA_031279515.1 Deltaproteobacteria bacterium
CGGAAGCTAAGGCTCCTGATAAAGCCATCCTAGCTCCCAAGGAAGCCAAGGCTCCTGCCAAGGCCAAGGCTGTTTCCAAAACAGCGCCCGCGGCGGCTGCCAAAGTAGTCCTAGCTCCCAAGGAAGCCAAGGCTCCTGCCAAAGCCAAGGCGGAAGCTAAGGCTCCTGATAAAGCCATCCTAGCTCCCAAGGAAACCAAGACTCCTGTCAAAGCCAAGGCTGTTTCCAAAACAGCGGCCGCGGCGGCTGCCAAAGTAGTCCTAGCTCCCAAGGAAGCCAAGGCTCTTGCCAATGCCAAGGCGGTTTCCAAAACGGCAGCCATGGCAGCTGTCAAATCCAAGGCGGCTCCCAAGGAAGCCAAAGCTCCTGTCAAAGCCAAGGCGGCGGCTATGGCTCCTGATAAAGCCATCATAGCTCCCAAGGAAGTTAAAGCCCCTGTCAAATCCAAGGGGGCTCCAAAGGAAGCAAAGGCACCTGCCAAAGCCAAAGCAGTTTCCAAAATGGCGGCCATGGCGGCTGCCAAAGCAGTCCTAGCTCTCAAGGACACCAAAGCTCCTGTCAAAGCCAAGGCAGTGGCTAAGGCTCCTGCCAAAGCAATCCTAGCTCTCAAGGACACCAAGGCTCCTGTCAAAGCCAAGACAGTTTCCAAAACAACGGCCATGGTGGCTGCCAAAGCAATCCAAGCTCTCGAGGAAACCAAGGCTCCTGTCAAAGCCAAGACGGCGGCTAAGGCTCCTGATAAAGCAATCCAAGCTCCCAAGGAAGCCAAGGCTCCTGCCAAAGCCAAAGCGCCTGCTAAAGCCAAGGCGGCTCCAAAGGAAGCCAAGGAGCCTGCTAAATCCAAGGCGGCTCCAAAGGAAGCCAAGGAGCCTGCCAAAGCCAAGGCGGCTCCAAAGGAAGCTAAAGCGCCTGCCAAAGCCAAAGCGGCTCCAAAGGAAGCCAAAAAAGCAACAACTAAGGTAGCTTCAATGGTCAGCTCCAAGACATCCTACAAAGGGAAAAAAGAAAGTGATTGAGACAACAACCCCCTTTTTTTCTCTAGGGCAAAATCCTGGAACTAAAGGAATTCACTCTCTTCACCTAAACCAACAAGGAGAGTCGTTTCCGTAGGGAGCGCATGCTAAAACCATAAGGAGTAACGACACTGAGTGAAAAAAATTTGTCTATTATGTGCCCTTTCAAGATGACATATGATTTTGTATTGTATTAGTATAATATTAATGTGAATTTAGAGCCTCTTGCCGCCTTTTTATCTTCGGAGTATTACACATATGGAAAGAGTCCCTTATAACCTAACAAAGAACTAGTTTGTTTTTGTAAATATCAAGCTATAAGTCATCCAACGAGTAGCAAAAAAACATCTATAATTGTGGGTGCCATTCTAAGAGAAATCTTAATTGATCGAAGCATAAAAAGAGTTAAAAATTTAACATGAGAACCCTTGCAACAATATTTAGTATCAATATGATTTTTGACCAGATTATATAGTCTGAATTCTTATTCTCTCAAGATATGCGGGACTTTTACTTAGCGAGCTTAATTAACGATGAAAAAAACTTCGATAAGAAATAGCCCAAAATGGAAATTTTGCTACAGTCACATTCATTAGACGGTTTTAGGGTAATCTGCTATTTTGACTCCATGAACTTATAAATATCTAAAATGTATTTTCAATTTTAGGAAAAATGTTCTATATTAAAACACAAGATTTGACAGGTTGTTTGGACAAATTCATATTTTGCAAAACTGATAACAGGGAGCATCCCACATTTTTAACCTGGAAATTATCTGTTTCTTCCTCAAGTCTATTAAAGCCTTTTGAGGGTATTTTTGTTCAACGCTAAAGACTTTTTTTGCAAAAACACTAAAATTATGCCTATAATATGGATGTCTAATTTTCAAGAACAAAAAAAATGATAACTACTGAAAATGAAACATACTAAAGAGATGCAGTCTTTAACTAAATTTGAAACAATTAATAATTTGAACGTGGCAGAGCTAAAATGCTTTACTCAATAACTACCTTTCTATTAAGATACTGGGATGCACCTAAAAAACTACAAGATACACATATATCCCAGCTAAGGTGGAACCACAAATGAAACAGCCACCCTCCAACAAGAATAAAAAAATCCCTCAAAAACAAGCCCAGGAAAACATTAAAGATGACCACATAAACTCTTCAGAAGCCAGCTCAGCTTTTAGGGATGAGTTTGAAATCGTGGATATTAAGGTTAATATAAAGAAAACAAAAATGCACAATAATTACCCGTCTAGCAAAATAATCCTTAAAAAAAGAAAACAACTCGATCTCAATAAGTCACCTTTAGCGGAGGGTGAACCAAAACCTCCACAAACAATCTCGAATCCATATATATACAATCCTTTGGACCCCAACTCGCTTCCAACCTCTATACCCATGGAAATACGAGCTTCCATGGACCCTAGAAAATTGGAACTAATTGAAGGAAAGCCCTACTTTATAAATGACCAACTTATTCCAAAGAAAGTCTCTTCAAAAGCTATAAAAGAGGGGAAAAAAATTGCTTATGAGCAGAAAAATACCACTGGGCACTCTGTCAATGATAAGTCAAATAAAACTTATCACAACACTCATTCATCTAATTACTCCCAGTTCAACATTCAATATGATATGAAATCCGATGCCGAATTAACTGATATAGCTATAAAGGAACTGGACGAAAAGGTATTTTTCGATATTTTACATGATGCCAAGAACCCTTTGCCAACTGTCCACACCGTTAACAAAAAAGATACCTTAAATTACCCCAAAGCTACCTTTAAGAGGCAGAAAAAAATTGGGTCCTTTTATCATAACGAAAAAATCTTTTACGATAGGGTTTTCCCCGGATTTGACAAATTAACTGGTGCTGACATCTTATACTGTAGGGAGCTTTTGGGCTGGTCACAACTGCGTATTGCCAATACCATTGGGGTGAATTTTTTCACTTACGCTACCTGGGAACAGCATAAAAAAGGAAAGATCAACATGCGACATTCTTCGAGACTCATGTTTTCGGAATTTTTCAATTATCATTTTCGTCTTTCATAGTCTAATACCTTTATCTTAAAATGCTTCCGGTATAAATAAGCCACATCGGAAGCATTTTTATTTTCTGATCTCTATAAAAAATTTATTGGTTTGCCTTAAATAAGATTTAAAAACCTACCAAAAAATTCACTTACAAATACTGTAAGTAAACTCAAACCAAAGAAGCTTTTCAAAGCTAACAGAAAAACAGTAAAGAGTAGTGGAAAAGACCTTCTAGCTACGCTTATATAGCCACCAAAATTATCACTGCCAATCATGATAAATATTCGTAATATACGCTTAACTTGATATCAAGCTGGAAAAAAGTTTAGGGTGAATAACCTTTTATAATTTAGAACTTAGTTAATTTAAAGGCAGTTTCTTTACAAAAATTTCTGACTTATGGCAGAAAAAAGTGTATAATAACCCAACCCTTCCCATAGGGGAAAACGGAATCTAAGGCAATTTACCCCATGCAAGCTTGGGAACCCGGCTTATAAGGTAGTTTTCTGGTTAAAATACACCCCAAAAGGATTATTTCGGAGACAATATCAGCAATATGACAGATTACCGATTGAAATCACTCTTTTTTACCTTTTTTCTGGCCCTCCTTTTCTCCTTTGCCCTGATAAGCCCCACCTATCTGCCTGCTCAGGACTCCGCCCCTAGAACCCAAGATGAGGGGACCCCTTCCACACCGTCAGCAAATATCGGGGACCAGACCACGGAAAATAGCAGTCAGCAAACTGAGGCAAGTACCCCAGAAAACTCACCACCTCCCGCTGAAAGCCAACCCCAAGCAGCCCCTGGAAGCAGTATTTCCGAAACCTCCTCGCCACTAGAGATACCCCCCTCTTCCGCCCAAGAGGCCACTGGGACTCAGGAAAACACTTCGGCACCGGAAGCGATTCCAGCCTCAGAAACTTCCCCTAATGATACTGCCCCAGCTGCAGAGCCCTCTCCAGCTTCGGCGGACACCCATGCTCCGGAGGCTACCCCGGCCACTGATACCTCCCCTGCCCCGGTGGCAACCCCGGCTACTGATACCACTTCTACCCCGGCCTCTGATACTACCCCGGCTACTGATACCACTCCTACCCCGGAGGCAACCCCGGCCGCTGATACTACTGCTGCCCCGGAGGCTACTCCGGCTACCCAGGCGACTGAAACTACTGCTGAAACCGCCCCTAGCCCTGAGGCTACCCAGTCAACTTCCGACTCTCAAGCGGAAAGCCCTACCCTTGACACCAAGAGAGAGGCTTTAGAGACTGAAGCCAGGGATCTTTATACAAAGGGGCTATATGCAGCTGCTATGGCAAAGGCCGAGGAACTTTGGAGCCTACTTGACGCTAATTATGGGCCGGACAATATAAATACCATTAGAGCCAGGCTCTTATTTGTCCAGGCTCAGGAAAAGGCAGGCTATTTCCCAGAAGCTATAGTAAATGCCAACACACTTTTGTCCCAATTGGCTAGGGTTTCGACAAATCTCTCCCCAGAATATCTGCAGACCCAGGATATCTTGATACTGGCGTACCTCCACAGCAACTATCTTGACGAAGAAACCAGCCGAATAGCCTTTGAACTAGCGGACAATATATATACATACAGAAAAAATTTCTTAGGTGCCAATAATCTGGAAACTTTTATTGCGCTAAGGGAACTTATCAATAGCAAAAGCCAGCTAAACACCATAACTGAAGACGATCTAAAGGAAATGGCTAACCTGGTAAGCTCCATGGAAGAAACTCTAGGGGTCGATGACCCTAATACCATGGAGGCTAGACACCTTTATACCAACTTTTACTTCAATGCCCACCACCCTGAAGATGGACCAGTAGACGAAGCTACAGAAAAAGAAGTAAGGGAACTAGTAAAAAAGACAGTGGATGGCCGTAAGAAACTCTACGGGGAAATCCATCCCGACGTCTCGGAGGCCATGAGTGTATTAGCCTTCATGGAGATGACCAAGGAAAATTACCAAGAGGCTTTTGACATCTTTCTCAAGATGAGCGACATTGAAGTGAAAACCTTAGGTCCCGATCACCCTTGGTCTGTCAACAGTTACATTGTCTTGGCAACCTGTCTGAGAAACCTCGGCAAAGTCCCAGAGATCCTCCCCTATTTGGAAAGGGCCTTGGAATCCAGCTTAAGATTCTTTGGTGCTGACAACAAAAGAACCATTAATCTACGTATTTATCTGGCCTTTTATTATTACCAGGACATGCTCAACGTAGAAAAATCCCTAGAAATCTTCAACCAAATCCTCGCATGGCAAGAGGCAAACTTAGGGGCTGAACATCAGGACACCTTGACTACCCTGTCTAACATAGCGGCTATCTATAACGAAACAGGCAATTTCGAAGGCGCCAGTGCAATCTATGAGAGGGTCCTTAAGACCAGGATGAGCATTTTGGGTCCCAACCATGAGGATACCCTTATGACCTCCAGTATGATGGCATATCAGCAGATCCTGGAGGGTAATACAGAAAAAGCGAAAGAACTCTATGAGGGCTTGCTTCAACAGTATCTGACTACTAAGGGACCAGAAGACCTGGAGACTTTAAATATTCAGATTACCTTGGCTTTAATATACAGCAAAGAAGGAAATAACCAAAAAGCCAGGGCTCTTTTAGAACAAGTTTCAGCTATAATCTCCCAGATAAAGGGGCCTGAAGACCCTATGGCCCTGGATACATACGCCTATCTCACCAAGATCTATTATGAACTTGGGGAATTAAATCTGGCCCTAGATACGGCCATCTCGGTCCTAGCTGCCAGAGAAAGGGCCTTGGGCCTGGAACATTTGGATACTGTGACTTCCCGTCACCACTTATCGCAGATCTATTTGGGCAAAGAGGACTACATGAATGCCAGGCCCATCTTGGAGGAGCTGGTGCGGAATCAAACTGATCTCTTCGGTCCACAGGACCCCAGAACTCTTATGAGCAGGACAGATCTTGCCAATACATACAGGCTTTTAGGACAAAAAGCCCTAGCCAAGAAAACCTATATAGACCTACTAACGGATTTAGAGTCCATCCACGGTGCTAGAGACCCTTTAACCAATCAGATCCGAAACGAGCTAGCCCTGGTTTTCTAAGTTGGCTAAATTATAAGCATGGCATCTCCATAACTGTAAAAGCGGAATTTTTCCTGGATGGCCAGCTCATAGGCCCTTTTTATATTTTCTAATCCTGCAAAGGCGGACACCAGGATAAGAAGGCTCGAACAGGGTAGATGGAAATTGGTAATGAGCCCGTCTGCCACCTTAAATTTAAAGCCTGGGCGAATAAAGATGTCCGTAAATCCGCTCTTAGGCAAGAGCTCACCTTCTAGAGATGCCCATTCTATGGCTCGCAAGGTAGTAGTACCAACGGAGATGATACTTTTTCCCTCTAAC
The DNA here is from genome assembly GCA_031279515.1 of Deltaproteobacteria bacterium. Classification (GTDB taxonomy): domain Bacteria; phylum Desulfobacterota; class Desulfarculia; order Adiutricales; family Adiutricaceae; genus JAITII01. The sequence goes on from JAITII010000118.1 coordinate 6,456, forward strand.
TTGGCACCCCTTATCTCAGTAGCAGCCAAGGGGTCAATATCCACATACTCCTTATGCAATTTACCAGTTTCTAGCCTTTCCTCAGTGAGGGGCTGAAAGGTGCCGGCACCTACCCTAAGATGCACGAAAACCTGGTCAAAACCCTTTGCTTTGAGCCTATCTAACTGCTCTAAGGTAAAATGCAGACCCGCCGTAGGTGCGGCAATGGCTCCGGAATTGGTATCAGAGGCATAGACAGTCTGGTAGCGTAGGGTATCCTCCTCTCTTGCAGGGCGCTTTATATAGTGCGGAAGAGGAATATGGCCTAGCTTCTCCAGTATCAAGACAGGGGAATCCGAAAAGTTAAACCTTATTAGTCTGTGGCCGCTCTGGGAGATCTGCACCACTTTTCCAGTGAGATCGCAATCTGACCCTTTGAAAATAATCTCTGACCCCACCTTGAATTTTTTTCCAGGATATACAAGGCACCAAAGCTCATATATCCCCTCCCGCATGGAATATGTTGGTGGATTCAAAATGAGGACTTCCACCTTGCTATTTTGCTGTAAACCATAGAGCCGAGCCGGTGTGACTTTAGCATTATTCATCACCAAAATTGCTCGAGAAGGAAAAAAATCATCTATACAAGAAAAGCTGGAAAGGGTTATTTTTCCGGAGTTTCGTCGTAGAACCAAAAGTCTGGAATCATTTCTATTAGGAAGAGGTTCCTGGGCAATAAGCGATTGAGGTAGCTCGTAGTAATAGTCTTCTAGACTTCTTATTACTTTGTCTCCTATGAGTAGTCCTCCCTTTATTAATTTGATAATTCATAAACTATACAAAAATTATTTAACGATCTGTAGTGTTAGTTACATTGAAACTAATTAATTCATTATATCAAATAAAGCTCAAAGTGTATATTTTTTCGTTATCTTTCAAGACTATCTAAACTGCCCCAATGATCTAAATGAGTTTTGTAAGATAATAATTTTATCGCTCTACCCTATTTTTAACTTTTGTATATGGGATGCGACTAAAAGCATTTTTTCTTCCTAAAATCTTGCCTGCAATAACAACATTTTATGTTTAATTTAAAAATACTATTGTTATAAGGTCATATAGCAATTTAGGTTCGTAGACAAAACAAAAATTGTTCCCAAAAAGACAATAATGGTAAAAAACACCCAGAAAAATAAACTATTCTTGCTGCAATAAGGCTTTATGGCCCTTTTAGACTATTTTCTCAAGAAAAAACTTAAAAAGGGATATTTTGAGGGTATAGAGAGTAGCCCTCTTTATGAATACCAGCCGGGACGTTTAAGATAAAATGTGAATTGTAGGTAAGATCAGAAATGAATAAATTATACTAAATTATTAATAATTTACTTCACTAAATAGAGATAAAATATTGATTTTCCAATTAATCCCTTTGGAAAAGAAAAAATACTACAAGCCTTGACTAAGTAATTGTCCTAGATCACGGTTTGGGGAAAAATTTGAATATTTGTGAAATTTACTACCATGATTGGATTTTTTACTATTTACCCACAACTAATGGTGGCATAAACTGGAAAGGCTTAAAAAAATTGTTGTGATATTCAACTATTGTGATATGCTGCAATAAAGTAAATTTTTTTTGCATCATATGGCCTTTCTAGAGAAACTAGCTAAAAAGGCGAAATGCCGAAATGCGCCCTCTTTTTTTAACTAACAAAATTAATAGAATTTGTTTATAAGGTCAATTATGATGATGGCGTATTGAAAAGCACCAAAAACCCTTGTGAACCAGATAGGGCGTATTTAGGTATGTCTAAAATGGGCTCTAAATAATTCAGACTTTGGGCATTTATATATGATAAATTCCCCATAAAACCTCCCCGAAGATCAAAAACCCCCAAATTTTCGTTTTATTAAAGCCAACAAGACTTTATGTACGTTTTTACAAAGTTAAGTAGGATACCTTTTGATTGGAATTGTTACTTATTCAGCTATCTTCTTTTATGAGATTTCATCTATTCAGTTTTTTTCCCACAAAACCATGATTTTACATGGCCTCAATGAAATTTCTCATGTTCTAAGTAAACTATCTTTATTTAATGTACAACTTCCTTGCACTTCTTTTTGAGACAAAACGAGGCTACTAGAAAATGGATGAAAAGAGAAAAAACTTCATATACATGCTGATTGACGACTTTTACAACGCTGCGGGGCAATACACCCGCCTGGTTAACAGTCAAATCCTGATCCCAGTTTACAATAACCTCTCCATTAAAGACTCTCACATCCTAGTTTTCATTGGAAGGTACCCCAATATCAACATCACAGAGTTAGCCGCCAAGTTCTCTGTGACCAAAGGCGCCATGTCCAAAACGATTTCCCGCTTGGTCTCCAGAAAGTACATCAACAAGACTACTGCAGACGAAAGCGGCAGAGAGGTCAAGATGTCCCTGACTCCTAAGGGGTTCACTGTCTACGAGCTCTTCGAAAACAAGGCCAAATTATACCGCACTAAGCTCTATGAGGCTCTGGAGTCCGTCCCTTTGTCACATCTCATGTCAACCGCAATATTCCTTGAGGAATTAAATAAGATGTTCGAAGATTACTCAGTCTTCTTAGATAGCTCAGAAAAAAACTCTAACTTTATTCAATTGAGCGAAGAAAATGACGAATCGGAAAATTAAAATCAAAATATATAAAATTAATATATATTTATAAATATATATTTTTAGATACTTATTTTAAATAAATATTTTAAATTATTAAGATTTTATAGAGATCCCACTAGTTTTTTGAATTGGCAAATTCTGCCTAAGCGAGTGAAACCCATTCCAACCCTCAACTTATTGATTTTTTAGTTCATTATTAGTGATAGATGTATCTTTTAAGGCACCATGAAGCTCTCGTGCCAATTAGTTTTGAAAAAAGTTCCTGACTCTAGCAGTACATTTAGTATTCTTACTAAAGTAAACGCTATATTTGTGCTTACAAATACCGTGAATAAATACCAATTTTATTTCTCTATCCAATTCCCCGCCTTGCATAAAATAACTTTTATGAAAAGAAATCTAGAAATAATACTTTATTTAGCATAAAAATATAGTTATATACTAAAGTATATACATTATTTTAAAACTATCTTGAAAATGGTTACAAATGGCTGGCTCTACAAATGGCTCTTTGCCCACCCGACGAGTCGTTAAATTCCCTTTTTTCTTGTAAAAAAAGCTATATTGAGGCTAGATTTTTTACCGCTTACTAAGCTATTCTTATACCAATGGCCATTTTTCTAGCATTCGGGAATTTCTAGCCCATAGACTATGGCCATATTGCCCAAAAATGCTATTTAGGATTTTTGGAGCCAAATCCCTGCCCGGGCACATGAAAGGTAATTAAATGCATATTTTCGATGGAGTCTTGAGCGTTCCGGTACTAGTTACTGGAGGCGTACTTGCAGGGGCCGGAGTGGCCATAGGACTTAGCAAAATTAAAAGCGACATGACCCCACAGGCCTCTCTTTTAGCAGCAGTCTTTTTCACAGCCTCACTCATCCACGTACCCATAGGACCTAGCTCCACTCATTTGATTTTAAATGGACTTATAGGGCTATTAATGGGCTGGGTGGCCTTTCCTATAATACTGGTGGGCCTCATCTTACAGGCCCTCCTGTTTCAATTCGGGGGTATCACCGTCTTGGGGGTGAATACCTTTAATGTGGCTGCCCCAGCTGTCCTTATGGGCTTTCTCTTTAGGCCCATGGTCATAGGTGACGATGCAGTAAAGAGCAGTATAGGAGCAGCTGCCAGTGGTTTTCTCTCTGTCCTCCTCACTGCCTTGCTGGTGTGTATCTCCCTCTATCTCTCCAACACGGAAAACTTTAATATAGCTGCCCAAGCCATTTTTCTAGGCCATATCCCGGTCATGATTATTGAGGGTATCGTAACCCTTTTAGTTGTCCGGTTCCTAAAAAAAGTCAAACCGGAAATACTGCAAATAAGTGCCACAAATCTTCACAAACCCGTACTTAATAAGACTAACTAGGTACAATAAATTTATCAGTTTTAGGAAGCGCTATGTGCGGAAACTGTGTCCAAGATGACGGAGTAGGTGTTGATCTCCAAGAAGCTTCAGAAACACCTAACGCAAAACGACCCAGCTCTCTTAGGATGATTGACACCTGCCCCCGCACCAGAATTTTAGCGGCAATTATATTTGCCTTTGTCGTTGCCTCCCTCTCCTCCATTTCCAGCGCATCCTTAGCCTTAATCTTTTCTCTTATAATCACACTATCCTCCCAAAAACCTATAATTGAACTTGTAAAACGCTTACTGGTGGTAAACGCATTTATCATCTTTCTCTGGTTCATGCTGCCCTTTTCCTTCTCCACCCCAGGGACTGTTATTGCCAGCCTAGGACCATTAAAGGTGACTAGCCAAGGGGTTACTCTTGCGGCACTGATAACTTTAAAAGCCAATGCTATCTTCTTCACTGTGGTAGCCCTCTTGACCCAGGGGCCCTTGTACGAGATAGCCTTGGCAGGCAAATCTCTAGGCGCACCCAAAAAACTCGTAAATTTAATACTCCTTAGCTCCCGCTATTTTCACGTCATTTTTGCTGAATACCAGCGTCTGCGCCTCGCCATGAGGGCTAGGGGATTTAACTCCAACTTCTCCCGACACACTTTTTTGAGTCTTTCCAATCTCATGGGCATGCTCCTGGTAAGAAGCTGGGATCGGGCCGACCGTATTCACAAGGCTATGCTAGCCAGGGGCTATGACGGGGACCTCCATGCAAGTAGCAATTTTCACTTTTCCCAAGCAGATGTCCTTTTTAGCCTTGCGATAATTTTGGTCACCATTATTTTGCTGGTGTTTGAATGGTTTCCGACAATCTAATAGAGCTTAAGGAAATAAGTTTTAGCTACCCAGGAGGACGTAAGATATTTGAAGATCTGTCCTTCAACTTTCCTAAGGGTGCTAAGCTGGGCCTCATAGGTGCCAATGGGAGCGGCAAGACCACCCTACTCCACCTCATCATGGGGCTTATCCAACGCTCTAAAGGTGAGATCCGCCTCTTTGGAGAGCCATGCGAAAAAGAATCAGAATTCCGCAAAGCCAGACTCAAAATAGGCTTTGTCTTCCAGGACGCCAACGATCAGCTCTTCTGCCCCACGGTCAAGGATGACATAGCCTTTGGGCCGCTGAACATGGGGCGTAGCCAAAAAGAGACCGACAAAATAGTAGAAGAAACTTTAGAGCTTTTAAATTTAATGGATTTCCGCGACAGGGTCACTTACGCCCTATCAGATGGGGAAAAAAAGCTAATCTCCATTGGCACAGCACTGGCCATGCTTCCGGAAATGCTCATCTTAGATGAACCTACAACCTGCTTGGATGAAAATGCTGTGGAAAGGGTAGTGCAGGTATTAACCGATTGTAACCTTCCCTACTTGGTAGTGACTCATGACAAGCAATTCTTGGAAAGGGTGGTCACAAGTAGAGTCAAATTAGATAATAGTACAATAACTCGTATGCCAGCATACTAAACAAAAATATCGAGGTAAAAATGAAAAATACAGTATTATGCCTATATGTTATTAAGTATACTCTTTTTACACTATTAACCATTTGTATTTTTGCAAGTTCACAAATACTTTTTGCCCACGGGGTGGAATGGGACTTTAGCCAGAAAAAAGCTTATGCTTTACAGTTCACCTATGACGATGGTATGGCCATGAGCTTTTCACAAATAAAAGTGTATGGCCCGGATAATTTGGAAAAATTGGTCCAGGAGGGTCGGACCAATGAGTTTGGGTACTTTGCTTTCATACCAACTGGTGACGGACACTGGCTAGTTACATCAGACGATGGCACTGGGCATCTGTGCCGGGCTGAATTTGACGTCAAGACTGAAACCCCGGAGGCTATAAATACCACAGAAGAAGCCTCTACACCACAAGCCCCCATAATAGAGCCACCAGCCATCAATATAGATAAAGTAATTTCCGGGGCTACAAAGCCTTACAAGATAGCTGTTACCCTTGAAGGTTTCCTTATAATTGGCCTTGGATACATGGCTTTCAAGAAAAACAAAAAGAAGAATAAGGATGAGTGACTAAAATCCCTTTTTTATATTCAAACTAGTATGGCAATTGGTAAAATTAAACAAGTTTATCAATTATACAACCCGAAAATGTTATTGCGTTTAGGCTTTTTTAGAGAAGAGAAAAATGCATGACAAAATCATAGTATTTAGAATTTATTCAACTCATTAAATGGCCACATGATTTTTAAACTGACAATCGATAGACTTTCATACAATCTAAGAGTCGTTTTAGTAACAAAAATAGCAATGTAAAATTTAATTTTTTCTAACTTTGTAAATAAAAAAAATACATAATCGCTATGATTATTGAGGAAATACATATTTCATCAATAAAAGTAATGCGTACAAAATTAATCACTTTTTGGCTTTATCTTTTTTTCATGTTAAGCAACAAAAATAGAACAACAAAGATAAGTGTAGCTATAAATGTCATTAATATAATTGACATGATGTGATTATGGTCAACGAACAAAACTTTAAACAATGTGTCACTACTTGTTTCTTGTGAAAATTGTGAACAAGATGATAAAAATAAACTCAAAGTATTAAGTGAACCTACAAAGCAAAAGAAAAAAATAGTGTAAACAATACCTTTAGCTAAAGGTTCAAAATAATATTTTTTATTTAAAGAGACCATAATTAATGATGTATATAGTGTAGAAATTACTAAAAATACATCAAAAAGATCAGGGTATCTTCTTACAATACGAATTTCGGGAGCTTTAATTGCCAAAACTGCAATTAAGGTAGAAAAAACTAAATAGACAATAAAGAATTTTTCTGGCGATAAAGGACTTTTTTTAGGTTTCTTATAATTTATAGACAACTTTTCACTCCTTCATTAAAAATGGATGCAGAAAGTAAAATTTAAATAATTATTTCAGTGTACAAAAATTTAAAGAAATTTTTTCACAACATTGGTTTACTTGATAAAAATATTTTAACCTTTTAAATGCCTTAAAATAGAAAATTCCTTGTGTCCATACTTCTAAACACTGTAGCTATAAGTTACACTCAAATAAAATATAACTAACTATTTCCATTTTCGAATATTTTATTATTCTAAAATCTTTACTTATCTTTTCTTCCTATCTATTTTTCTCATCCCCATCATCGCCATTTTTTTTAAACTTGACTATCCACTCTTCTCATTTATTCATTACCTATCTTATTTAAATTTATCCAATAATCATCGCAATAATAGAAGATTATATTCACTAATTAAAAAATTTTAACCTAACTTATTACACCTGTCAAGTGAACTTTTTTAAAAAGAGCAAATACTTTTTATGCTTACCTCCACTAAATCAAGATATTATGGTGTATTTTAATGCTAACCCAACATAAAGTATGAAGGCAAACTTAATAGGTTTTCGACTACTGCCACCTAATCTTGGGAAAAATAAGAGGGTACTTTTGGAACGAATGAAAACTGGGGATAAGCAGAGCACTTAAGCTGCGCTCATTTCACTAAATGACAAAAATTGGAAAGTCCCGACAACTGTTGAAAAGCCTTTAACTTTCCACTTCCTTCTTTAAGATGCCAAAGGTATTTTATTCCACCTGAAAGTAGTAGACTTTAGAAACAAAGCCGAGAGAGCACTAAATATTCTATTAAAAAGTTTTATGGAGCCATAGGCCATATAAAAGTATTTGATTAGTATAGGCTAGTAATTTCATAGTCCTATATTTTCCAGTTCTTTATGTTTGCTTAAATCCAAGAATTTAAAAGTCCTAGGCTTGCTTGTCCCTTTCCTTGTAAGAACGGTTAAATTTCCAAAATCCCAGTAACAAAGAGTCTTTGCTAATCAAAATTTATATTTTTTAACTAACTTTGCTAACATATTTACTACATATTAGGCGAATAAGCTTTTACAAAACCATCTGGATTGTCCTTTAATTCCAACTGTAACTAAAGAGATGATTATTCAAAAACATGCTTAATCTGTACCATACCTATATTTGGGTTACTGCCTGATTTTTGAATACAAAATGCCAATGTAAATCATTAAAATTATCAAAAACGTACAATTTTAGAAAAGCATTGAGATACTTTTCTTGTTTTTTCTCCTTTAAATTTCCAAGGAATTTGGATATACTTACTATCATAAGAGTGGCTTTGGCAAACAAATCTCTGCTGAAGCTGAGACTAATAGAGTAGAAATTCTATAAACTTGTCAAAAAAAGTCACTTTTAGCCTTTTATGCTGTATTTGAAGAAAATTTAATATAAAATTTTCAAAATTGATGCATTTCATAAATCCGGGACTGGATCCCGGTGCGTATGTTACGCGCTATAACCTTGGAGGTTATTTAGATGACACAGAAAGTTTCTTCCTGCGTTAGCGGGCAGGAAGAGCTTACTAGTGGACCTGGGCCCATAGTACGCTTTTTCAATAACCCGTTTCTTACCTCTTTTATCAGAACTCTGGAAAGCATTCGTCTCACATTCATTTCTGGATTCTTTTTAGCCGTTAGTTTTGCCATTTGGATCTTAAAGTGGAACTCCTTTGTGGACCCTGCCTGGGTTACTATTTTCATTTCAGGGGTACCACTGGTCTTTTTGGCCCTTAAACGCCTATTTTTACAAAAAGCCATCTCCTCGGCTCTTTTGATCGTCATGGCTATGTTTGCGGCCATCTATATAGGAGAGATCTTTGCTGCTGGGGAAGTTGTCTTTATTATGGCCATAGGAGCCATCCTGGAGGAAAAGACCCTGGAAAAGTCCCGCAGTGGACTTAGGGATCTGGTCCTTATGGCTCCGCAAAAGGCTTGGGTTGTAGATAATGATGGTGACGGAGATTCCCGCCAAGTTCCTGTAGATACTGTGGAGCCTGGTACCATCTTAAGGGTCTATCCAGGGGAGATGGTGGCTGTGGACGGAGTGGTGGTGCAAGGCACCAGCTCTATAAACCAAGCCAATGTTACAGGCGAATCTTTGCCAGTGGATAAGGCACCGGGCGACAAAGTCTTTAGCGGTACCCAGAACCTTAATGGTTCTTTGGACTTTAGGGCTTCCAAGAGGGGGAAGGACTCCACCCTACAGAGGCTCATAGCACTTACCGAACAAGCCGCTAGCTCCAAGGCACCCCTGGAGAGGGTGGTGGATAAATGGGCGTCTTGGCTGGTGCCCATTGCCCTTTTCATCGCCATCCTAGTCTATATCTTTACCGGAGAGCTCGTAAGGGGAGTTACTATACTTGTGGTCTTCTGCCCTTGCGCCCTGGTGCTTGCCACTCCGGTTTCCATCGTGGCTGCAATCGGCAAGGCCAGCAAAAAAGGTATTCTCATCAAATCAGGGGCCGCCCTGGAGGCACTGGGAAAGGCCAAGACAATGTGCCTGGATAAGACAGGAACTTTGACTCTAGGAAAACCGAAACTGGCTGAAACCGTCATTTTCCAGTTTACGGACTCTGGGAGCACTTATTCGGCTAAAGATGTTTTATCCATGGCTGCTCAAGCTGAGATTCTCTCAGAGCATCCCTTGGGTAAGGCCCTGATTGAAGCAGCAGAAGACGAGAAGCTAGAGCTTAAAAAACCCAGTTCCTTTAAATATACCCCTGGCAAGGGAGTAGAGGCTAAAATCCAAGGTGGACAGGATGTCCTTTGCGGAAACCTGAAATTCTTAAAGGAGATGGGAGTCACTCTAAAGGCTTCTCAGCAAAATTCCCTGGATAAGATCCTGGAAAATGGTCTAAGTCCTATACTTTGCGCCATAGACGGACAACTTTCTGCCATTTTTGGCTTTAGCGACACCTTAAAAGAGGATGCCCACCAGACCCTAGATAAGCTTCAAAAACTTTGCTCTCTTTACCTTTTGACTGGGGATGAAGAAAAGGCAGCTGTTGCCCTCTTCGGTCAAAATTCAGCGCTAGAATCCATACATTGGTCACTAAATCCAGTGGACAAGGCCTCTTACCTCTCTGCTTTGAAAGAAAAAGGGGTTATAACTGCCATGGCTGGAGACGGGGTCAACGACGCCCCTGCCCTTAAGACCGCAGACGTAGGCATTGCCATTGGGGCCATGGGAAGCGATCTGGCGATAAATGCAGCTGACATGGTCCTCATGGGTCAGGATATCATGGTCCTTCCCTTCTTAAAGAAACTGGCAGTAGACACCCTGGGGACTATAAAATTCAATATCGCCCTTTCCATGGTGATAAACTTTTTAGCCATCATCCTGTCTGCCCTGGGGGTTTTAACGCCTGTATCGGGTGCCCTGGTGCATAACATAGGCTCAACCCTTATCATCTTAAATGGCGCCAGGCTTTACACCAAGAAGATCGACTATTAAATCGCAAAGGAAGTAATATCCATCCTTAAACGCTTACAGGTAGATTATATCTGTGCTAACAAATAAAGCTCACTAGGTTCCTACTTCTGGCTGGGGCCCCCTGCATTAATATTTTTAGAACCTGCCAGGATACTTTTTAGCTCCTCATCTGATGGTTCGTGCTTATAGAACCGCAAATAAAAGTCCCGTAATAGTTCCATCATGTCCACATCGGAAAAGAGCTGGGGATAGAACACTGTCCCTAGCCAAGGGGTCATCATGGCGCCCTCCCCGCTCCTCACAGACCATAAGTAGATGCCGTAGGGGACGGTAAATACTCGCTTGTCTTTTACAGCCCTTACATTTTGCAATGCAGCGTTATTTAGTATCTCACTCTTGCTCTCATTACTATAGGTTAAAATAAGCTCCGGATCCCAAAGGATGACAGACTCTGGGTCTAGACGCAGGTTCATACCCCCGCCTGTAGCTAAATAGTCAGCTGCAAGGTTAATTCCACCGGCATTCGTTATATACTCGTGGCAGATGTCATTTTTATTGATAGTCCCCCAGGCGCCGCCTGCAATATTTAAGACCAGGACCTTGGGCCTCTGGGACTTAGGGACATCCTTTACCCTACTATAGGGCCAGGCCAAAGACTCCCTGTAGTATTCAACAAAGGCCTCGGCCCTTTCTTTTTCTTCTGGTCCTAAGATTTCACCAATAAGTAAAAAAGACTCAGAGAGCTCTGCTACTGTAGCTAGCCCATTAATAGGCACTACGGCGATGGATGCGGCATTTAGCTGGCTTTTTTCCACATCCGAGAGCCTTCCATCGGGACCGTAAGCCACCTGAGCGCCGGAACTTATGATCTCCTCCACGCTGGATGAGTCATATCTATTGGGGTTACTAAGAATTAAGTCGGGAAAGACCTCTAAAAAATAGTCGCTGACATTGCCTTTCGGGTAAGCTACAACTTTACCGCTCCCCAGGGTGAGCATCTCAGTAATCTGCACAAAGGCACCTATTAAAGGTGCCACCCTCTCCACCTTAGTGGGTATTGTGTAATTATTACCTAAGTTATCTCTAATCTCGCGGCTTTCCTGGGCCCATAAAGCCAAAGGAGTATACGCTTCAAAGCCCAAAAATAGAAGCTGGCAAAGGAAAATACTTGCCAAAATGCCCTTAGCTCTGGTCATATAACCCGTCCTTCTTGGCAACATATGCCAATGAGTCCATCTTAGCCCTACAGACTTTAAAGCTCCCATTACCGTTCAAGGTGAAGATCTTTATCTCTATGCCATAGGCTCGAGAAAGTTTCTCCACTGTCATGACCTCAGAGAGTGGACCTATGGCGCAAAAGCCATCCTTTCCCAAGATTGCCGCCGAGGTTCCGCACATGAACACATGGTCAGGCATATGTGTTGTCATGAGGATCCCCAGCCCATTTCCGGCCAGCTCTTTGATTAAAGATAGCACCCTTAGCTGGTTATGGAAGTCCAATGATGAGGTGGGCTCATCTAAAAGTAAAAACTCCGGCTCTTGGCATAGGGCTCTGGCAATAAGTACCAGCTGCCTTTCTCCCCCAGATAGGGAGCTAAAGGACCTATCCTTTAAGCCGCTGAGGCCCAGGCGCTCTAATACTGACAGGGCGAGGTCTCTATCTGCTTTACTCGGCCTTTGGAAAAAACCAAAATACGCACTTCTACCCATGAGGACCACATCCTGTACAGTAAAGGAAAATACAGATGATTCCCTCTGAGGAACGTAGGCCAAAAGTCTCGCGCGCTTTACGGGTTTTATTTCCCTAAGCTCGTACCCATTTAAGATTACTGTGCCTTTTAATGGCCTTAAAAAGCCCATGAGGGTCTTAAATACTGTTGTCTTGCCTACCCCATTGGGTCCCAAAAGGCAAATTACTTCACTTGCGCCCAACTTAAGGGAAAAGTCTTTTATTACTGCCTTTTTCCCATAGCCGCAGGTGATATTTAAGGCGCTAAATTCCATGTTAATGCCAAGCGCTATGGCTCCTCCAAAGGATATAGATAAAAAGAGGGGCGCCTATTATGGAGGTCACTATACCCACGGGCATCTCTCCGGGGAGGAGGAGGCGCACCAGGATATCGGCACATAGGGTAAATAATGCCCCTATAAGGTAGCTTAGGGGTAAAAGCACAGTAAAATTGGGGCCCACCAGAAAACGCACCAAATGGGGCACTATCAGCCCTACCCAGCCTATGAGCCCGCAAAGGGCCACGGAAGATGCGGTTAATAAAGTGGAGGCAAAGATAACTAAGATCCTTAACCTAAAAACATCCACCCCCATAGCTAGAGCCTCTTCTTCACCAAAGGACAGGGTATTAAGACTCCAGCCGGAAATGACTAAGGTCCCTACACCCAGCACAGAACAAAAAAAGAGGACTCCTACCCCACTTATGTCTCCGGCATGGGCAAAACTGCCCATAAGCCACAGGACCAGGTTGGCAAGGTTATCGGTGGAAGCGGAAAGATACTTTATTAGAGAACCAAAAGCCGCGAAAAGCGATGACACCACCACTCCCACGAGGATCATGGTAACCAGCGAGCGGTTAGGTCCTAAGGATCTTGTGACTCCCATAACTAAAAGGACTGCAATGAGCCCCCCGGCAAAGGCAAAAAGCTCTATGGCTATGCTAGAAAGTCCCCACATGATAGCCAAGGAGGCCCCAACACCTGCTCCACTGGAGACCCCCAGGATGTCAGGAGCCACCATGGGGTTGCGGAAAAGGCACTGATATGCCGCGCCGGCTGAAGCTAAGGCTCCACCCACCAGGATAGCCAAGATTATCCTAGGCAGGCGTAACTTGAAAAGGACTACCTCGGCATTTATATCTTGGGGAAAGGTGGGGTTCCCCAAAAGCTTATTTAATGTTATCCCCAATACCCGGCTTAAGTCCAGGTGATAAGCGCCGTGGCCCATGGAAAATAGAAAGAGGATGATTAGCCCCAAAGAACCGAAAAGCGCCAGGGAAAAAACAGGGTAAGCTTTTAAGTTTTTAAATCTCTCTGATACCAAAACTTTAGCCCCCTAGTATCTACAGAGCAAAAATGGCCTAAATTGCGGCCTTATCATATATTTGGTGCCTTATCATATTTATGGGGCCCTATCATATATTTAAGGCTCCATCCCAGTACGCTGAAATGGTTAAAGCCCCAATAGGGGCTTTAACCTTAAAATCATAAATGGGGATTAGAAATTATAAGCTAATGAGAGATAGAAATTGCGGCCGGGCATATAGTAGGCATTGGAATACTGAGTTTTATAATATTTGTTAAAAAGGTTATTGACATCTACCTTGAGCTCTAAGTCACCATGGGGAGTATCAACTAGGCCTTTTCTTAAGCTAAAATCCACCACCGTGTAACCTACAGTCTTTTCCGGGTATCCACTAAAGGCATAGAAATCTAATACCCTACTCACATTCAAGTTGGCTAAGAGCTTAAAAGACGGATGGCGGAAACGAACTCCGTAGGCTATGGTGGTATCCACCACCCCCACAATGGGGGTCCAGGAATTCATGCCATTCATGGGGCTTGCCGCAATCCCCGGAGGTAAATCAGGTACACCTCTCCTGAACTGCTCTTCATGTTTGAAAAGATGAGTGAAATAGAAATAGGGCCTTAATTCAAAGGAATTATAGCCCATAAGTCCTGCCAGGTTCCCCGAGAGGCTAAACTCGATTCCTGAGCGGATCTGCCGCTCTGAATTGCGCACATACCAGGGCCTAGTGGGCGTTTCAGGGGTACTGTGCTGGTAGACATAACCCTTGGTGTAGCTATAAAAGTAGGACGTGGACAAGCTAATATGCCTAGTATTTAAATCGAAACCCGCCTCGTAGCTATCTGTGGTTTCCCCATCGTTATGGGGGTAGCCGTAAAAGTTATAGCCTTCCTGGCTGGCGGAAAAGAGCTCCCTGGGAGAGGGGATCCGGAAAGTGCGGGTATAATTTATCCTGAACTTCAAATAGTCCCAAGGCAGATACGACACCCCCAAAGAAGGTGCCAGATTGTCGAAAGACCTGTGTATGGGAGGATGTCCGCCAAAGAGATTGTGGGGATCATCTCCTGGATCCACCCTCTTGTCGTCTACAGTGTAGTGGTCATAGCGCAGAGAACCAGATATAACTAACTTTCCCTCTACAAAGCGTAAGTCCCCTACCAGAAATGCGCCGTAATTTTCCATCCTGGCAGTTGGCAATAGGGGCGTACGCTGGCTGGCACCTTCTTCGGTGTCATAGCGCAACCAGTCCAAACCACCAATTAAGGTATAAAATGAGCCCTTGTAGGTAACCTTTCCCTGGATATTGTTTTTAACATACCTATTGGCCATGGGATAGACGTTTTCGCCTACACTGTAATTTTTGGAGTAATTTTCTCCAAAGGTATAAGCCAGTTCCCAGAACATGTCTCCGCTACTGTTTCTTCCGCTGTAGGATAAAGTGTTAGAGCTATTCAAACGGTTGGTAAAACTAGGTCCTAGGACTATATCGTAATCCACATCGTAATATGACGGCCTATAAGCCTTATCCACCTTATAGGAATTGGCCAAAAATCCAATGCGGTGATTATCGTTAAATGTGTAGCCTAGCTCTAATGAATAAGAATAGACCCCCTGGGTTTCGGAGTGATAGACCGTAGCCCCTTCTCCGTCACTGTAATTGCCCTTCTTGGTATAAAAATAGCCCAAAGAATAATCCAAGCCGCTATAGGCGCCATTTAGCTTCAATTCACCTTTGTAGGTGTCATAACTTGCAATCCCCAACTCCAAAGAACCAGATAGGGGCTCTGGTCCCCCTTTTCTGGTAACTACGTTAATGATGCCAGCAGCCGTGTTTCCGGCATATTGGAACATTTGAGCTCCCCTTATGATCTCTATTCTTTCAACGTTTAAAAGGGAGACCTGGGTGGGATTACTGGTACCGGTTCTGTGACCGTTTATCAGAAATAACATACGCCCGTCCATTTCCTTGCTTAAATGGTCGGAACGAAAACCCCTGAAAGTTAATAAACTATGGTCAAAGTCTGTAGGGGCCTTCATAAGGCCTATACCCTTCTCAGCTAAAAAATCAGCTAAGTTGTTAGCCGAGGAAGCCTCTATTGCTGCCTCATCGTAGATAACTGTATTGGCTGTCTCTGCCGTTTGCTCCGGAGTAAAAGGTAGATTATCGAAGATAGTCCTATCTGAGGTGACATAAATAGTAGATAAATCGTCTTCTGCTTGGCCCTCTGCAAAAGCCATTGTATTGCCCCAGAGGACAAAAAGCATGGCTACAAGACATGCGACTTGGTAACGCATCAAAATTCTCCTTGTTTCTAAGCTAAGAGCTTAAAAGCCCATGGGAACAAAGGCTTCTCCACGGAAAAAATTCTATAATGAGAGAAAAAGGCATAAGAATCAGAAATTTAATCGGAAGATACAGCCGCAGAGCCGGCTTATGAAAACCATGGTCAAAAAAAAGTCCCGTTAGGTCAATTTTTGTCATGTTATTTCATGGAGTGTTTAAAAAAACTGTCTATCCGGGACTTTTACAAGCAATGAATGGACGAAAAGTAACAAAGCAATAAGGATGCCAAGTCACGAAAATGGAGAAAACTTTTATTTTTGGAAAAATAATTAAGAAAAAATAAGATATTAAATTGATATATTAAGTCATATTAAAAATTAATTTTATAAATTATAATGTTATTACATTGTATTTATAGATAATATTTTATTAAAAAATTTGTAAAATAAATCTACAATTGTGTTCACAAAATTATTACGTTTCGTATATTCTTGTCTTAAAAGTAAGTACAAAGACTGTTTATATTACGTTTAGTTATGTTTCATACAGTTTCAAAACTTAAGCATAAAGACACAAAAAAGCCCCTGGCCAGCAAAGTACTTACTGAACCAGGGGCTTTATCCAAGAACAATATCTTTAGCCAAGGCCAAAGCTTATGAGGCTTTGACTAAAACTTTCTACTCCTCTTCACCGTAATAAGCCTTGCGGTATATCTCCACTAGGTCCTTGATCAAAGGATAACGGGGGTTAGCAGTTGTGCACTGGTCCTCAAAGGCCTTTTGTGCCAAATCATCCACCTTATCGAAAAAGACCTTTTCGTCGATGCCGCATTCTTTGATACTGGAGGGCACATTTAGCTGTTTCCGCAAGGACCGTACAGCAGCTATAAGGGCTTCCACCTTCTCCGCCTGGGTGGAACCTGGGAGATTTAAGATGGAGGCTAGCTGGGCATAGCGCTCATCGGCTACAAACCTCTCGTACTTTGGAAAGGAGGGAAACTTGTCGGGTTTTTGTGCATTGTAGGCAATGACATGGGGAAGGAGAATGGCATTGGCCCTGCCATGGGGTATGTGGTACTCACCGCCCAGCTTATGGGCCAGGGAGTGATTTATCCCCAGAAAGGCATTGGTAAAAGCCATACCTGCAATGCAGGAGGCATTGTGCATCTTCTCCCTGGCAACCTCGTCCTTGGCATCAGCATAACTGCGGGGAAGATACTCAAAGACGAGTTCAGCCGCTTTAATGGCCAGGGCATCTGTATAGTCAGAGGCCAGGATAGACACGTAGGCTTCTATAGCATGGGTAAGCACATCCATCCCCGTGTCCGCAGTAATGGACTTGGGCATGGTACTTACAAACTGAGGGTCTATGATAGCCACATCTGGGGTGAGCTCGTAATCGGCTAAGGGATACTTAATGTTTCCTTTAGACTTGTCAGTGATTACGGAAAAGGAGGTGACCTCGCTACCCGTGCCGCTGGTGGTGGGGATGGCGACGAACTGGCATTTTCTCCCCAGATTCGGGAAATGGAATGCCCTCTTCCTAATATCTAAGAACTTTAATCTTAGGCCTTCAAAATCTGCATCCGGGTGTTCGTGAAAGAGCCACATACCCTTGGCGGCATCTATGGCACTTCCCCCGCCTAGGGCTATTATCACATCCGGTTTAAAGATATCCATGGCTCTGGTGCCCTTGTTTATGGTCTCCACCGAGGGGTCCGGTTCCACATCGGAAAATATCTCGCTGTGGACATAGTCGGGCCTCTTTCTGAGGTAGTAGAGGGCCTTGTCTAGATAGCCCAGCTCCACCATGGCGGGATCGGTGACTATGAAAGCTCTCTTTATCAGGGGCATCTTTTCCAAATATTGGATGGAACCTTTTTCAAAATATATCCTGGGTGGGACTTTAAACCACTGCATATTAACCCGCCTTGTAGCTACACGCTTTTTGTTGACAAGGTTCACACTGGAGACATTGGCGGTGGTAGAATTACGGCCAAAGGAACCGCAACCCAAGGTCAAGGAAGGGGTGTTGGAGTTGTATATATCTCCAATGGCCCCTTGGGACGAAGGCGAGTTGACTATGACCCTTCCCACCCTCATGGCTTGACCGTACCTCTGGCACAACTCTTTATCATTGGAGTGTATCACCGCAGAATGACCCTGGCCCCCCATGTCCAGCATACGGTTAGCGTACTGGAAGCCCTCTTCCGGACCATCGACCACAAAGTAGGCTATTACAGGCATGAGGGTCTCGAAGGACAGGGGATACTCTGGGGACGGATAAGGGAGCCGAACCACGAGAATCTTGGTCCTATCTGAGACATCTACGCCCGCCTTTTGGGCTATCCAATGGGCGCTCTGGCCTACCGGGTCAGGGTTTATCCTCTTGCCGTCATAGATATAGGACGTAAGACGCTTAGTCTCTTCCTCGTTGGGAAAAAAACAGTAGTTATCTTTCATAAAATCTTCAAATGCCCCCTGGATATCCTTATCCACTATGACGGCCTGCTCAGAGGCGCAGATCATACCGTTGTCAAAGGTCTTGGAGAGCATGAGATCCGTGCAAGCCCTTCTAATGTCGACATTTTTGTTTATGTAGCAGGGCACGTTACCTGGGCCAACCCCCAGAGCCGGCTTTCCGGCACTGTAAGCAGCCCGCACCATTCCTGGACCGCCAGTTGCCAGTATCAGAGAGACCCCCCTATGGTTCATGAGAAGCCCCGCGGCATCCGGCGAGGGATGCTCTATCCACTGGACACAGTCGGGCGGGCCTCCAGCTGCCACTGCCGCATCCCTTACTATGCTAGCTGCTAAGACCGAGGATTTCTGGGCTGAAGGATGAAAGGCAAACACAATAGGATTACGAGTATTGGCGCAGATAAGGGACTTAAAAAGTGTTGTGGTAGTGGGATTGGTCACAGGGGTGACCCCGGCTACCACCCCAACAGGTTCAGCCACCTCTATATAGCCCTCCATCTCGTTTTCCTCGATGACGCCCACAGATTTTTGGCGCTTTATGTCGTGCCAGATGTACTCGGTGGCAAAAAGGTTCTTTATGACCTTGTCCTCCATGATCCCCCGCCGAGTTTCCTCATGGGCTAGTTTACTAAGCTCCATGTGGCGATCTATGCCGGCTAAAGCCATGGCGTGGGTCATGGAATCGACCTCCTCTTGGTTCATTTCCATATAGCGCACTAAGGCATTTTGGGCACGCTCCACCAAGGCATCGATTTCATGGATAATTTCTTTAGATTTCTCGTCTTCGCTCATTGGTTCCACCACTAAGGTTTACAGAAATAACTATCAAGATCTAACATTTTTTGATTACTTTACAAATATAGAAGCATAAATCAACTAGAAGCTAAGGGCAGAAGGCATAAAAAATACCATATGACTAAATGTCAGATTTAAAATTCTAAACCTTTTGCCCAATAAATATTAGCATATTGACAAAAATTAGGAAATGAAACGGCAAAATATTTTGAGTTTTTTAAAGCTGTGAAAGAAGTTACAATTAACATAAATAATTTTTTGACAAATAAAAGAAGATGCTACAAGAAATTGTGTTGTAAGTAGAATATTTAGTATAATGCAAAAAAATGAAAATTGTTTGAAAAATAGAAGATTTATATGAATTTTTGTAATTCTAACTGATAAACCCCGAGATGCGCTAAACATCTCGGGGTAAGTGAAGATAGAAAAACTTTTGTCTAGTAGTCGTATTTAAGGGTAACAAGAAAATTGGTACCAGCTGAGGGGAAAGTATTAGAACTCATATAAAATTCATCAGTAATATTGTAGATATCTACCTTAAGACTAATCTTTCCGTAATCAGCCAATTCAAAAAGTCCTTTGGTTAAATGAAAATCCATAACATTATATTTACCAAAGGGACGATCGCGGCCTTCCCTAATGCTTGTGGCGGTTACGGAAGGATATTGTATGCCATAATAAGTAAAATCTAAAGAAGCCATTAGGTCAAAGTCAAGACTACTAAATACTAATCCATAGTTTAGATTAAGGTTACTTATGAGGGTTTCTGGTGCACCAGTGGCACTGTGATAGTCAAAAAGCTTAGTAAAGTTTATATAGGGCCGTAATTCAAAACCCCAATCTAGTGAGGCGCCAATATCCCAATCAGCATACAATTCAATTCCAGTAAACTTAGTAGTTCCAGGATCATTTCGATAGCTTGATATGGTATATGTAACACCATTAATGACTTCAGTGCCAACTGTATAGGAAGATATCTTGTCCTTATAGTTGGTCATAAAATAAGTTGCAGAAAGATTGATATCATACCTATCAAAATCAAAACCAAACTCCCAAGATTTTGCCATTTCAGGCTTTAGATTAGAGTTGCCAACTGCATGAGTGGTACCAGAAAAAGAATCATAAACAAACTGTCTTGGGGTGGGTACCTTAAAAGTATCGGCAAAATTAAAACGCAATTTAAGCCAATCAGTGACCAGAAAAGATATTCCAAAAGCTGGTGAGACATGAGTTATATTTTGCGATTGACTTCTTCCTTGATTCCTGTTGGGGTTGGTATCTAAGACATTAGTGAGAGTATATTTATCGTAACGTACCCCAGCATTAAACCATAATCTTTCATCTAATAAGTCTACTTTTGCAATAAGATAGGCGCCTGTATCATCAGCAGAACTTGGAAATTTAGCATAAGAAGATAAGGCTCTATTCTTGTAAACGTCTTGGAAGTAATGTTGTGAAAAGTAATCAAAACCGGCGATTAAATGTAGAAAATTGTAATTCCAAGAAAAAATGGCATTTACGCCTTTAAAACGATTATCATAAAAAGCCCAAAGTTCATTAGGAGAGCGCCTGTCATCATTAGTTTCATAAATAGTTTTTCCCCAATAATATCTTAAAAGGATATTCAAGTCAACTTGGGGTATATTGCCTTGATAAATAAGATCAAAGGACTGATTTTTTCTATAAGTGGTAGATTCCTGACCATTTGTAGTATTTGCCCCAATACCATCAAACCAGTAGCTTCCATCACTGTGTAAAGGAATCTGGTAGCTTGGATTGCCATAAAGACCTTGTGCTCCTGTGATGATAAATCGCAAACTATGGTTTTCATTAAAGCTATATCCTAAGTTTGCACTATTAATATACTTATGATAAACTTTGGTCTGCCTATAAGTAACCTCATTAGGCGGAAAAGTATAATCACCGCTGGAGGAATATCCAAACGCTAAAGAATAATCAAAATTGTTAAACTTTCCGGAAGCGGCAAATTTACTTACGAGTTTATCAAAGGAACCTACTGCTTGAGAAACAACTATTCTGGTCTTATCGGTTCCCCTTCTGGTGATGAGGTTTATTACGCCACCATGGGCATCTGATCCATATTGCACTGCAGCGCCGCCCCGAATGATTTCAATCCTTTCAATATTGTCTAAAGGCATCATTACTGGATTTTCGTTTCCAGTTCTTCTACCATCAATCAAAAGGACTATATCTCCAGTGCCATTAGGGCTAGAGTAGGTACCAAATCCGCGCATTTTAATGACACTTGAGCCAATACCCATTTCACCTAACTGGATACCGTATTGACGAAGAAGAGTTCCCATGTCAGGGGCATCGTAACGTTCTATCTCTTCTTGATCTATAACTGTAACCGATGTACTAACCCCTCTTAAGCGTTCCTCAACACGGCTGGCAGTGACGACTATTGCATCAATAAAAGAACCAGCGTCAGCTGTAACCTGTGCAATTGCTTCTTCTGTCCTGTAAGAGAACAGAATAAGTGCCAATAAAATAGATAAAAAAATAAACCGGCTAACACATAAAACTAAACCCTTAAAGTAATGCTCCAACATTTTAACTCCTTGTTAAAATTGACAAGATCTTACTACCAAAAGTAAAGAGAAATAAGATATACTCTCAAAGGTAGTATAAAGTAGTAAAGGGTATGTTATTAGGAGTGGTAATTTGGTTAGAGTATTGACAAGGAATGAGAATAAAATATAAGAAAATAGACTATTTTTATATTTAAAAAAGTTAGGAATAATAAAAAATCATTAAAAAATGAGTATACAAAAGTATGGTGATATATTTCTATTGAAAGTATATGATGTCATTGTTAAAAATGCAACTTTAGTCTTAGGATAAATTTAACTCACCTTGAAATAAATAGGAAACAAAAATTAGGCTATATACCGCTAAAACAAGAGTTCGCTGTAAGAGGAGGGGCTTATTAATACTAATGCAATATGATCAAAGGGAGATTCAATTTCCGAAAGAATAGCCCTATATTTGGTATCAAAATCAGTGTTGTTTTGAACATTTAGTAGTTAGAATCATGATTTTCTTAATAAAATCATGATTATTTACCTTATGGGCAAATTTACTAAAAAAAAGGTTAAAAAAATGGGAACAAAAAGTGAAAATTTGTTACTCTAAACGAACTTTTTTAATTCACGGCAACTTGAGATAACTTGTGAGAATAAAAAAAGATCGAAGGGTAAAAAGTCTCCAAATTCCAAATGACAAAAGATATAGAATTTTTAGTAGCAATATAATTCAAATTCAGACTATATAGTATGAAGATCTAATTCTCTGGTTATACAATTCCTATTTAGGTTGAGATCAAAAAGAAAAAATGTTTTTCTGTCAAAGTAGAAAATTTCAAATCTTTTAATTAGTGATATTAGTAGTTTAGGACATTACAAAGCAAGCAGCTCGTTAACAGTGAAAAATTCCAAGTGCTTGAAGTAAAATAACTTATAAAATATTCTTCTTTATTTATATACCAGCTAATATAAAGAATCAAGGAGTTAATTGCCTGAGCTAAGGCTTATGCAATAATATATTA
Source organism: Deltaproteobacteria bacterium (assembly GCA_031279515.1). Classification (GTDB taxonomy): domain Bacteria; phylum Desulfobacterota; class Desulfarculia; order Adiutricales; family Adiutricaceae; genus JAITII01. Next base: position 28,973 of record JAITII010000118.1, read on the forward strand.
TAGTATTACCTTCTCTGGCTAAAAGCTTGGCTCCTTCTGTATTTACTGGGCTCAATTGAAATTTACCATAAAGCAAAATACTAGCAAAAATAAGCTATTGACTGTTTGACTCTTTCCAATCTAGAGCATTATCTTATAAAAGTATATATAGTGTACGGTGTAATTTATACACTATTTCACGAAAAAATGAGTAAAGTATATATCTATAATTTTCTTTGAGACATCCACTAAATATAGGGTTTATGCAGTCTTCTTTGTTTTTTTAATACAATCTGTGGGCTGGGAAAGAATTATTTTTCAAAAAGAGATCTAT
>JAITII010000047.1 GCA_031279515.1 Deltaproteobacteria bacterium
TTCGAGGAGATGCTAAGGGGCAAAGAGCTAATTTACATAAAGGCGCACATGAATAAATTTTAGATATTACTAAAAGGCGGGTGCATGATCTTCTTGGCCCTTGGCCAGGGCGCGCCATGAACATGTTAGGTTCTAATGTTTTGTTGTCTAGGGGTTTGGCTAGTTTTAGCGAGTTTGTGCAGTTTATGCTAGTTTGGCTGATTTTAACTCGTTTTAGCTCGTTTGGCTAGTTTATGCTTATTTATCTTTTTTTATGTTAGTTTACATAATTTTATACTAATTTACATTGTTTTTTAATAGTTTTTAATACTTTTTAATAGTTTCAAGACATTTTGATATTTTGATATTTTGATATTTTGTTTTTTTGCAAGATCGCAACTTTTAGGGTGCTTTTGGTAGTTTGTAGTCTAGCCCCTTGGGGCTAGTTTAGAGGATTGAAAAGTAAAAAATTTTAATAATTCTAGACGACTCAGATAGAAAATATTTAGTAGTAAGAAAGGCATTTAAGTATTATCTAGTACTAACGCAGCTATCAGACTCTTTAAATCCTTTTAGGGCAGGAATCTTAAGGGAAAACAGAAATTTAATAGAGGAAAAAGGCCAGGGCCAGTCCGCAGATAAGGCCCAAGGCATAGATCTTTAATGCGGGCAGGGTGAATGAGGCAGCCATGCTAATAAGGCCCATGGCTGGGGCTAGGGGCCTGAAGTTAATAAAGGGCGTCCAGAAGGACTGTGGAAGTATCCTTGCGCAGAGGGTAAAAAAGAGGATTAAAAGTGGTACGGCCAGGGCCAAAAATATTAGTCCGCCCACAAAGGTGTGGGTAAGGCCCAAGAGGTTCCAAGTCATGATCCTGGGACTTTCCTTTTCTTCCAGCTCTCTATGGATAAATTTTAAGAGGCGCTCGGAAAAGCCTCTGTCCAGTTTGTCCTGGATGATTAAAAGGTGTGCTAAGACAGGTATTAGAGCAAAGGCCAAGACATCTAAGGGAAGGGTATCTTTAACTAGGTTATAGCCATAAGAAAGGGAGATGGCAACAAGTACTGCTGACAAGGCCAAGGCGCCATTGGGGGTAAAGTCACCTCCCACAGTTAGCCGCCACAGCCACAAAAGCTCAGTCCAGAGCCCTAGGGTGAGACCCAATCTTAGGTCTCCCAAAAGCCAGCCTATTATTAATCCCGTGACTAGGGGTCTTCCTAAACCGCTCTGGGCAAAGGCGCGGCGGTCCAGGTTCAGGGCCGCTGCCACCAAGATAGGAACTAGTACAGCCTTCACCTAGCTGCCCTCCGTTAAGCTTTTACTTAGGGAGGCAGGCTTATAGAGGGCTGAAGAATTATGCATGGAGTCCAAAGACCCGAAATAGAGCTTAGAGACCTGGTGGGATAAGATATCTAGCTCTTTTAGTTCCTCGGGTCCCACCTTAAAGCAGTTCCTCAAGGCAGTCTTACTCTGGCAGGCGGAGACATAGTTTCCTAAGTTCAAGGCAGTAAGCTTGAGGCCTGCGTTTATCGCAGATAGGGCCCCTTTTATGTCCCTAAAGAGGGCCAAATACCTAGCCTTGGGGCTATCAAATTCAGTTAAGAAGCTAAAAACACCCTCCGGGGTTAGATAGTGGATACCTAAATTTAAAGAGACATTTGAGGCCTTTAAGGTGGCATTGAAGATGAGCTTTTGGGCAGCATCTTCACTTAGGGCCTTGTCCGCGATGATAACCCCATTGACATGGAAGTCTTCTAGGGCTGGGGAGGAAGCCACCTGTCCGTGGACTATCCTCTGGTCTATGCGGGCAAGGACGATTGGCATATCTCTTATCCTATCTCACGCCTTGGAAAGAAGCGCTTAAAAAGCGCAAAAGGCCTACCCTTAAGATGGAAAGAGCATATTCGTTGGCTTTTGTAAAAAGCCTGGCCTCTTATCTTAAAAGCTGTCTGAGGCATTCTTCTTACCTTTTTTGCCCTTGCCCTCTTCCGGGGAGCTTAAAACCAGGCCCTGGGAGCAAACTCTGATGCCTTCTCTGGCATATTTTGCGCATTCAGTTGCCAACTCCACAAGGCCAATATCTGGAAAGCGTTTCCGCCATTGGATGGCACGAATGAACATGGCAAGGTTAACCCCTGACAGCACCTCCACCTTGTCCTTCTTGATGTAGGGTAAAGAGACATTACAGGCCGTGCCCCCAAAGAGATCGGTTAAGATTAAGATAGGCCCTCCGCTTTGTCCTGCGGCCTTTATGGCCGCATCCATCTTGGCCTTGTGCTCATCTGGGTGCTCTCCCTCGCAGATTGCCACGGTCTGGCAGTTTTGGGCATTTTTAAAGAGAAACTCTGCCACCTTAAGAAAATGGATGGCAAGATCCTCATGGCAGACTAAGACGAGTTCGATCACAAGAGTTCCTTTCTAGATTCGCGGGTGTATTTAAGTTCTCATACGGCCCTAGGGTTTTTTTACTTAAAGAAGCGGGCTTTAGACAATGTCCCTGTGCCTTAATACCAAAGAGCCTTTAAAGACATCTTTTAAGCGTTCCCAGAGGTAGACGGCCAGCGCCACAGAGCGGTGCTGGCCACCAGTACAGCCCACAGCTATGGTGAGATAGGACTTTCCGGCGCTCTGGTAGTGGGGTAGTAAGAAGATCAAAAGGTCCAAGAGTTTAGTCAAGAAGGCCTTGGTCTCGGGAAAGGAGAGCACATAGGCCTGCACCTGGGGGTCCCTTCCGTCCAAGGGCCTCAGCTTGTCGATATAAAAGGGGTTGGGCAAAAATCTTACGTCCAGCATCAAATCGGCTTCCGGAGGAATGCCTTTCTTGAAGCCAAAAGATAGGACCTCCACAGAAAGGTTACCTCTGGCCTCGGGATGGACAAAGCGCTTTAAGATGACCTCCCTTAACATGGGGGCACTTAATGTGGTGGTATCAACTATAAGATCCGCCACCTCCCGAAGAGGTGCCATCTTTTCCTTTTCCTCTCTGATGGCATTGGCTAGTCCCCCCTCTGTGGCCAAGGGGTGGGTCCTGCGGGTCTCTTGAAACCTTTTCACCAAGGTGGGCTCATCGGCTTCCATAAAAAGGAGCCTTAGCTCATAGCCCATCTCCCTGGCCTGGATAAAGGTCTCTTCCTGGTCCCTGATGAGATCCGGGTCCCTCCCGTCCATGCCCACGGCCATCTTGATAAAGTCCCCACTACTTTCCTTACGGATAGCTAAAAGCTTGGGCAAAAGGGCAACAGGAAGGTTATCTATAGCCAGAAAGCCATTGTCCTCCAGATTCTTCAAGGCCGAACTCTTCCCTGAGCCGGAAAGGCCAGTGACTACGACTATGAGTCCTAGTTTTATGGAATCGGTCATGAAAACCTCGCATGGAATAGTCTAGAGATAATTAAGCCAAAGGCAGCTTGTGGCGCTAGAAAGGAAATGGAAATGATAAAGAAATGGCTAAAATGTGGGCTTTTTTAAAAACTGGCCTTTTCTCTTTCCAGATCTGGAAAGAGAAAAGGCCAGGGAGCTTAAAGGAAATTAGCAAAGATTTATTAAAAACCTCAAGTTTTCATCAATCGGCCTGGCGGTGAAAGCGTGCCAGCTCCAGGCTGCCGCCTCCTATATGGCGCAAGAGCTTTATCCCACCGTCAGACTTATCTATATATAAGAGATAGGGGAGCGAAGACTGGGAGATCTTGTCCACTGCCTCTTGGGCGTCCATCTCTACAAGGGGCAGATCCAGGGTCTGGCTGGAGAGAAAGGCGCCACCTCCGCGGCCATTTCCTGGCTCCCCCCTGTAATACTCTTCCTTGTCTTCTATGGGAAAGTCCTTGATGCTCATGGGGCCATTGTTCTTGCCCCTATTGCGGAGCTTTTCCCTGTGCCTTTTGATCTGCTTTTCCAGCTTGTCCACCACCAGATCCATAGCCGAGTACATGTCATCGGACTCTTGCTCGGCTGTGATCTTAAGACCATTGGAAGAGAGGACCACCAGGGCCTTATGTCTGAACTTTTCCACTGTAAAGGTGATCTCGGCATCTAAGACCGAATCCAAGTATTTCTCAAGTTTTGAGAGCTTGTCTATCCCATAGTCCTTGAGCTGCTGGGAATGTTCCATGTGACGGAAAGTCACCGTGTGCTGCATAGATACCTCCAGGGCGCCTCAAGAGGCGCTTTAAGGTGAAACAAAAAAAGAGGTTCCGGTTTCCCGGCCTTTAGCCTTAAGCTTATCCTTAAAGCTTAAAAAAGCTTTTGTGCTGGTGATTAATTTTGCATTTCTGGGATTTTAAGTCTTACGGGGAAAGGATTTTGGCAAGATGGCCAAGATACGCAAAAATAATCACTACAAAAAAAATTCGTTTATCTAGCCTTTTTAGAGCTTAGCTCCTTAAATATGGCAACCCACAAATTTAAATGTGTATGCCATGGGCGTTAAAAAAATTGCCACAAAGCCAAAAATCCCAAAACAATACCTTTAACGTGAAATTGAAGGGAATTGCGACCTTATTTGTGATCTTATCAGAAAAAGCAGGGGAAAAAAACCCCCGAAGCCACAGGGCCTTACCCCTCTCCGGTTAATATTAAGAGCTCTACTATAGAATATTAGTAGTAAGCTCCAAGATAGCTTAGCCTTCTGGCCAAAAGGCCAGAAGGCTAAGCTATTAGGGGATGATAGGCCGGGATAGCTTTATTTACTAAGAGCTGGCCGCCCTAAAAGCTTTTGCATCACTAATTTTACAAAATTTGGAAAATAGGTTTTTTGGAACTAGTCTATTCTGGAGCTTTGTCCCTGGCATAAAGGTCCAAAGTGCCCGTATTAGCTTTTTTCCCCCAAGGCACAATGGGTACTACAAATTGCGGTATAGAAAAAAAGGGGGGGCTAGGTCTATGGGGCACTTAAGGCCTGGGTAATATTCTATATTCTTGAAAATTGACAAAAACCGCGTCATGTCTTATTATTTCCTTTGGGAGACCTGTGCCCTTGGCCAAAAGCTATTGTTACAAAAAAAGGTTTCCCTTCAAGGTAGCAAAATAAATGGTAATTTTTGATTTGATTTGCCCAGAAGGCCATAATTTTGAAGGTTGGTTTGCCGACCTTGCCGATCTGGAAAAACAGTTGGAAGACGGGCTCATATCTTGTCCTGTCTGCGGGGATACACGCATCATGCGCACCCCCTCCACCTTTGGACTAGTAAAGTCCAAGACCCAGAAGGGGCCTGGAGCACTCCCTGAGGACAAGGCCCAGGAAAAGGCCCAACTTCTGGAACAATTGGAAAGGCTCACGGAAAAAATTAAGGAAGACTATCAGGATGTTGGATCCCAGTTCACCACTGAGGCCTTGAAGATGCACTACGGTGCTACTCCCAAGCGCAATATCCGGGGGCTTTCCACCCAGGACGAGGAAGAGATCTTAAAAAAAGAGGGCGTAGACTTCCTGAAGGTACCCATGTTGGTACGTAAGCCCTCTGGGATGTAAAGGCCACTTTTGTAAGCTAAAGCTTGGCAGCAATTTCGCTCTTTGGGCAGAAAAGGGCCTTAAATAGAGCGGATGATTTAATCTTTAAGGCCATGGGAACTAGTCCCATGGCCTTAAAAAAATGCGCGGCCCCACCACATGGGCTGCCCTAGATATTACCTTCAAGGGGCAGAAAAATCATGGTGCGCAAGTAGAAAGTCTTGCCCTCACAAAGACAATAATTTCATGTTCCCCATCGCAATTTAACATCTTATTACCCACATCTTCTAATTTAGAAAAGACTTTAAAATGGTTGAAGCCAAGCTCTCCAACGACCAGGACCACTTTGAGAAGCTGGTCAAGAAGTATCAAGAAACTGAGCGCGAACTACGTGAACTCGAGCTGGACAGGATGGATTATATCCTGTCTTTGAAGTCCCTGGTCCAGGCCCTGCACCTAGTCTTGGCCCACAATGACACGCCGGCCCACTTGGACGAGATGGTCTTGAATTTTCTAGAGTTTTTAAATAGCGGCCAGGAAACTAAACACAGTCAGGTGGCCGAATTCTCGGAAAAGCTCTTGGCGGCCTTTAGGGTGGCTAGGGAAGACCCTACCCAAAATATCGATCCCAGTCCAGAGACCGTCTTTGCTGAAAGCAATGTGGCTAAATTTCTCTCTCAGTTGGGGAACTTCAGGGGTGGACGCTACAATGAAGACTCCAAGAATATCTTGAGGCTCATGCAGATAGGTGCCAGTATCACTACCTTTTTAGGTAGTTTGGGTCAACTTCTTGTAACCTTTTTCAATGATACCCAAAATGATAGGGTAGAGTCCTCAGCCAAGATTTCTACCATTATCAAGACCTTAATTAACCTGGAAAATGAGTTCCGGCGCTTTATCGAGCAGAGCATAAGCTATATAGGGACCAACAATAGGAATTTTACCAATAGGATTGCCTCCCATGTGAACATCATCCAGAAGAAACTGGAAGAGACTGAAAGCGATCCTGAAAAGCTCTTAGGCTTTCTAGCGGACGAGGTGGAGACCATCTCTGCGTCTATCCACCAGAAAAATGAGGAGGACAAAAGGCATCTGTTGTCCATGAGGGAGGATGAGTCTAACTTGGGCCACTCCTTAAATGATATTAGAAGGGACTACGATAGCTTTGTGCAGCAGAGCAACCTCATCTTAAGAGAGATGGAGGAGATGCGGGCTATTGCCTTAAAAGATGCTTTAACCGGAGTCTACAATAGAAGGGCCTATGACGAGACCCTCCTTTTGACCCTCTTAAATCACAAGGCAGGAAAGCTAGTTACCTTTAGCCTCATAATCTTTGACATAGATCTCTTTAGGGATGTCAATAACAACTACGGACACCAGGCAGGAGACAAGATCTTATTCTCTGTGGCCCAGATAGTTACCTCCACCCTGAGGGCCAATGATTTTGTCTTCCGCTATGGAGGAGATGAGTTCATCATCATCTTGCCCGGCGCTGACCTTCAAGACGCCTTCAAGGTGGCAGAAAAGCTTAGGGAAAACGTCCACAATGTGGAGTATCACCTGACCAAGAATGACGATAAGTTCATCAAGGTCTCTGTGAGCATGGGAGTAGCCGAGGTAAAAAGCGGAGATGGACCTGAGAGCATCCTGGCCAGGGCAGACAAGGCCCTGTACGTGGCCAAAAATAAAGGCCGCAATATGGTATGCATTGAGGAGAGCTAAAGCTAAGCCTTGGCCGCTTAAGCCAAAACACGTTTTTTTAAAGCTTTGCCTTTACCAGTAACCAGCCTTTGGGTTATAGCCTTCACATAAAAGACCCCTCATACAAGATGAGGGGTCTTTTGCCATTCTAAAAAGGAAACAGATCTTGGGCGGAAATATGCCTATTTCCGCCCCCCTTCCCGGCGGTCCTTGCGGGTCTGGGTCTTCCATTCTGGGGCATCGGAGTATTTCCCCTTTTTCTTCCCCTTGGAGACCTGCGGCTCAGCTACTAGGATGGAAGGGGTAAAGGTACCGGCTTGTTCCTTTTTGGGTTCTTTTTCCCTTTCCTTGATGGGGGGGCCTATGAGGAACTTATCTGGTACAAACTCGCATAAAAAGAGCTCTTCACTAAAGGGGACAAACTTAAGGCCTTGGGATGCGGCCTTTTGGGCCTGGACCCTGATGAGTTGCGGGTCAGGGCAGAACCTTTTGGCCACCTTCAGGGCCAAGTCCTTGGAAGTAAAAAGGCCAATGGTAGATTCTTTGGGTTTTTTAGGATACAGGCCCACCCTATGGGCCGCCTCCCAGGCGGCCATCTTTAAGCCTATGTAAAGCTCTTTAGTTGGCGGGGTATTAGCATCCAAGGGGGTATAGGGCGGGCTATGGGAGGGTTTTACGCGAATACAGTTTCCCTCCACCTCAAAGATGGATTTCCCCTCAGGAATGTTTACAAGCTCCATAATCCGGGGCTCGGAAACTGACCTAAAGCCTTCTTCATCCTTTATTGCAGCCAAGAGGTCCTTTAAAGAAAGGTAGCCGTCTGGCTGAGGCACAACTCCAAATTCCCCAGGGGCCACCACCAGGGCATAGAGCAAGAGCTTTTCCAAGGAATTCTTTTTATGATCTACTTTACGGCTCATATCTTCCTTTTAGGCCCAAATTTAGGCCTTTAATGTATCAAAGCTTAGGTCCCTGCCAGGGCCTTGTCAAGGCCCATGCCCCGCAAGTGGCTAGTTAAGAGAAAATATGCCATGCCCCACAAGTGGCTAGTTAAGAGAAAAAATGTGCCATGCCCCACCAGGTGGCTAGTTAAGAAAAATATGCCATGCCCCACCAGTGGCTAGTTAAAGAAAAAATGCCAAGCCCCACCAGGTGCTAGTGAATAGAAAAAAATATATCCTTTGCTGCTCTCCAGGGCGGCTGTACTAAGTACAAGATAATGGAGATTACTTCTTAAGCTCTTCAAGATGCTGATATCCTAGCTCCAAAGATCTGGGGCTAAAAGCCAAGAAGTCCTAAGCTAGAGCTGGAAGCTAAGATCCTCTTTCTTTGGGTCTGCTTTTAAAATCTTTTAAGGCCTTTGGAAGTTTTCGCTTTTTCGCGTTTTTATCCCTAGGTCTCTTAAGAATTTGGCAATATTTGAACCAGTCTAAAAATAAAATCTCTAAAGAGTTATCTAGCTAACTTTCTTGCTAAAACCCAAGGCAGATAAACAAGGGACTAGTTTCAGGCATGTTTCTTTTTTGGACCTTGTCTGCGTCAACGGATAACAAAGAGCGAAAAAATACTTGTCAAAAATTTTCCTAAAAAATATAAGATCCTTGAAAAGCTTAGTCTATAGATAAAGCGTGCCATTTTCCTTGTCTCTTGCACGCTCTTTTGCTTTAAGGTAAGATGAGTGTACTCTCTCAAGATAGGGGGTTTATTGTAAATTAAAAGGCTTCAATTGTTATTTTCAATTTAGATTCTATTTTCGATCATTATGGCGTCAAAAAGGATCTTTGCCTTTATATATTTACAAAAAGGCGTTACGCGCCAGCAATAAATAAATATTTCTAACCATAGGCCAGGAGTAAAGCATGATTGAAATCAGGTTACACGGCCGCGGAGGGCAGGGCGCTGTCACCTCTGCCGAATTGATGGCCCAGACGGCCATAAGTCAGGGTAAGTTCGCCCAAGCCTTTCCCAGCTTTGGTCCGGAAAGGCGCGGAGCCCCTGTGACCGCCTTTGTGAGGATCTCGGATAAGCCCATACGCATCAGGGAAAAGGTCTACAACCCCGATGTGGTAGTGGTCTTAGATCCCACGGTCATGAACGTGACTAAGGTGGACTCGGGTTTAAGGTCAGACGGCTACCTCTTAGTGAACACCCATCGCCCTCCAGCGGATTTGCGCAAAGAGTTCGGTTTTACCCAGAAGATTGCCACTTTGGACGCCATGAGCATAGCCTTGGACATCTTGAAGGTACCAATCACCAATACAGTGATGTTGGGCGTGTTTGCCAAGGCCCTGGGGGAAGCTACCCCAGATGATGTGCGCGAGCCTTTTATACACCGTTTCGGCGACAGCTTGGCTGCCAAGAATCAGGCTGCCTTTGAGAAGGCCTACAGTGAAACCCGGGTGGAGGGATAGCATGAAAAAAGAAATAGACGCCATCATGGCCGTGAAAGATCTCCCCATTGGCTTTACAGCCAAGCCGGGGAGCTCTTTGGAGTTCAAGACAGGGGACTGGCGGAGCCAGAGGCCCAAGCTGGACAGGGAAAAGTGCATATACTGCGGGTTCTGCTATATCTATTGTCCGGATGGGGTATATCAAGACATGGGCAAGGACGAGAAGTATTACAAGCCCGACTTTGACTATTGCAAGGGCTGTGGGATCTGTGCCCATGAGTGCCCCAAAAAATGCATAGAAATGGTGCTCGAGGAGGTCTAAAAATGGCAAAACCTATAGGATTAGAGGTCTCCCTGGCCGTCGCTGAGGCCGTGAAGCTCTGTGACACGGACGTAGTGGCAGCCTATCCCATAACCCCCCAGACCCATATAGTGGAGCATCTTTCGGAACTGGTGGCCAACGGAGAACTGGACGCAGCTTACATCCCGGTGGAATCCGAGCAGTCCGCCATGAGCTCTTGCATAGGCTCCTCTGCTGCTGGCGCCCGCACCTTTACCGCCACAAGCTCACAGGGTCTGGCTCTCATGAACGAGATGCTCTTCATAGCTCCCCCATTGCGGCTCCCCATAGTGATGGCCATAGCCAACAGGGCCCTTTCTGCTCCAATAAACATCTGGAACGACCACAGCGACATCATGAGCATCCGAGATGTGGGTTGGTTGGCTCTTTTTGCAGAAACTGGCCAAGAGGCCTTGGATATGACTATCCTGGGCTTCAAGATAGCTGAAGACCACAGGGTGTCGCTTCCCATCACGATAAATTTAGACGGCTTTACCCTCTCTCACTTCATAGAGCCCGTTCTGCTCCCCACCAAGGAAGAGGTGGCCAAATTCTTGCCACCCTTTAAGCCCTTGGTGAAGTTGGACATCGCCAATCCCATCTCCATGGGCCTTTTGGGCGGACCTGAGAGCTACACCGAGGCGCGCAAGGTCACAGACGACATACTTGTGGCCTCCAAGCCTGTGGTAATTGAGGCCTTTAATGACTTTGCCAAGGTCTTTGGCCGCGAGTACAAGGTGATAGAGTCCTACAGGACAGAAGGGGCCGATACGATTCTGGTCATGATGGGCTCCATTGCCGAAACGGCAATGACGGCCATAGACGAATTGTGGGATGCCGGCAAGAAGGTTGGCGTTGTACGCATCCGTCTGTGGCGGCCATTTCCAGTGGAAGAGTTCAAAGAGGCCATTAAAGGCGCCAAGAATCTGGCGGTAATAGACCGCGCCATCAGCATGGGCGTACCAGATGCCCCGGTGGCCTTAGAGGTGAAATCCCTTCTCTATAACGAAAAGGTGCGTCCGTTTATCTCCAACTACGTGGTGGGCTTAGGCGGCAGAGACGTAACCCGAGACGATTTCAAATACATTTCTGGCCGGGCAGAGGAATTTAGCACCTCTCCTCAGACCCAATACGAGCTTGTGGGGGTACTAGAGTGAAAGCTTACGAGACACCATATGAAAAAGTAACGGCCAAGACCTTTCCCAAGGGTCCCGATGCCCTGGCTTCCGGCCACAGGGCCTGTCAGGGTTGCGGAGAGGTATTGGCTTTAAGGCTATTATTAAAGGCATTGGGCACAGACATTATCTGCGTATCAGCCACAGGCTGCATGGAGGTGTGTACTGCACCCTTCCCCCAGTCTTCCTGGCGCATGCCCTGGATCCATGTGGCCTTTGAAAACGCTGCAGCCGTGGCTTCCGGGGTAGAGTCCGCTTCCCATGTCCTAAGGCGCAAGGGTCGCGGTACTGACAAAAGGGTACCTGTTTTGGCCATTGCCGGAGACGGCGGAACAGCCGACATCGGTATCCAGGCACTCTCAGGGGCCTTAGAGCGCTACCACGAGGACTTCATCTACATCTGCTTGGATAACGAGGCGTACATGAATACGGGTATCCAGCGCTCCAGTGAGACCCCCTTTGGCGCCAGTACCACCACCAGCCCTTACGGCTCCAAGTCCATTGGGCAGACCACTTGGAAAAAGGACATGCCAGCCATAGCCGCTGCCCACGGGATCCCCTACGTGGCCACTGCTAACCCGGCCTTTCACTTAGATCTGATGAATAAGATCCGCCGTGCTGCCGCTATCAAGGGACCGGCCTATCTCCACGTGTATGCCCCTTGCCCCACAGGCTGGCGCCTTAAGCCAGAGCTTGCGGTGGAGATTGGAAAACTTGCCACCAATACCAGGATCTTCCCCCTCTACGAGGTGATAGACGGCTGCTATGTCATGAACCGTAAGGTGGATGAGCCCAAGCCAGTGGAAGACTACTTTAAGCTCCAGGGCCGCTTTAGGCATTTAAAGCAAGAGAACTTCGATTATATCCGCGAAAGGGTAAATGCTGAATACGATAGGCTCATTACCCTCACGCAGACCTTCCCGGTCCCGGCAGCATCTTAAAGGATTAGTTCTTTTAGAGCTTTTGTGCCAAGTCCATGCACTAAGTTTATGGAATTGAATTCATGGTATTTAGCTCATGGTATTAAGTTCATGGTATTAAGCTCATGGTATTAAGCTCATGGTATTAAGCTCATGGTATAAGCTATAGATAAATTAATTCCCTCAAATTAAAAACCCCCCTAAATGCGCTAGCGCATTTAGGGGGGTTTTTTCTTCTAAGGCCTCCGGGCTAAAAAAAGCTAAGCCTCCCTATCTTCTATCTGCGGCCTCTGGTGGTCGTCCTGCGGGCGGCCGGCTTACGGGAAGTAGCCCTAGTGGTTGTCGTCCTGCGGGCCGCGGGCTTGCGGGTAGTGGCCCTTGTTGTGGTCGTCCTGCGGGCCGCCGGCTTTCTGGTAGTAGCCCTTGTGGTAGTCGTCCTGCGGGCTGCGGGCTTGCGGGTAGCGGTTCTTGTTGTAGTCGTCCTGCGAGCCGCCGGCTTTCTGGCAGTAGACCTTGTTGTGGTCGTTCTGCGGGTAGCGGGCTTGCGAGTAGCGGTTCTTGTGGTGGTCGTTCTGCGTGTAGCCGGCTTTCTGGCAGCCGTTCTACGGGCCGCGGGCTTTCTGGCAGTAGATCTAGTACCAGCGCTTCTGGAAGAAGCCGCCTTGCGAGCTGCGGGTTTGCGGGCAGTGGACCTTGTACCAGAGCTCCTGGAAGAGGCCGCCTTGCGGGTAGTGGTTCTTGCCGCCGCCTTGCGGGCTGCAGGCTTCTTTCTGGCAGCCGCCCTTCTGGCTTTGGGCTTTGCACTCATCATGAGGACGTACTGGGCCGCTGCCAGGCGGGCCACAGGGACCCTGGGGGGAGAGCAGGAGACGTAGTTAAAATCTTTTTCGCAGCAGAAAAACACGGAATCGGGGTCCCCGCCGTGCTCTCCGCAGATGCCGATCTTCAAATAGGGATCGACGCTTCTGCCTTTGATTACGCCAATTGTCACCAGTTGGCCCACCCCATCTTGATCCAAGGTCACAAAGGGGTCTTCTTCCCAGATATGGAGTTCGGAGTAGCGGTTCAAAAAGCTTCCCGAATCGTCTCTGGAGAGCCCAAAGGTGGTTTGGGTAAGGTCGTTGGTGCCAAAGGAGAAGAATTCTGCCCCTGCCTCAACTATGAGGTCAGCCTGTAGGGCTGCCCTGGGGAGCTCTATCATAGTGCCCACCAGGTAATCTACACTTTTGCCCTTTTCCTCGAAGATCTTCTGGGCCACAGAGTCCACTATCTCTTTTTGGATGATGAACTCTTTCTCGTGGCCCACAAGGGGTATCATAATCTCAGGTAAGACCTTTAAGCCCTCGGATTTGGCTTGTACAGCCGCCTCGAAGATGGCCCTCACCTGCATGGTGGTTATCTCTGGGTACAGGATGCCCAGGCGGCAACCGCGCAGGCCCAGCATGGGGTTCTGCTCTTTGAGCATATCTATGCGGTTTCTGACCTTCTGGAAGGGCATCTTCAATCTGTCGGCCAGTTCCTGGACCTCGTGGTCAGGGTTGGGCAAGAACTCATGGAGGGGCGGGTCTAGGGTGCGGATAGTAACAGGGAGGCCCTCTAGGGCTTTGAAGATCTCGTAGAAGTCTTTCCTCTGCATGGGGAGCAGTTCATCTAGGGCTTCCTTTCTCCCCTCCTGGTTGTCGGATAGGATCATCTTTCTCACGTGGAAGATCCTGTCCTCCTCAAAGAACATGTGCTCTGTGCGGCACAGTCCTATGCCCTCGGCTCCGTAGCGTTTGGCTATGGTGGCATCCCTAGGGGTATCGGCATTGGTGCGTACAGCTATCTTCTTAAACTCGTCCACATAGTCCATGAACTGGAAAAAGTCCTCGTCGGGCTCATAGCTTGTGGTTTTGAAGGCCCCTTTCATGATCTCGCCCAAGGTGCCGTCTAGGGAGATCCAGTCTCCGGCGTAGATGGTCTCCCCATTCTTGTTCACGAAAAAGCCGCCCTCGTAATCCACGGATATATCAGAGGACCCTGCTACGCAGGGCCTTCCCATGCCCCTGGCCACCACAGCGGCGTGACTGGTCATGCCGCCTCTGGCGGTTAGGATCCCCTGGGCAGCGAACATGCCCTTGATGTCCTCGGGGCTGGTTTCTATGCGTACCAGGATGACCTTGTTGGGTTTTCCGTCTTCATCCTTTTCGCTAGCCAACTTTTCAGCCGCTGAGGCGGAAAAACAGACCCTCCCCACAGCAGCCCCCGGGGAAGCAGCCAGTCCCCTGGCCAAAATTGTGCGGCTTTTGTAGCTGGGCTCATTTTGGTCAAAGGAGGGTAAAAGGAGCTGGGTCAAGAGCTCCGGCTGGATCCTAAGGACCGCCTCGTCGGGGCCAATGAGCCCTTCCCTTATCATGTCCATGGCTATCTTGATGGCTGCCTTGGCCGTCCTTTTGCCATTGCGGCACTGGAGCATCCAGAGCTTACCTTCTTGGATGGTGAACTCCATGTCCTGCATGTCGCGGTAATGGTCTTCCAGGATTTTGCGGTATTCCGTCAGCTCCTGATAGAGGGTCGGCATTTCGTCGGCCAGCACCAAAGTGCCCTCAGGGGCTTTCCCGCTCTCGTGGTTGATGGGTACTGGGGTGCGGATGCCGGCAACCACGTCTTCGCCTTGGGCATTGGTTAAAAACTCTCCATAGAAGTAGTCCTCTCCGGTGGAGGGGTCACGGGAAAAGCAGACCCCCGTAGCCGAATTGTTGCCCATGTTGCCAAAGACCATGGCCTGGACATTTACAGCAGTACCCCAGTCCTCGGGGTAGTGGTACCTTTGCCTGTAGGCAATGGCCCGGGGGATCATCCAGGAATCGAAGACTGCCCCAATGGCTCCCCAGAGCTGGGCGTGGGGTTCTTCCGGGAAGCGCACCCTTTGTCTATCGTAGATGAGGTCCTTGTAGAGCTGTACCAGGCGCTTTAGGTCCTCTTCTGTGAGTTCCGTGTCACTTATGTAGCCCTTGTCTTTTTTGAGCTGAGCCAAGATGACGTCAAAGGGGTCTTCTTCTGTCTCGGTCTGGGCCTTAACGCCCATGACCACATCCCCGTACATGGAGACAAAGCGGCGGTAAGAGTCATAGGCGAACCTGGGATTTCCGGTCTTGGCAATGAGGCCTTGGATGGTGTAGTCGTTTAGTCCTATGTTTAAGACCGTATCCATCATACCAGGCATGGAGACCCTAGCCCCGGACCTGCAGGAAAGTAAAAGCGGGTTCTCGCTGTCCCCAAAGTAGGACCCCACCACTTGTTCCACTTGGGCCAAAGCCCTATCCACCTGGGTACGCAGCATGGAGGGGTACTGTTTATTTTTGGCGTAATATTCAGAACACACCTCCGTAGTTATAGTGAACCCCGGCGGCACCGGTAGTCCTATCCTAGCCATCTCGGCTAGGTTGGCTCCTTTCCCGCCCAAAAGGTCTTTCTGCTTCCCGTTGCCATCGGTCCTTTTACCACCGAAAGAATAGACAATTTTTGTAAGCATTAATAAAACCCCCCGACTTCGTGTTTGTGGTTTTTAATTTTTTATGACAAGACGTTTTTTGGCGCCTATGTTGGATTGGTATGGAAATGAAATGATTTTTAGAGAGCTACGCAATTTTTCTCACTCATTTCTAAAAAGTAAAGTGGCCCCAAAAGCTAAAAGATAGTGCATTGAAGTTTTATGTTACCCTTTTGAGCTCCATTTTGCACTAAAACAGCTTTATAAAAATATAACAGAATGGCTAACATTATTCAATAAAGAAAAAATATTTGAGATGTTTTTTTTCTTTTTTTCATGCTTTGTTTGACTCTATTCTACTGCAATGGAAAGAAAGAAAAGATGCTGCGGTTTTTTTAGGGCCTAGAAATCTCGCAAAAAGAATCCCTTTTTGCTCACAAAAAAAAGAAGTTAAAAATGTTTTGAGGGTATTAGCCGTTACGCTCCTTTGTTTTAGACCTAAGGGGAGATTATGTTATCTGGAAGAGAGACAAATTTAAATTCTAAGGCTTTTTTGGTTGTTAGGCTCTGTTTGGAAAGCTTTAGTGCATTTTGCTTTTTTTGCGCCCTAATAAAAGTGTTAGGAGTGCATTTTTTTGGCTAATAGTGCCTTTAGTCTTACATAGGGCTTAGTATCTAAAGGGACAAGATACAAGAACTTGTATCTTGGGGTGCAAAAAAGCTCTGAGATGCTCTAAGGAGCTCTAAAAAGCTCTGAGAAGCTAAAAGGAGCTCTAAAAAATGCTAAAAGGCTCTAAAAAGCTCTGAGAAGCTTAAAAGCTAAAAAAAGCTCTAAGCGAATATACAGCAATGAATTTATTAAAGGGATTATGATGTGTTTTAGAGTCCTAGATGTATGTATCTGGGACTTATGGTGTAGTTATGAAGTTTTTTATAGATTATATAGTAGAGAAAAAATTTGGACTTACATAGAGGCTGGGCTAAAAAACCTACACTAGTTAAAGAAAAAAAAATGCAAAGGAGATGATATTGTGATATAATTATAATAGTTATAAGTGATAATGACCAAGGGATATTAATTTAATCTTTTTTTGTTCAGACTCTTTGTTGAAATATTTTCATCACTATCTTTTAGAGCCCCAGTGGGGCACGGCACATAAAATTATTTGCGCTCTTTTGTAAGGGTCTTAAGGTTATCGTAAATAAGGCCCAAGGTAAGTAAGCCACAGCCTTCTTTAAGATAAGGAAAGCATGAAAACAAAGGCCCAAATGGGGGCTGATAAGAAAGGGGTGGGTATGACTAGTGGAGCAACAGAAAAATGGGAAGCTAGAATGGATCTCTTTCTGGGACATTTACAGGTGGAAAGGGCGCTTGCTGCGAACACCATAACTAGTTATGCTAGGGACATTCAGGATTTTATCAAATTTTTGAAGGAAATTGAGTTAAATGACCCCAAGGATGTGGGACGCGGTACTGTACAGGCCTTTTTAATTCACCTAACGGAAAAGGGCAAGTTGGCTCCCAGGAGCCGGGCTAGAAAGCTTTCGGCTGTCAAAACTTTTTTTACCTTTTTGGAAAACGAGGGCCTCATAGAGTCAAGTCCCTCTGAAGGGGTACAGGGTCCAAAACTTAATAAAAGCCTTCCCAAGGCCCTTTCCCTGGAAGATATCCAAAGGTTGGTGGAGTTTCCTGACCTGAATAAATCTTTAGGCCTCAGGAATCGGGCCATGTTTGAGCTCATGTACGGAGGGGGACTTAGGGTCTCGGAACTATTAGACCTTACTTTGGGCCAAATCTCTTTAAGTGAGTCCTACTTAAGGGTGAGGGGCAAGGGTGCCAAGGACCGCATAGTGCCAATTGGTGAGGTGGCTTTGCATTTTCTTAAAAGATACCTGGAAGAAGAGCGGGGGAAGATGGCTAAAAAAGGCTCAGATAATCACCTCTTTTTAACTTGCCGGGGCCGTAGGATGAGCCGGCAATATTTCTGGTGTCTTATCAGCCAAATGGCTAAACTTTTAGGTCTGGAGAATGTCTCTCCCCACGTCTTGCGCCATTCTTTTGCCACCCACCTCTTGGAAGGGGGTGCCGACCTAAGGTCTGTCCAGATGATGTTGGGTCATGAGAGACTGGGCACAACGGAGATCTACCTCAAGGTATCCAATAAGCGCCTACAAGAGGTCCATAAGAAGTACCATCCCAGGTCCTAGGGATTTATCTAGTAGCTTTTGCCTAAACTTGTAGCTTTTGCCTAAAATAGCAGCTTTTGTCTAAAATACCCGCTTTCGTCTAAAATATCCCCCCCAGCCCCCTTAGTTTTAAGGGGGGCTGGGGGGGGAAAATAGCTAAAAAACAAAATAATTTTTGTCGCAAATGATCATGAGTCACGCCAAGACGCCAACAACAATAATTACCTGCCACATCAACCCCGACTACGATGCCCTAGCCTCCATGGTAGGGGCCTTGAAGCTCTACCCAGACGCTGGACTCCTTTTGCCTGGAGGGCAGGGTAAGAGAACCACTAGTCCCTTTGTCAAAGGACTTTTGTCGCAGCTACCCATGGTGAAAGCAAAGGAATTGGATTTTAAACAGGTTGAAAGGCTGGTGGTAGTGGATACCAGGCAGAAGGACCGCATAGGTTTCGCAACACCTATCCTCAATAACCCCAATTTAGAGATCCATCTCTATGACCATCATCCAGACGCAAATGGGGACTTAAAAGGACAGGTTTCCCATATCTCAATAGTGGGGGCTACTGTTACGATACTTTCCGAGCTTTTAAAGGAAAGGAATTTGGATTTATCGCCCGAAGAGGCCACCATGCTATCTTTGGGCCTCTATGAAGACACGGGAAGCTTTACTTTTTCCTCCACCACCCCCCGTGACATGCGGGCTGCGGCCTTTTTCCTGGAAAAAGGGGCCCAGTTGGAGGTGGTATCCTCCTTGACCTCCCAGGAGCTGGGGGCTGAGCAACTGTCCCTGTTAAATGAGCTCATAGGGGCAGCAGAGACCAGGGAGGTGCGGGGTAAAGCCCTGGCAGTGGCAATGGCCTATAGAGAGCGCCACGTGGATGAAGTCTCTACCCTGGCACCCAGGATGATGGAAATCTTAGACCTGGACACCCTCTTTATCCTGGTCCAGATGGATAACCTGGTGCAACTGGTTGCCAGATCCAGAAAGGGCGGCTTAAATGTGGGCGAGGTGGCCAAGGCCCTGGAAGGCGGCGGACACCACGGGGCGGCGGCAGCCGCCTTCAAGGGGGAATCCCTAGATGAGGTCCGCGAGAGACTGGAAGATGCCATCAAAGAATCCGTTGGTAAGCTCTTTCAGGCAGGTAGCATCATGGTGCATCCGCCTATTTGCCTTTCCGAATTGCGTCCAATTTCCGAGGCCATGGACATGATGGCCCGTTACGGGCTCCATGTCATCTTGGCCGAGGACGCGCAAGGGAAGGTCTCGGGGATAATTTTAGAGCAGAGCGTCTCTAAAGCTATCTACCATAAGCTTACGGGATTTCCGGTAAAGGACTTTATGCTCATGGACTTTGTCACTGTCTCAACAGAGGCAACTTTTTATGAGGTGAAAAAGATCATAGTGGACCACAGGCAGAGGATCCTGCCTGTGGTGGATAATCAAGGAAAGGCCGTAGGGGTTATTACCAGAAGCGATCTATTGCATATACTGGCAGCTGAGGCAGGGGAAGAAGAGGGTAAGATATCTTCCCATACCCCCTTTGACAAGAATCTTAGTAACCTCATGGCGGACAAATTGCCCCCTGAAATAAACGACTTGTTGGCTGAAATGGGCCAATTGGCTGGGAGCTTCGGGTCCTCCCTGTACCTGGTGGGGGGTACAGTTAGGGATCTTATTATGTTGAAGTCCATAAAAGACTTGGATTTGACCGTTACCGGAGAACTTGGGGGCTTTATTAAGGCCCTGGCAGCTAAGCATCCAGGAAGCACCCTAAAGCTGCACCCTAGGTTTAAGACAGCTACCCTTACCTTGTCCAAGGGCACCAAGCTAGACTTTTCCAGCGCCAGGGTGGAGTATTACGAGTACCCCGGGGCCTTACCAGTAGTGCGCCACGCCTCTATCCAGCTAGACTTGCAGAGAAGGGACTTTACAGTCAATACCTTAGCCGTGAGCTTGAATGCTAAAGATTACGGAAAGCTTTTGGATTACTACAGGGGTTATCAGGACATCAAAGAGGGTTTGATAAGGGTACTCCATAGCCTAAGCTTCGTGGAAGACCCCACCAGGGTCTTTAGGGCAGTACGCTTTGAAAACCGCCTGGGCTTTAGGATAAGCCGCATGACCGGGGCCTTGATCTCCAATGCTGTTACCGGCGGTTTTGTGAAAAATATCTCCATGCGGAGGATCATGGGAGAGCTTAAGATAATCTGCGAAGAGGAGGAACCAGCCAGCGCCTTTGAAAGGCTGGGGGATTTCGGGCTTTTAAAGTGCTTTTCCCATGATCTAAGGGTCACCCGCAAGCATAAGGAGCTCTTTAAGAAGGTGGATCGGGTAAAAGACTGGTTTAGGCTTACCTTTACCAGTAATTACTCCCCCATGTGGCTGGTGTACTTTTTGGCTCTTACCTATGAGCTGGATCAAGATACCCTTTTCCAGCTTGCGGATCATTTGGATGATTACAAAAAGATGCTAAGGGCCCTTATCTCAGAAAGACCTACCTTAGAAAGGGTGGCAGCAGCAGGAAAGAAGTATCCCCAGGACGTGTCACTTAAGCCCAGTGAAGCAGATACCCTATTTGGTAATCTATCCTGGCCTGGCATCTTGTATGTCATGGCGCGTAGCGGCACAGGACCCATAGCCAGGGCCGGGGCGTCTTTTTTGACGAGTTACAGGCGGGTAAAACCCGAGACCACCGGAGACGACCTTTTAAAAATGGGATTTAAGGAGGGACCCAGCCTCCAGAAGGCTTTAAATATCCTCCGCCATGCTCGCCAAGACGGTCTGGTGGGTAGTAAGGATGAGGAAAAAAAGTTTGTGCGCCTCTTTTTGGCAGGTAAGGCACCAGAACAATACGCCGAAGAAGAGCTCTTTCCTTTTCCCGTCTAAATAGGCTGCCAGCAGCTTTTTTGGGAGAAATTTAGCTCTTATAGACAAAAAAGAGCCGATATTTGATATTTGTAAAAGCCCATTTAGCTTTTTGCCGCTTTAAGCAAGAAAGCTTTCCATTTTCTGCCTAAAACCCCCCTTAGCTCTTTCCATCGAACCTTTTGGGTATATGAATAAAAACCAAAAAGGGGCTCTATTTTTACTCTGAAAAGCACAGATGAGAAATTGAAATGGCAGATAAAAACTGTAACCTCCTGGCATGCCTATAGAATAGGTGCTATTGGCGCTTTGCCCTTCCAAAGTCAGCCAGGCTAAGAGGCCGGTTGGTCTATGATTTTTTGGTTTTTTTAAGCTTTTTTAAGCTTTTCTCAAGCTTGCTATTATTGACCTAAAGACGTATAATTTTCATGGTCGTTTTCTAGACAGTCTTTTCTAATCAAGCTTTGATAAGATAATCACCATTATTATAGCCTTTGAGAAGTAAAAAAAGCTTATTTTAGATTTTTTTTTAATCAATAAGATCTATAGATTAATTTTATTTATCTTAGATTCTATCTTTTGATTAAATTGCATCCAGTGATCATAATAATTTTACATTTTTTTCATCGCGCTCTTTTTTTAGTAAGGATTTTTTTTGCTTGTACCAACAATAAAGTAATAATTCAAAGTTATTTTCAATTAAAAATAAATTATCAATTAAGGCATTAAATGATTAAAGGATTAAAAAATGGTTGATTACAAAGGTATGCATCTAAACAAAGAAATGGTAAGCATTGTTAGCAAAATTTTTAACAAGAAACCAGAGCGGGACTGGATTTTCCTCACAGATATATTTCGATATAAACCTCTTTTTGCTAAAGATCTAACAAGCTTAAAGCAGGCCATTAGACTGGCTAATTTGTTTGGTAATGGTAAAGAATTGGCTGAAAAAGCGGCACAGGCTTCTACCGTCACCCCACATGTTATCATTATGAATCACCTCATAATTTTCCGCGAAAAATGGGAGGAAAATTTTGGAACGGGGAAACGCCATTAATGTAACTTAAGCTAAGAAATTGAAGTTAAAATATACGCTAGAAAAAATTTTACGGCTCTGTGAAATTTACAACTTATAGTACTTACCAATATTTTATCTTAGTGAGCTTTCAAGAAGAGGGGCATTTAAGATAGAGCTATACTTTTTTCGCTGCGCTACAATATACAGCTGGATAAAGAGTAAAAAAAAGAGCCAAGCTCTTACTCCTAAAAAAAGAGGTAGCGGTTAGAAGTGGTAGATTATTGAATCGAAGAAGAAAAAAAATTTAAGCCCTTGATTACAAATTACCCTTGTTACATTTCGCGCTAGACTTTTGGCCATGGAGTCGGAAAGTAGTTGTAGAGTTAGAAAAACGAATTTGGTATAGAAATTGCTATTTCACTGCTATTTCTATGGGCGCTTCTTAAAGTTTGGGGGTTTAATTGAAGACCAGCTAAGAGGGCCTATCAAAGAAAAAGTGGACTATTGCGACTTATCCCCAGATTGAATCCAAAGCTGCGGAAATGAGCCTTCTATTTAGTGATGAAGCTACAATTTAATGGGCGTTTTTACGCCCAGATAATGAAATCTACTGGTTTAGGGTTCAGAATATAGCGGTATATCGTGCCTAACGAAAGATGCGGTAGAGGCATATGACCTATTTAACATAAGTGTTTAGAGTATATTCATAAAATTTATGAAAAAACTCTTAAGCTATTGAGGCGGCAAAAACCGTTTAAATCGCTAGAGCCTAAGAGTTCAACACTTAAAAAAAATGGTAAAAAACAAGATTTCAAAGAAAAAAAAGATTTTCGATTTTTTTATTCAATATTACCCGGCTCTAAGTCAAGATGATTATCTGAATCATCTGAGAAAAGGATTTCCAGAAGAAAGTCCTCCCCATGACAGCGAAAAACTAAAAACTACCATGTAATGACTTTTAATAAATGTGAAGAAAGATAAGCACAAGAATAAAAATATTTTTGACAACGAAAACATTTTTTCCCCCATTAGTAAAAAAGAAACGAGATCTATATAAAGGGGGTAATATCATAGAATCCTTTGAAACACAGGGATATTTAAATGTCTAAAAATTATCAGCCTGGGTAATAATACAGTTAGAAAAAGCTTTAAAAGCGGACAAATTTAGTTTTTGCCATAAATTTCTAAGATTTTTGTAAATGTGCAAATTACTATTTTTGGTGTAATTAATTTACAAAGAGAAAGGTATAAAGCTTTTTTACGCGCGGTAAATTTTTGTTAATCACATAAGCTAAAGCTTCAATTTAAGGCTTCTCTTTGTGAAAAAAGGCTTCTCTTTGGCACAAAAGAAAAAGGTAGCTTTAAGGCAGTTTATATTCGCCTAAAGAGTGCCAATAAATAAATAGGATTTCAAAAGTAAAAAAATAACTTAGGCACAGTTAGAAACTTGTCCAAATGCTAAATGTATGCTTCTGCAAAGTGATGCACTTTTTAGGATAAAATTGTAACTCTAGCTTATTTTGAGGCTAAATTATGGAACCCCATGTATTTTGTATTGTTATCGGCCCATCAGGTCATATCTGCTGATTAGATGAACGGATAGCATCTTTTCATTGATTTTTTGCGCAAACAGGAATAATATGTTAAATTCTGTAGGGAGCAGGGTAAAAGGCGCGGAACTTTTTACCTTTTTTACCTTGGTTTTTTTCTGTTCAGTGACTAGATGTTTTCCGGCTATTTAAGATGGCCTAAAAATCCTGGTAAGGATTTTATATATAGCGACTTATGAAAGTCGCCTGCGAGGTACATGTTTTATGACTTTTACGGACCAGTACCTGGCACCTACCTTTCAAGGCCTGGTTGCCGGTCGAGTCTTCAATTTTAATGGAGGACCTGCTGCCCTCCCCCTTCCGGTCTTAGAAGAAGTGGCTTCAGAGCTTCTAAACTGGCGGGGTACCGGTATGTCCATCATGGAAAATAGCCATAGGGACAAAAAAGTAGTTGCTATGGCCCTGGAGACAGAGGAGCTCTTAAAAGAGCTTTTAGCCTTGGATTCAAGCTGGAAGGTTCTGTTTCTCCAGGGCGGAGCCAGTTTGCAGTTTGCCATGATCCCCATGAATTTTGCTCCAGATGGCGCCCCTTGCGACTACGTGAATACCGGCCTCTGGTCCGATAAGGCTTATAAAGAAGCTCTCATTTGCGGGGCCGGCGCCAAGGTGGCAGCTTCCAGCGAGGAAGCTCAGTTTACCTATATTCCCAGGGAATTTGACTTTAGCCCTGGGGCCCGTTATATCTATTTGACAGCTAACAATACCGTGCGTGGAACCCAGTGGCACACCTTTCCCGCGGGCACCAAGGCTCCCTTGATAGCCGACATGTCCTCGGAGTTCCTCTCCAGGCCCGTGGATCTGTCAAATTTCACTCTGGTGCACGCCGGGGCGCAGAAAAACGTGGGGCCGGCTGGCCTTACCATTGTCCTTGTGCGCACCGATTTTGCCGAGACCGGGAAAAAGGGTCTCCCGCACCTTTTGGACTACAGAACCTATATCAACTCTGATTCCATGTACAACACTCCTCCGGTCTTTGCTATCTACGTGGCCTCCTTGGTCTTCAAATGGATTAAAAACACCATTGGGGGACTGGCCAATATGGCTGCCATCAATACGAACAAGGCAGTAAAGCTCTATGACGCTATAGATAAGAGCGGCGGCTACTATAGGGGGACTGCAAGGGTGGACTCCAGGTCCACTATGAACATCACTTACCGCCTTCCCTCCGAGGCACTGGAGAAAAAATTCCTGGCAGAAGGTCAGAAATGCGGCCTTCATGGTCTAAATGGACACAGGAGCGTGGGTGGTATCAGGGCTTCTATTTACAACGCAGTGCCGGACCAGGCGGTGGACTGTCTAATAGATTTCATGAAAGATTTCCAGGCTAAAAACGCCTGAGAAACACTAAGAGGGCTTCCATGGCGAAAAAGATATTGATAAGTGACAAAGTTGAGCCCATTTGTTCCAAAATTTTCGAGGAAGCTGGGTATGAGGTGGACAGTAAAATAGGTCTTGGCACCAGGGAGCTGGCTTCCATCATAGGCCAATACGAAGGCCTGGTGGTACGTAGTAACACCAAAGTGACCTCCGAAGTCCTGGAAAAGGGAAGGGGAGGATTCTTGAAGATAGTGGGACGAGCAGGAGCCGGCTTAGACAATATAGATTCCAATACGGCCAAAAAACTGGGTATCCATGTGATAAATACCCCTGGCTTAAACTCCAATGCAGTAGCCGAGCTGGCTATAGGCTTCGCCTTTATGCTGGCCAGAAATCTAGCTGCTGCCACCAGCACTATAAGGGACGGACGCTGGGAGAAAAAGAATTTAGTGGGAGTTGAGCTCAAAGGCAAGACCATGGGCATCATTGGCCTAGGTAACGTAGGTTACCTGGTGGCCCAGAAGGCCAAAGCTCTGTCGATGAGGGTGATAGCCCACGATCCCTTGATCTCCGAAGACAGGATAAGGGAGGCGGGCGTAGAGCCCGTTAACTTAATAGACCTCTATAAAACCTCGGACTTTGTTTCTCTGCACCTACCTAAGACCAAGGAAACCATCAATATCTTGGGAGCCGAGGCCCTAAATCTCTTTAAGAGATCGGCATTTCTCATCAACTGCGCCAGGGGAGGTCTGGTGGACGAGGACGCCTTGTATACGGCCCTCATGGTTAAGAGACTGGCTGGAGCTGCCTCTGATGTCTTTATTCAGGAGCCCCCTGGCCAGAACCCCCTTTTAACCCTTCCCAACTTCATTGCCGCCCCCCATTTGGGAGCCTCCACCATAGAGGCCCAGCTGGGAGTAGCCGAAAAGGTCGCCCAGCTTATGGTGGATTTCTTACAGAACCAGATCTAGTGGAAAAGTTGCTAAGATTCCTGCATAGGGTCTTTAAGGCTTTAGTATTCTTGGCTTTTATAGTCTTTTTGTCCCCATCTGCCCTCCTGGCAGATGGGGACACTTATTTGTTTCCTAGGTATTACCCCTTTCCTGCACCCAACACCTTAAAGAGCTCCGCCTTTTTCTTTGAGACTCTAACCAGCATCCCCAGTCCCTATCCCCCTGAAATAGAAGAACCGCCCAATTATGAGAACCCCAGCCTCCACGGCAGAAGAATGGAGGCCTACCAGAGGACTGTGTCCTTTATCCGCGAAGAGCGCTATTCCGACGCCCTGGCCTATATTAGAAGGGCCGCTCTGCCAATAAGGGACTGGCGGGGCCTTATGACCCTGGAAGCGGCCTTGATATCCCAAAATGAAAGCTCGGAGGCCCTAAAGCTTTACGACAAGATCTTTGATGCCAAGGAAAGGGACGTCCATTTCGTAAGGGCTCTTATGGGTTATAAGTTTCTCCTTTCCACCTTGATTGAAACTGGAGACCATAATGCCCGTTTCCGCCTCATCAAATGCCTGGCCTTTGAATGGCGCAACAGAGAGGCCCGCGAGTTATTACTCTCTACCCTAGAGGAGCCCAATCTGCCGGACTCTCTAAGAGAAGAGCTCTTATCTTTTGGAGCAATTTTGGCTATGAGGCAGGGGGACTTTGAAGTAGCCTTGGACTATTTTAAAGACAAAACGGATCTTAGCTCTTTGAGGTGGCTTTCCACTGTCTATGTGCGCTTGGGTCTTTTTAGCCAAGCTGCCACCACAAGGGCACAGGCGGCCTCTTTTCTGAAAGGCAAATCCCGTTTAAATGAATATGCCAAGGTCTTTGACATACTCACCAAAGGCGGCTTGACAGAAGACGCAGTTAAACTTTTACAAGAGGTGCCGGAACTTAAAGGTAGGGTGCCTGCCTGGTCTTTTTACCTGGGGCTATCAGCATTAGTAGCTGGAGATCCTGATGCTGCTTTGGAATATTTGGAGCCGGAGATAACCCAGACGGGAGAAAGGGGCCAAAGGGCCCTGTACTTTAAAGGCAGGGCTTTAGAAGAAAAACTTCAGTATGAAAAGGCGCTAGAAGCCTACCAAAGTGCCGTATTGGGACCCTTTAATTACTATAGGCTGCTTTCCGAAGGGAGCTTAAGGCGCCTTAACATGGAAAGAGGGAATATAGCTCTAGCTACCGGCTTTATGGAGCTCTTGGTAACGCCCACAGGCAGAGACGAAAACAGTATGGGCTATTTCCTTTGGTTGAGCCAGGGCCTTCCCTGGCCCTGGCCAGATGAGAGCCAGCCCTTCCGTCCCCAGGGCACCCAAGGGGAGTTGGGGAGATCCAGGGGGGCTTTTTTTCATTACCTCTATGAGGCTGGAAGTCCTCTAAGGGCCTTAGAAGAGTTGATAAATGCCCAGGGCCTCATCCCCAAGAAAGCCGCACCTCTTAAGGAAGAGTACGCAAGATTTACGCTTTTAGCAGCTAGATGCGGTGAATACAAGCTGGCCACCCGCCTCATGAATTCCTATAGCACAGGGACGGCAAAGCCCGTAAATTCCCGCTGGAACCATCCCTTAGTCTACGCCAGGGAGATCTCCTTAGCCTATAGGCGTTATAACCTCCCACCTCAACTTACTCTATCAGTTATTAGGACAGAAAGTGCCTTTCAAAAGGATGCCGTATCCCTTTCCAATGCTAGAGGACTTATGCAGCTTCTGCCCTCCACGGCAGAAAGTGTAGCACAGCTCTTGGGGGAGGCTAAGCCTGGCGAAGAGGACCTCTTTGAAGTGGATACCAATATCCGCTACGGTAGCTACTATCTCTATCTCCTCGTAGATGCCTTTGATTCTGTGCCCATGGCCTTGGCAGCCTATAATGGAGGTCCATTTAACATGGTGAGCCTTATTTCCGCAAGAGATGACATTTCTATGGACCTTTTTGTGGAGACTTTACCCTTTTCTGAGACTTCCAACTATGTAAGAAGGGTATTGGAGTCGGTTTACAACTATGAAATGGCCTATTTGGGTAAGGCCTCATATCCCGATTTGAGCGTTAAGGTAAAGCCCCCTAGAAAGGACCCGCCTCCATTTTAATAAGGCTCCTAGCATAAAAGCTGCAAATTAAGACTGCAGAGGTGAAATAGCCCTTTAAAAAATGCTGAAAAAAATGCTGAGATAGATTAAGAAAGTGTTGTTTTAAAACCAGGCCTTGCTTTAAAACCTGGAGTTAAATTAAAGCCGGCAATAGCTAGTAAGTAAATAGCAAGCTATTTGACCACATATCCCGCCAAC
>JAITII010000010.1 GCA_031279515.1 Deltaproteobacteria bacterium
CGAAGTTCTTGAATACTTATCCAGGAACAGCACAATCTTTGCTGAAGAGTCTGATGACACTCTATAGGATGATTCCTTTTAGGTGGAACCTAGTGGGCACCAGAGACGCCAGGTGAGCCTCTGAAGCGCCTGGTTTAACGCATGGCAGGCATCTCTGGGGCATCTGTCGGGCATCTGAAGCATCAGGGAGCCATCAACCTCCTACCGTCAAAATGCAGGCTATAAATGCGGAAAAAAAGTCTGGGTTTCTAGGATCCGCAAAAAACACTATATCCATTTTTTAGGATACTTTATTAAAATCTGCCTCCAGGATCTCGTCAGAACCATCTGTATTTATGCGGCAACTGGTAGAGCCGTCAAGCAAAAAATTACAGGTAAGTGAAGAACTGTAGTAGGAGACACCAGGGTCATTCTGACAGACGGGTCCCTCTTCGTCCTCTACCAGCACCAGCTGGTTTCCTGTCATGGTGTGTGAGGCATTGACCTTACATATATCCACCACCCTACCCTTTTCATCCTGGTTTGTGATGGTGACTGTGGCAGCACTTGGCGAAGAAAAGCAGTACCTATAGGTAACTTGGTACCATGGACCATAGTCAAACCCCCCCACAAGTCCGGAAGCTGTTGCAGAATCCCAGCAGCCTTCAAGATAATAGTCCCTAGGTATCTCAACCTGCGCTGAACTGGTGAGGCTTTCTTTGTCTCCAAAGGGCCAAAAGCCAAAGCCGTAAGCCAATAATGGAAATAAGACCAAAGGTATCAAAAGGAGAAGCCACCAAAGATTTCTTTTTCTTTTATCATCTGAGGCCGGCACATAAGATGAAGGATAGAGTACGGGTTCGTAGATGTTTTCGTTCTTTGGGGGAACATATGGAGGAACAACTTCAATTAGAGGAGGGGTAGCTGCAACTTCTATTGGAGGAGGGGCAACTGCAATTGGAGGAGGGATAGCTGCAACTTCTATTGGAGGAGGGCCGGTGGCTACCGAAATGGGGACGATGGAGGGTTTTTGGGGCTCTGCAGGCTCTGGCTTATTTTCCAATACAGTAGGGGCTATTTGCGCCTCTGACATTGACTCAGAATGTTCCGGAGAAGAAGGGGGTTCGGCACCTTTCTCATGATCCAAGCTAATCTTGGTTTCTTCCTGCAAATTGGTAGGCTCCATAGGAGGCGTGTCAATCTTCAGATCTGTATCCACCGGCCCGGTCTCATCATCTTCTTCGTCTTCATCGTCTAAATTTATGGGGGCCATGTAGATAGTCTTGGAAGCAGTGGAGATATCCCCTGCTTGCACCATAAGATCCGGGAAACTTATGCCTTCCGCTTTTACGGTAAAGTAAAAGAGATTTTCCACGAGTCTTTCGGTTATCTCTGGAGGTATAGACAGTACTAGCTCCTGGTCAGTCAGACGTTCCATCTTTACCTTAAAAAAGTACTCACTCCGTCTCCAGGAATTAAGCCCTTTAGTTTTTTGCAGATAGTTACCGCTCTGAACCTCCCTAATGGAAAGTAGGTATTCTCTTATCTCTGGATCAAGCAAGAATTTCTGATTAATACCCGCCTCACCCGTCAAATCCACCTGCAGAAGGGCAAAACCGTTTTGCCTCTTGGGATCGTTTTCTAAAATTGCCACGGCCATGGAAATCTAAGGCATAACCTCCTTTCTTAATTTAAAACAAGATAAATTATCCAGTTACTAAGGTGAGTTTCTGGGCGACGTTTTGGGTGATAAGGCGCCCCTTATCGCCCTTGATGCTGTTTAGGATCCTTCCCAGCCTCTCATTTTCTTCTACATCATAGTTTTTCTGAGAAAAATCCACGTTCTCTAGCATTATCTTGAAAAGGGCGAGGCGCCAATCGTTGTGATACTTATTCTCATACGCCGGGGCCTCTTCAGGCAGTTCCGGAAAATCCCTGCTCTCGGGCGTGGGCTCAAAGACGAGTATGTCTCTGTCCTGAATCTTCAAGGTACGCTCCGTCTTATTCTTTTCCATGGGATTGTAACCCAGATAGCTTACGAAGTTACTTAAAACAGTCGAGGCGATGCGAGCTAGCTTCCAGAACCTCAATTGGGGGTTTATGTTGCCGTAGCCCAGTTCACTCCTTAACTTATCCTCGATATGGTCCATCACTTTCAAGCGACGACAAGCCAGCAAAATCTCGCTTACAAAAGCGCGAAAGTCTTCTTGAGGAAAATTATAAAATTGAGCTTTCACCTGGGAGGATGCCAAACTCTCCAGCCGGTCATTCCACATTTTTTCCAAAAGAGCCCGGTAATGGCTGGCAAGATCATCATTCCTTTTTACCGTTTCAGGAGCTATGCCAGTTGGTTCATCGATGTCGATAAAGATATCATCCTCTATTTCTTCTTGCATGTTTGACTGCTCCTCTTCAGCCTGCCGCTCTAAGGAGCTGAGCCTGGAGAAGAACTCATGGCATTCGTCATCGGTTAAAAGGAGATCTCTTAATAATAAGCCAAAGCGATTCCAGGTGGGCCGGTCAACTCTAACCCTTCCGTCAGCCAATCCTGGGTTGCCTAAGCGCAACAATATTTTGGAAACATTTCTAAAGAGCTTTTCTTTAATCTTCTTTTGCTCTTCCGTGCCCTCTCCCTGATAGAAATTGTCCAAAGTTTTCCAGACCAGCTCCCCTTCCGCCAGTGAAAGATCGGCCAGTTGCCTGGTCTTTAAGTCTTGGGCAACTAGGGGGGTAAGCTTAGAGATTATGTAACCTGTCCCCCCGTCAGGGCTCTCTAAGACAGCGTTCCAGGCTTCTAAGGGGTCCTGGAAGTAGCGGTTCACTGAATCTGTAGCCAGATAACCGTTTTTAAGCTGCTCAATCCATTGCCTATGCTCCGGCTTTACCCCCTTGGAGATATAGCTCTCATTATCCGCTTTTAAGGGTTCTATATCCAAGTAGTCTTTGGACATGAAGACATTCAAGAGCCAGAAGCAGTTCTTGAAGGGCTGAGGGGTTTTGCCTTCCATGGACCAATTGTCTGGCCAGCCGTCCTTTTTGAAGGTGTCGTCTATTGAGGCGTGAAGGCGATTGCTCCATTCTAAGCTAGGGTCCACGCTCCCTTCTTTTTTAATGAGGTGCATATTGAAAAAGGTGAGCACCAGAAAGAGGCAGACAGGCTTTCCTGTCCGCTCTAAAGCGGTGCGGCCGTGGGTATCGCAGAGCCAGTTGTTGATAACCTCCGGCAGGCCAGGGGAGTCCACGTTCCCGTCCCTAAGGCACAAGAGCATGCAGGTTATCTCTTTCTGCGCGGCATAGCGCTGAAAGACGTAAGCCACCTTGCCTCTTAAAAAGCACTCTTTAAGGTTAAGGGGATCCTTTATCGCCACCAGGAAGTTTTTATATTCCTTGCGGGCCCGGTAGCCGGGAAAGTCAAGGATATCCGAAGTTAGCATAAAGTCCCCGGGGGACTCTTTCACCTTCACATGGAGCTCGGCAATTAAAGCCGAAAGTACGGGCCTTTCAAACTGCGCCTTAATCCCGGAGGGGTTCATGACTGTTACCGTGTCCTTGTTGTCCTCCAAAAGCCCCATGAGCATAGACACATGTAAAACGCTCTTGTTGCGGGCATCGGCCTCATCGGAACCGTCCTCATACAGGGCCCGTAATTCCGTAAAGGCCGTTGTGGGGAAACCCACGGAAGCCAAGGCCTTATATAGCTTTAAGTAAACTCTAGTGAATTCTTCGCAGCGTCCCCAGATGAATGAAAAAAGCTGGGCCCGCTCATTTACGTCCAGCCTCTGGGCAAGGGGTATGGCCCGGGGCCAGAAGAGCCTGGAGAGATCCTTTCCGGAGGGGTATTTGAGGCTTACCTGCTCCACATATTCACAGAGGTCCTCCATGTCATCTAAACTGGGGGCTTGGTTGGGTATGCTAGCTCTCGATTCCAGCTGGGTTATGACCTTGTCCAGCTCCTCTTCCACCACCTCCACTGCGCCTTCAGCTTCGGCAAAAAAGGTGTTGGCAAGGATCTTTATGATGTCCATCTCGGAAAATAACTTGAGGCACACCGACATATCCGGATCTGAGGAAACGGGCGGGGACTCCAGGGAAAAGCGGGTCACAAGACCGGTTGTCTCACGGCCGCCCTGGGGGTTTACCTGGCGGATGAAATCCAACTCCGTCTTCTTTCCGCCGCCTCCTAAAAATTCCACCATCAAAAGCCCACTTTGCTTCCCTTTGGCCAAAGCGGATATAAGAGTACTTTTTCCCACTTGGCTGGGTCCAAAGACTGCGATACCCATCTTGCTGCCAGCGGCATTGGCATAATTGGATAAAAGTCTTGCCGACCTTCTAAGGCGCTTTTTCACCCCGTCCTGGTTGCCCTGGGCAGCCTCATTGGCTAAAAGCCAATCGCTACCCTTAAGTGTGGCATCCCGCAGATCCAATGCGGTCTTTTTAAGTTCTTCCGGTGTCATCGTCATGTCCTATTGTTTGTAAAAAGCACAAGGCTATACATTTTCGAGAGAAAAATCACTAATTTATATTATCTATCTAGTAAAATTCAATTGAGGGGGAATTTTCTAAAATTCCCTAAGCGCGTAAAAATGGAAAACTAGTAAGGCCCTTTTATTAATCCATATTCTCCATAATCCTATGCAGTGCGGAAAGTAGCTTTAAAATAACGAAGACATGGTCTTTTTCGGAAATGTTGTTCGTTTTTTTCTGCTTTTCGTCCCACCCTTGGGCCCTTAGCTTCTCCACCAACGCAAGACAGCGATTGTAGATAGTTGCTAAGAGTTCTTTTTCACGGGCAACATGTTGCAGTGCCCTTTTAAACTTCATCTCTATGCGCAATGTAGATCCTAAGGGGTGGGCAAAGAGGACTCCCATGGAATTTTGGGCATTGTCAAAGAACTCAGAAATAACCGTAGAACGAGAAAAGCTAGAAAGGAGGGAGTGGGCCTGGTCTTTATATCTTTCAGTCAAAGAGGAAAGCTCTGGGACATCAAAATATGAAAAATCATAGAAAGATGTCTCTATATCTTTCATAGTTATATTTTTTGTAGGAAATAAGAGGGGTTCATTGTAAGGCTTGCCATTTGCGTCATAGCGGTTGTTATAACCCAATACCTGACTTTTGGATTGTACATTGGAATAGACAGAGTCTTTAGTGTTTTCCGATTGGGCCTGCCCTTGGCCAGCTGGAGAACCTTCTACATAGCTAAAATACTGCGGCTGCACTACCTCTGACTCATAGTTCTCTTGAACTTCTTCCAACTGCAAACCCATATCGAATGGCTCTAGTAGGGAATCTGGTAATTCCTCCAATCCATCCCTTTCTTCCCAGAGACCCATTTCCTCCAAGGGCCTAAGGGATGCAATATCTACGCCATAAAAATCAAAGGGGAGCTCGCTGGGGTCCATGTCCCAAAAAACAGTAGGTGGTGGGCAATAAATTGGACCATCTGGGAACTCCATAGAATAATCCTCATGATAAAAACGTGAGAAGGGCCTTAAGAGTTTATCCAGCCTTTGGTCAAAATCCCCTCTAGCTAAAGGCGGATCGGCAAAAACTAGCCGGTCGGCCCGGGAAAGCACCATCCCCAGTCTTCCCAGCTTTCCCAAGCGGTCTTCTGGAGTTGAGCCCAATACTTTCGTGACAAAGAGATTGGCCGCCTCACCCAAGGCGCTGCGGGAATAAGGGGGTATTTCTATCTGAGCGCGTTTCAGCTGGGTCTTTTTCGACCTGGAAGGACGAATTTCCAGGCCTCCTGCGCCCACTGCCATCAAAGAATCATTATAATCCATCTGCTCCAAGAAAGGAGTTCCTGTCTCCTGGGGGATTTCTGCCAGGAGGGCATCGGCGTTCAAAGAGACTATCAAAGCTTGGATGCGATTTTGCAAAATCGCCTCTTCATACAAAAAGATCCCCTTTTCCCCTAAAAAGTGTTTATTCAAAACCTTAGGTTTTTCTAGAGATTGATGGGACTTTAATTTTTCTGTAGGCTCGTAACAAGGGAACTCTAAAATATCACAGAGAGAAATTAAGCTCTCAGAACAGGTGGGCTCCAAAGGCACTTGCACCTCTTGGGCCATTAAGGTAATGATTCCCAAAGGCACATTTTGGATCCCGCAAGAGGGATGATACAAAGCAATTTGAGGGCACTCAGGATCCAAGGGCAAGAACTGAGCACCTTTAGCAAAAAAGGCATTTTTTAAAATATCAGATTTCGCGAAAAATAAAGTCCTTCCCTCCAGGCGCATTCTCATCTCCTGGATGGATTCATAGATGGCTGTAAGGGGCCTGGCGCTACCCCAGAGATAAGAAAGGAGCTCTGCCCTTAAACTTGGGGAGTCGGTTTCAAGCTTAGAAGGAAATTTGGGCCAATAATACTTGTCCAGTAAGGCCTTCTGGGCAAAGGAGAGATAGTTGTGGCTAAAATAATCCTTAAAACGTATAGCCCCACCCGGCGGCCAGGGCAAGGGGGAAACCTCACCTTCTGGATTCTGGGCACGGGAGAACAAAAATGAGAGCTTTTCCACATCAAATTCCAGGCTATCCGGGCACATCCTCCTAATACGGGCCAAGAGCCTTACCAGGGAAAAATCGCCCATGAACTGCACGGCTATGGGATAGTCCGGGTGCGGGGGAGAAATCTTAGTAAGGCGCAATGAAGCTCCAGGGAAAAAACCACTGGGAAGAGTTGGGGGAAATTTTTCTCCACCATAGATGGTAAGTTCAGGTCCCCTTCCCCTAGCCAGACGCAGGGCCAAATGCCTTTTGGTCTCCGGATTGGATCCCAAGATGCCCAAGACCGAAGGAGAGAGAGCGGTAAGGGACTTCGGGTCCAGGCTCTTGGTAAGGTTCATCAGCTCATCAGCCAGTTCCGCTTCTGATCTGGGAAGCTCTGAGAAGACTTCTAAAAGTTCTGATCGGATAGCCTCAATTTCAGGCGCATTTAACATATCTGGTCTCATAGCTGGCTGAGCTCTCCTGTATCCAGCCAGTAGCCTTGATCGTGACGCAGAGTTTGGAGACGCACCACTATGGACCCAGTGGGAAGAGGATTACCCAATTTGTCGGTAATATCCTGGACCTTTAAGGTTCCCTCGGTGCGGGTCAGGATCCTGTTGGGCTGGTGGCGAGGCCGCTCGTCCGGGTCTTCTGCCTCACTCATATCAAATTGCAAAGTAACATTATAAGGGAGCCTTCCCACAGAGGCCTCCTGGGCTGCATTATCCCTAAATTCCATGCTATAAAGACGGGTAGTAGTCCAGCGGTCGCAAGAGAGCTGACGAAAACCCACGGCTGTGTTGGCGGTGAACTGGACGGTCTTGGTCTGGGAGTATTCTTTGCCCTCATGGACCTTGATGTTTTCAAACCAGACGTTTTGGGCATTATTGTCCAGTTTACCCTTGGCATCCAACATCCCTTCATAACGGTTAATTGGCTGGGGTAAAAAATTATCCGTATTGATAGTGATGCCTGTTAAAGCCCTTTCCGCCAGTGAACAGATGATGGCGCCCACCACCACGCTGGTCTTTGGATCTTCAATGCGGGAATGATTTACAAAGGGATATTCTGAATCCACCTTGTATCTATGCATATGCACTATCCTGTCCACGGGCAGGAAGGTGCGCTCATAGGGGGCACGCATAATGGCTGGCCAACGGGATGGCCTTCCTGTGAGTATCAAAAAATCGCAATTGAAATATTTTATGATTTCACCCATATCAACTAAGATCTGGCCAATGACAAAGCCAACGTTGCGATCCACGAGCTTCATGTTTACTTTAAAGGAAAAGTCCAAAAGGGAAAAATCGCGCCAACCGCTATCCCTAAAAGGCTCTTCTACGTAGCCCAAGATATTGGAAAGCCATCCTGCGGCTCTGTCCCCTTTGATGTCCAGCACATCCCGGATGGAAATAATGTGCTCAACATTATCAGAGGAAAGATCCGTTTCCTCGTAGTGCTGCAGAATCTTCAAAGCTACAGGCACTGCCACGTGGGACACAAACTGGCTTCTAAGCTGGCGCTGCTGACGGCCACCATCTCTTTGGCCCATGGAGACGGTGTCGGTAAAAAGGCGGGTGAGTATATTTTGCGCATCAAGTATACCATGTTCCTGGGCGGCTTTTTCTAATTTGCCAATGAACTCAGATTTAATTATCTCCCGCATGATGTCGTCGCCGGCTACATTGAAGCCATCTCTAAAATCCTGGAAAGGCTGGATAAGGGGATTGGCGGAACCGGGGTTTGTGATGGTATAGGTAATTATCGAAATGTCCGTAGTGCCGCCCCCCACGTCTATGGAGGCTATGCGCAAGGTATCCTGGGGCGTAGGAGACGCACCTGTCACCCTCTTCTTGCCCAAGAGCTGAAAGAGCTCAGTACCGTTATTGTGAAACTTTTTATGGAGCTCGTTATAGATCCAGATCATCTGGGTACAGGTGGCCTCGTACCACTCGCAGCGGACAGTGGGTGAGGCCCTAAAGTCATTCAAGCCGGGCTTGGAATAAAAGTCCTTCCACCAGCCCATGGAGATCCACACCACCTCCACCGCCAGGCGGGCCCAGGTCTTGAAGATATTCTGCTCGGCTAAGGGCATGGCGGTGGGAACCGTCAGGATGATGTTCTTAAGCCTTCTGGCAAGGTTGGGGTTATTCCGCGTATCCCTCATAACTGGTGAGTTGATACAGGAAAGGGCCTGGGCTATGAGCTCTGCAATTAAAAACATCATGATAGAGCTGCGGCTATAGAGGGAGCGAAAGGCCCCTATGGTGTCCTCCCGGTTCAAATATTGGGTGATATATGGCGGGAGCGGGGTCTTCCTGAGCTCCGGCCGGTTACTTTTGGCAGGATCCTTAAATACCGTAAGGGGGATCCCCGAGGAATTGATGTTTAAGACAAAGGCCCCATTGTTTACCGCCGGCTGCTCCTGGCCCCTATTGTGGTAGTCGCGGGAATTATTGAAATACCACTGCACGGAAACCGGCCGCGTATCCCAGAGGTAACGCTTAGGTGAGGACATGCCCGTGGGGCCCATTTCCTCCTTGGCAGCAGCTGAGAGCCTGGCAGCTTCTTTTCCTACCCTCACAGTGGAGGGCCATTTGAAGCTCTGCTTATGGCCCCTAGAATCTTTGGCAAAGGACCATTCCTGGGGACCGAAAAAGGGTTCCATGAATTCCACAGAGGTATCTAAGGGCTCGTTATAGACCCTGGAGGGCTCGGTAAGGTCCCTCACCTCCAAAAGATAGCAGTCCGTGAGCCTGGTGTCCCCTTGGGGTTGGCTCTCTACTAAGACCCCGGTGATACGGGAGTTTCCCACGTCTATCACCAAGGATACGTCAACTGGCTGCTCTGCTCCGGGATTTATGACCCTTATTGGATTGGCCATGGCACCGGTATAGTGGATGGCTTCTAAGAGGGTTTCGTAGAGGGCCATATATTCGGTGCGCACAGTGCGCCCGTCTTCGTCTAAGCCGTAAGGGGGAAAGTACTCAGTTTGGGAAGACAGCCTTACCCCAGGATTCTTGTGGCGATAGCTCTCCCAGGAATCTTTTAGGCCCTTTTTCACCCATTCCAGACTGTCCACAAACCAGGAATTATCCTTCTCATGCCAAGCCAGGCTAAAAGAGCTTGTTGCCTCCACATCCTTGGGGGACAAGGCATGATAAGCTGCTGATTCCGTCTTCCCGGAAACTACCTTGGGGGTTTCCACCTGGGGGTCTATGACCAGGGTTAAGGTCCACAACTGGCTCTCATCGGTTGGGGGCGTAAGCCAGGCCCGGCACCAGTCAGTGGGACCAAAAGAGAAAAGTGGGGTGCGGTCCTGGTTTAGTCCCTGGTGGGCAAAAAGTGGAAAGGGAAGCCATTGGTTGGCAAAGACTTTAAAGGCGTTTTGGTATTCCACAGTATAATGGAGTTCCAAATTATTCTTGTTCTTCCTATCCCTATACTCCCCGGACCCGTCTTCTGCCTGCTCCAAAGGTATAAGGACCGTCTCTAATGCGGTCCCCCCATATGCCTGACGCACGAAAAAAGGCTTTTTTTGGGTAGCTAATTCCCCTTTTCCCCAGGGTATCCCAAGGTCCAAATCGTAACTGATAAATTGCAGGGCTGCTCCCGGCACTATGGTGTACGAGGGAAGAGTTTTCATAGGTCTTTTTAGTCTCTTGTGGGAAAGATAAATATTATATTAATTATTGGAGGGGCTTTTGGGCCAAATCTCCAAATATTATAGCACCATGGCAAATTTAATGGGCACACTACCTTCTAAAATAGAAAAAAGCCCTTGTCAAGAGGGGCAGGTCTTGCTTAAGCCCCGTCTTGATTTAAAAGCTTAAGACCCCACATGGGTAAAGATTGTGGGGATAGTGTTGCCCCCTTCACTTTTCACCTCGCAATCGGCCTTGCCTTGGGCTCCGGCCTTGCAGGTAACCAGGGTGGGGACATAGCCGCTCTCCCCATCCAGGCACATTGC
Organism: Deltaproteobacteria bacterium; assembly: GCA_031279515.1. Classification (GTDB taxonomy): domain Bacteria; phylum Desulfobacterota; class Desulfarculia; order Adiutricales; family Adiutricaceae; genus JAITII01. Next base: position 10,446 of record JAITII010000010.1, read on the forward strand.
CCCTGAATCCTGGATAGTAAGTACCCCGCTCTCCAGTTTCGCCACACCTGTGGCATTGCAGATATTTAACACTTTGCCGGAACTATCCTTTTCTTCCACTATTATCCGGGCATTGCCGGCTGTATCAAAGCAGTAGCGGTAAGAAACTGGCATACCGGTCCTGTCATCAATTAGACCCATCTCGCTCTCCCAGCATCCTTCCAGAAAACTGAGCCCGCTCTCCTCGTCCTGGGGGAGCTCTAAGGGGGAATTCTGGATTTTGGGTTTTGGGGGCTCGGTGGGAAGAGATTGGCTGAGCTCCGGGGGTCCCCCCTCTAGCCTGGTAAAGGGGCTGTGTAAAGGATCCTTTTTTTCAGGCTTGATGGTGCAGTCGGCCTTACCCACCCTACCCTGGACGCAGGTAACATCGTTTTGCTGGTAACGCCTTTGGGTGTTTACTTGGCACTGCGGGGGACCATGATCGGTTATCCCCAAGGTGTTACCTTCTAAAACTGCTGTTGCCGTGGTGACACAGATATCTGTTGTCCTATTGTTTTTGTCTTTTTCTTCTATGTAGACCTGGGCATTTCCGGACTTGTCAAAGCAATAGATAAAGATAAGAGGAAGCTTATTGTTACTATTTACTAGCCCAGGATCTGATGCCCAGCAGCCCTCGAGAAAGGTTAAGTCTTCGGCATCCAAGGGAATGACCAAGTCTTGGGCGCCCCCGGTGCAGGACGCCAGAAAAGCTAAGTATTCATCCCTTAGCCTGTCTCTTTCAGCTGCCAAAGCCAACTGGTCATCCCTGTTATCATCCCAGGCTGCCATGGGCGGGGCATGGATTACCCCCACTGCCTCTCTGAGGCTTGGAAAAAACAAAAATGCCAAAAGGAGCAAAAGAAGGAAGACTATTAAAGCTGAAAGAAGGACCTTAAGCCACCACAGCGACCCACGGTACTCTTGCACCTCATAATAAGTGGTGGTAAAGGTGGTGGTAGTCTCCTGGTAATAGCCAATGGGCTCGGCAGGCTGGGGGGAGATAGGCTCTATTGGCACAGGAGGTGCTATTGGTTGGATGGGTACAGGGGTGGGGTTTAAGTTAGGCCTCTGGCCAGCCAAAATGGCCTTTACTATCTTATTTTCCCTATCTGAAAGCCTCTGTTGCGGAACTGGACCGTGAGCCCCTACCACTGGATTTAAACCCCAGGCTGCAAGGACAGGCTTATCCCCCACCAGATAGACCGCCTGTCCCTCATTTACGGCCCCGGCCAAAGCCGTAGCTATGCTGGTGGACAGCCTAGTTACCAATTTCCCGGCAAGCTTTCTCTGATCCGAGGCAGAAGTCATGAGCTTGGCGCCGTAGGCAGCAAACTGACCGGCCGCCAGGCACAACTTGTCGTCGGCCATATCCTTTTCTTCCCCCTGGAGGGTCCCATAGGCTTTTATGGTCCCCTCCAGGGGTGTATGCCACTCTATGGAATTTTTCTTAGCCTTTTCCACAGGTTCGGCCAGGATTTGTGAGGCCTCGGGGGAGAGCTCAGCATCCAGAAGCTGCGAGATAAGCGCATAGCAGGAGGTGATAGTGAGGCCCTCGTAGGACTCGGGATAGTATTCAGAAAGGGATGTTATATGTAGTAGTTGATAGGCCATGGGCCCTCTTTATAAGTTAATTTAAATTATTTAAGGAACTTAGTTCTCTAGAAGAAAGTGCCCTTAACAAGGTTTTTTGAGCATCATAACCAAATTTGTACATATTTTGCTAGCTTTTTCCTAGATAGGTAAATTCTGTATTAAAGGGTTTTTGGCCGCCGCTTCGGACAGTACAGTCTGCAGAGCCGCTGGTTGTGGGAACGCAAACTAAAGTAGCCACGCTATAGTCCACGGCACCGGGGTACTGGCATTTTGCCCCCTTATCCACTATGGTGAGCTGATTTCCGTCTAAGGTGGCTATAGCAGTGGTGACACAGGTCCCGCGCAGATTGTGATTATTGTCAAACTCGTCAACTGTCACATATGCACGACCATTTTTATCAAAGCAATACTTGTAGATGATGGGCATTTGTTCAATTGTGTCGAAAATGTTGGCATCCGATTGCCAACAGCCCTCCAGAAAACTTAGATCCAAGGGATCTTCGGGGATAATAAGAGACTCTCCTTCGTCGTAGGCAGGGTCTTCCCCCTGGGCCTCTAAAGTTACGCCTGGCAACTCATTTACATGGGGGTCCTCCGGCAGCACCAGCTCAGCTGAAGGCCCGATAACAGGGGGACTATCCTCTAGATAGGGACTGGAAGCTGGACAAGTATTTAAAGAGGCAAAATACTGAGCTCTTAACTGGTATAGCTCCTCTTGCAAGGCGACTTGGGCATCCTGGCCTTCACTATAATACTCTAAGGGGGGGTTTTGATAGACCGATACAGCCGGTTTGAGCCCAGGGAGCACAAGAAAGGATAACAAGAGCAAAAAGAGAAAAGTTGCCAAGGCCAAAAGAGCTGCCCGCCACTGCCAACCGCCCCTGGTGGCATCAGGCTGCGGGCCCATGAGGGCAACTGGTGGTGAAATGGCAAGTGGTGGGGAAATGGCAACTGGTGGGGAGATGGCAACCGGTGGTGAAATGGCAACTGGTGGGGAAATAGGCTCCCCGGAGGGGAGCTTTGGGATAAGTCCCCAGGCTGCTAAAACCGGCACGCCACCTATAATGTAGATGACAAGGGGACCGGCTATCCCCGCTATGAGCCCAGCTATGGCTGAAGATAGGGTTAAAAGAAGCCTTCCGGCATATTTTTGCTCTTCATCTCCATTAACCAACCTTGAACCTAAGGCTGTATAGCCTTCCGCAAGCTCCGATAGCAATATATTAGTTTCCGCTTTTTGCTGAGGCTTCAATTCCTCATAGGGAATAATCTCACCTGAAAGCTCTGTAACCCAGTCCACGCTTCCATCTGCGCGTTCAATGGGTTCCAATAAGGAATCTTTACCCTTTTGGCCCAATTGGGAAAGATGGTTCTTTAAGGCTTTGTAGAAGGAGATGGAAGTTCTTTCTCCCTCTGCCTTAAGCGCCAGGTCTTCAAAATTGCTCTTGTGGACGATTCTTTGTGCCATAAATAATTTGTCTAGCCTTTACGTGAAAACTGGATGTCCACCTGCCCATCTCCTTGTACTGTGCATTGGGATAGGCTGTCAGAACTCTGACAGATAACCGTGGTGGGTAGGTAATCTCCCCCATGGGGGCAAGATAGTCCCCCATCCCTTATCTTTAAGGTGTCGCCTTCTAAAGTAGCTTTAGCGACAGAACTACAAGTCCCTATTGGTTGCTGGGACTCGTCATATTCATCCAATGAAACTGTGGCCCTTCCTTTGTTGTCAAAGCAGTAGGTATAGAAGATAGTGTTATGGTCTCTAGAATCGGCAATGCCGCTCTCGGAAACCCAACAGCCCTCTAAAAAACTTAAGGCAGAAGGTATTTGAGGCACAGCGGCCGGAGGCGGAAGGTTCTCGGCAAAAGGCTCAGTTAAGGTCTCATTTCCAGAAGGTGGCACGGCCGCCGCTGGAAGGTCCTCGGCAAAGGGCTCAGTTAAGGTCCCATTTCCAGAAGGTGGTGCATCCTGGAGTGCCAACTGCGTATCAGGTTCTACAGTATCTATAGAAGGATTTACTGCCTCCATTATGGAGCTCCGGAAATTTGGAAATAATAAAACCGCTAAGACAAGGACCAAAAGAAAACTAAGAAAGGAAATGAGCACCCAAATAAGCCAGTTTATTTTGCTTTTGGGCTTTTCGAGGGTGGGCCTTTGGGTACTAGGCGCGATTATTGGTTGGGAAAAGGCGCCAGGCTCCGGAAAGGGATTAATTGGTTCCGGAGGCTTTAAAACAGTAATTGGAACTTTTTGGGCATTTGAAGGGGCTTTGAAAAGTAAGCCCCAACCCGCTAGAACGGGTTTGTCACCAACAAAAAAGACCTTTAAAGGGCCTTCTATTCCGGCCAGCACCCCGGCTATCTTGGAGGATAATTTGAGAAAGAACTTTCCTATAAATCTCGGCTCTGGGGAACTTTCTTCTACAAGTTTGGAGCCTAAGGCCGTAAAGTCATGTATTAGGGAAGATATTTTTTGGTTGGATTCGTCCTTTAAATGACCTCTAAGGTCCTCATAAGAGTTGTGGTCGCCTGAAAGATTTGTTACCCAATCTATGGAAAGGGGTTTTTCAATGGGTTCAGCTAAGGAACTTTCATATTTTCCTTGAAATTCAACAGAAAGAATCTTCTTTATAGTCCCATAGCAAGAAATTATGCTCATCTCTCCGTAGGACTCTTTAGCTAGTCCTTTAAATATAGAAGAGTAGATGATGCTAAGGGGCATGAAAGATCCTGATACTAAAAAGAAAAAACGCCAAAAAAACTTTAATCTGTAAAACAGTTCTCAAAGAAAATTAAAGGGTAAAAAAACTTATGTCCTATGCTAACGAGAACCCAGAAAGGTAAAACGAGCATCGAAATCAGGGACATTTGCTTGATCCGTTACGATGCAGTGGGCCACGCCACCTGCTCCAGGCGTGCACACAAGGGTGGAAGGCACATATCTGGAGTTCGAGTGAGGGCAGACGACTCCACTGTCGTGAATAGACACTACCCCACCTCTCATGGCGGCCTGGGCATTTACGGAACAAGTACCTAAAAAGTTGTTGTTGTCATCGTACTCGTCCAAAGTTATCCTCACCTTCCCATTCTTGTCAAAGCAATACTTTAAGATTATGGGATTGCCCGTTGCACGATTTTTTATCCCGGAATCTGATTTCCAGCAGCCCTCCAGAAAGGAGAGATCCGAGGCGTTTTCCGGTATCACCAAGTCGGTTCCAGGTTTCTGGGTGGGCTTGGGGGCAGGTGGCGGAGGAGGAGGTGGTGGCGGCGGAGGTGGAGGCACAGCCTCCAGGGCAGAAGACAAGGGGCCGTCACCTGCCATACCTCCGGAAGAGTCAGGCAAGACTAGCTCTGCCGAGGGTCCCATTTCCGGGACAATGGTGGGCTCCTGGGTATCGACTGCTGGGATGACGCAGCCCTCTAAGGAACTAAGATAAAGGGCCTTAAGGGAGTCTAATTCATTTTTAAGGGCCAATTCCGCGTCCCTATTTTCATCATAATTAGCAAGGGGTGGGTCTTTATAGACCTTAAAAGTAGAATACATTGATGGTATGAAAAAAAGAGATATTGCTATAAAGACAAGAAAGCTTATTAAAGCCAACAATGCTGCTAGATGCCAGGGGACAGGCCTGTATTTTTCCTTTTCTACCGGAACTTCTGAGGCCAAAGGTACAGGCGCTGCAATAACTTCCGGTTCCAGATCCACCGGAGGCGGGGAAATGACTACCGGCTCGGCTATGGGCGCTTTCTGGATAGGAATGAGACCCCAGGCTGTAAAAACAGGGCTGCCGCCAACCAAATATATAGCCAAAGGACCTTCTATCCCAGCTACGGCTCCGGCAATGCCAGAGGCAAGTTTCAAAAGAAACTTTCCGTAAAGCTTACGCTCGTCAGTAGCTAGGACTTCTCCATTTTCTACAGTTTCTTCCAAAAGCTTCGTCCCCAAGGTGCTGTATCCATCGGCCAAGTCCGATAGAGTCTTATCGACTTGCCCCTTGCCAGGCTCTTGGAGTTCATTGTAGGGTTTTATCTCTCCAGTAAGATTGGTGCGCCAGTTTATAGCCCCAGAAAAATCCTCCCCCTCCACTGAAACAGGCTCACTTAAGGCGTCGCTACTTTTCTGGCCCAGCCTCTTGGAAACAATCTCTGTAATTTCGCTGTAGAAATTATGTAGATCGCCGCCTTTGATAAGATCGGGTGTGAGGGTATTGGCCTTTGTGCTATGGAGATACTTATATCCCATTGAATTAGTCCTTATTGCATGCGGGAGAACTGGAAATTGTCATGGCCTTCTAAGCCGTCTTGCTCTATGACACATTCAGTATCTTCTTCTCCGGGAGTACAGACGACGTTGGCGGAACGATAGCTGCCACCCTCCTCGCAAATAGGGATGCCCTGGCCATCTATTACGAGCCTGCCCTCCAACATCTGGGCTTGCGCTACTGTGAGGCAGGATTCTACGAGGTTGCCATTGGCATCCCTCTCCTCTATGCGCACATTGGCTCGGCCGTTTTCATTGAAGCAATAAGTATAAAGTAAGGGAGCCTGGGTCCTCTCGTTATACAAATTGGACTTTGAGGTCCAGCAACCTTCTAGCCAGGACACATCACCGGTAGCTTGAGCCCCCTGGGGTATCTGTACCTGCTCCGCTTGCGTATCGCCTGCGGGGGTATCGGCTGCAAAAGGTGTTTCCTGGAATGGTGGTACCTCGTCCTCTAGCGGAGTATCTTCTAAGACCTCAGGTAATACATCTGTATTTTCGTCAGTACTGGGAGGCAATTCGTCGACCCCACCGGACCAGCTACCTACACCCCCCACATCTGGAACTACTGGAATGACCGGAGTATCTGGAGTATCTTGAGTATCTGGAGTATCTGGAATTTCAGGAGCAATTGGGGGATAGGTGGCATCTGGCACCCGTGGTGGAATATTAGCCGGGCAGGCTAGAAGCAAATTATAGTACTGTTGCCGCAAAAGCCAGAGCTCATCGCGGAGCTCAGCTTCCCTATCGTCCTCTTCCGCCACAAGAACTTGGTCAGAGCTCCAGCCCCAGGGCTCAAGACCATAGAATTCTGGATATAAGAGTAGAAGTATTAAAAATAATAAAAAGAGCGGCAAAAGCAGAAAAAGAAGAAAAGGAAGCCAGGGAAAGCGTCTCTTAGCTACCGGCTCCAGAGGGGCTAAAGGCAAAGGCGGGGGAGCAGCTACAATAGGTCCCACATAAGGGGTTATGGGGCGGGTAAAAGCTATAGGATCCGCTGAATCCTCACTTAAGAGATTGCGCCGCAAAGGAAGGGGACTAATGGGTTCTAAGCCCCAGCCGCAGATAACCAGACGATCTCCCACCATGAAGGGTTGCCAGAATTCTTGGCCTCTCACTATTTTTTCTAAATAAGTGCCTGCGTGCTTGAGGTTAGAAGCGGAGGAAGCTAAGAGTTTTTGTGAAAGGTTGGAAAGCTCGCTAATGCGCTCATTCATGAGCTCTTTAGCATATATTACCTCTTCATTATTTAGCTGCTCCGGTCTTTTCACCTCCCCTTCAAGGGAGGTATACCAATAGATGACACCTTCTTCCGGGCTCTCTATAGGTTCAGCCAAAAAATCAGCCCTATCTGCGGAGAGCTCATTTTTCAACAGATCGCTCAAAAGTCCGTATCTGTGGATAAGCTTTATCCCCTCAAAGCCATCCAGGCGGTTATCCTGAATACTGCAGACATATATGGTGGTTCGGGCCATAACTTAGCTCGCTTGGCGTTGTTCAAAGGTGATATTGTTGGCCTGTAAAAACTTGATGATATCGTCGGACCCTAAGGCTACGTTCACCTGCCGGTTAGAATCGGGATCCACAAAGATAAGTGTGTTGATACCCAAAACGTCCCCGTTTAGGTCCACCAAAGGCCCTCCGGAATTACCGTGGGAGACCTCGGCTGTATGGTTGATGATAGGAATGCCTTCGGTGTTCTGTATCACGCTGATGTCCCCTGAGGTGTAGACCACCTCTGGTACCGACCGGGTGTTTCCTTCCAAAAGTGCTTCAAGCTGGGGGTCTAATTCCACGTTGATCCCAGGATAACCCCAGGCGCCCACCCTATCGGTCCTTTTGGCCTGGGTAGAAAACGTTAAATGCGCTCTAGAGCTGGCCCCACCCTGAATTTCCAGGATGCAATAGTCTCTTAAGTCCTCTCTGGCATCTGTCATGGCAACTGGGATGACATCTACAGTGTTTCCTAGGGACTTATTGATAATGACAATGGACCCGCCCTTCCCCAAGGCATGATCTATCACGTGGCGGTTAGTTAAAATCTGATTATCATTGATGAAAAAACCCGTCCCCATGCCCATCTCCTTTGCCCCATCGGCAATAATGAGCACCGTAGCTTCCTCCACCAAATCCCCCGCTGTAGGATTAATAGGCGGAAGGGGCGGAACTCCCGTAGTATAGGGCACGGTGGAATCCGCACCTGATACCCCCGTTGTCCCGTCACTAGGTACAACCTCAGGTCTGGCGTTCTCATCGGCCCTGAACATAGGAATAGAGTCTGGCAAGGGAGGGGCCAAACAGACATCTCCGGCCAGGGCAGCCTTATAGCGGTCTATTTCCGCCTGGAGGGCATCTAAATTGGCGCTTTGCAGAGCGCCTGGATCCAACTTGGCAACAGCTACCTCCCTGGACAAGCCAGGATAGATGAACTTGTAGAATATCAGAAGGAAGATTAAAGCCAAGACTATGCCCAGGGCTATCCCCACAAGGTAATAAAGGGCATTTGAACGGGGCTCCTGCGGAGTACCATAAGGGGTTATGGGGACTGGGGGATAGGGTTGCGGGTTCTGGTTGTAGTTGGGGGTCATGTCTTCGGACATATTTGTTCCCTGGTTTTTTGTTAAAATGGCGCTTTTTTTGCGAAAAGCCTCATCTGGCAAAAGCCGATGTTAGAAAGGATAAAGTCAAAGGGAAGTAAAAACTATAAGGCATAAGATGTTTGGATAGTCTAAACATTATAGCTTTTTTTAGGCTCTTTTGGGAGCCGAAAAACAGAGAAGGCAAAAAGGATTAGGTGGAAAAGAATAAAAATATTTACTAGTTAGATAAAATAGTCTAAATAAGCTTTATAGGATAAAAATATACTATACTATATAAAACTATACATATTTTTGAAACTTTAACCAAGCTTTTTCTAAATGAAAAAGGAAATGTAAATTGAGAAAAAACCAAAGCTTTTTTATCTTGGGAGCTAAGCCAAAAAAACATAATTTATTGTAGCATTTTTTATGCGAAAAGCATTACATAAATTTCGTAGCTATTGCATTCTGTTTCTTTTAAGTAACTTCTTTTTTCCAAAAAAGTAAAAAAAATAGTTTAGATAAAAATAAAAATAGGTCTCGCATAATATTTGAAGAGGTAAAATCAAAAGTCTATTAATGAAGTTTGTAGGCTCTAATAGAGTTTAATTTGCAGGGGGGTTATGGGGACAGATAAAGGAAATGATTGTCCAAGAGCTTAAAAATTTAGGCCCTTGGCTAAAAAATTACAAATCTAACAAGTTGTACGATCTAAAAAGCCCGCAGACTAAAGACCTGCGGGCTTTTTTTGCTAAGGGACAAGTTATCTTTATAGCCGCTTTGAACAAGGCTCGCAGACGCTTTGTTCTGGGGCTTGCACAAGAAAAACATCCATCATGGTTTGTATCGTAGTTGAAACGCTTTCTTGCATGATGGCTGAGTTATTGGACAGCTGGGCCAGGAGTTGTTCAGTTTGAGCAGCTTCATCAGTTTTGGCTTTGACCTGGTTTACCTTAGTGCGGGTACTATTAACTCTGGCTGCACTGGGCCTGTCAGTGGTACGAGCCACTTCAGCTTCCATAATATTATCGTAGGTCTTTACATTAGCTAAGGCAACATCATTGTAATTTCTTAAGATCTCCGCCGTGTCATTGGTCCCGTCACGGATTTCCTGTAGCCTTGCCAACATCTCTTCTTTTGGCACCAAGCCAGCTTTATAGTTTGCCTCCAAAGCAGTATACTCTTTCTGATAGCATTCAAGAGTAATGCGGGCAGAAGCTACCGCGGCGTCGATGTTCTGGAAGTCCACGTCTAGGGTTTTGCCATAGAGTTCAAAACGCTCCGCCTGTGCTTTGGCCTGTACCTCTGAAGAAGCGAGATAGGAGATAGTAGCTCCAGCTACGGCGCCTATGACAACTCCGGCAGCTACCTGGCGCCAGTCACCACCAGATAGGACGCCCGCGATGCCTCCTAAGAGGGCTCCCGTGACTGCACCCATCATAACGTCCTGATTAAGCTTTTCTGCATCAGCGCGCATGTCCAGAACTGGCTGGTAACAAGTGGGATAATAGTTTACTTTGACAGTCTGCTTTCCAAGTTTGCCGCCGGCACAACCTGAGACAAAAAACATCAAGACTAAAGAGAGGGAAAGGACCAACATTGTCCTAGCACCCTTGGTAATTGTCAGTTTTAATTTTTTGGTCATCTTACACCTTGGATCAATAATGGTTTAATGTTAGATTTTTGGATAGACAAATATACCAAAGACAGAGCTTATGGCCAAAAATCTACTAGCAATTTTAAAATATGCGCATTAACTCTTTAAAAAATGGATGTGAAACTTAATATGAGGCAAAAGAAACAGTATCTTAAAGGAGATGAATCTAATTTAAGTTAAATATTTTTCGAAGCGAAAAATTCCCCTATAGCTTGAAGAAATTAAAATTTAACTCAACATAATGGGGACAGATAATTATAATAGACTAAATACTGTATCATCTTTTATAATACTGAGTTTTTTTTGGGCCTTTTACGTCGTGATCAATAGTACTTTAAAATTAAGTAAAAAGAAAGAAAAACGTAGTAAATCTACCACTTAGATATTTATCAGACCTATATTTGTCCGCAAAGCCCCCTGCATTTAAAAAATTTTCCCTAAACCCTACAATTCATGTCTCATGGTAATTTTTTACACAATATACTGTGGAGCTTATTTTTTTTTCACCTGCGAAATCCAAGGCATTTCCCAGCCCTACGGACTACTCTAGTTTAAGGACAATCATCAATATTGTGGCATAAAGACAATATTTCTACCTTATGTTGATGGCAGCATAAGAAAGGACATGTACAATCAGAAATATCAATTTGTACTATATAGTGCCGATGTTGCATTATACTACTACTAAATATTCTATCTCTTTTTTCATCTGGAATTCTTTTTAGCTTTTTACGCCTCGATGAATATTGATAAGATAGAGAAAATTACCCCGCTGGGGCTTCCTTGTCTCCATAGTTCTTCCGCAATTCCAGAGGAATGGGGATAAACTCTCCTTCCTGTTGGTTCTGTTCCGTCAAAGAACAGGATGCTTCAGTGCCAGCTGGTTTTCCGGGCTCACATAGGATGACCATGGGGGGAAACTCCCCTTGGCTGCAAACAATGGGTCCGCTACTTTTAAAGCTGGCGTTGGCTCCGTCCCAGGAAGCCTGGGCTGAAGCCCTGCAACTTAACTCCCCATCAGTCATAATTCTAAATTCAGAAAGTCCCCTTGCCTCATCGTGGCAAAAGACTAAGGTCGCGCTCTGGCCTGTGAGGGCATTGAAAAAGGCCCCGTCCCGGGTACTATAGCAGCCGCCCACAAAGCCAAAGGAGCGGGTTTCAGGGATAATAAGGCAGCCGCCCCGGCCATTTAGATAATCTAATTGAAGCAGCCAAAGCTCATCCCGGAGATTAGCCGCCCTTCTTTCACCCCGCTCAAAGTTATCCGATAGGGTCCCTTCTCGGAAAAAAGGCAGGGCCATGACAAATTCAGGCTTGATTAAAAGGACAACTAAAAGGGTTAAAAAAAAGCCAATGAGGCCGCCCAAAATAAGGCCTTTAAAAAGCTTTAAATAATTAAAGGTGGGTTTTTTCGGCTCAGGAGGGGCAATGTTTACTGGTAGAGGAGGGGCAATATAAACCGGTTCCGGAGGTGGACTGTAGGCTGGCACGCTAGGGGGAATGTCTACTATCGGCTCTGGGGCTTCGGGGGAGTCTAACTCAATGGGGAGGCTTTCTGCAGCAGTAAGTCCCCAGGCCACTACCACCAAGGTGCCGGAGGGAGCTTGGAAATAGCGTAGCACCTTCGTGTTTTTAAGGGCCGCATCCATAAAAAAGGATACTTCCCTAATGTTAAACCTGTCTGAGGAGGAAAATTTATTTCTCAGCTGCTCCCAAAATTTTAATTGTTCTGTCAGAAGTTTCTGGGCGTTTTGCCCAGCCTCTTGAGTCATGGAGGAAAGGGGCCACAGGTCATCTAACTGTGAATACCAGTTTATATAGCCCTCCTGCTTATTTTTCACAGGTTCCGCCAAAAAAGCCGCTAGCTCCGGCTGGCTCTTCAACTCCTCTTTTATCTGCTGGTAACGGGAAAGGACGTCCCTTCCTTCTACCAGCACGAATTTGCTCTCATCATAGGAGACGCGATAGATGAGCTTCCGCGGCATGCTAGGCGCCCCCTTGGCAGCTGAAATTTTCCGGCCAGGAGGGTTTTCCTGCCTTGTCTAAGATGACCTCTCTTTCGCACTCCACTGCGGTGTGGGCAATTAAGCCTCCATTTTCGTCAATGACGGCAAACCTCCCCTCAAAGAGGGCCGGGGCCATATGACCAGAGGTATAGTCGCCCACGTAATTATACGTGGGTTTAAGTACCCAGGCGCCTTGGTGGTCAATAAGACCCCAGAGCTGGCCCATTTGCACCCAGGCATAGCCGCTCTCCCTAAAGGTCCTAAGGTTATCTAGCTCCGCGTCATGGAGATACTTGCCGTCCAGGTCAATAAGGCCAAACTTGCCTCCTTTTTTCACAAAGTAGCTCCTCTCATCTATTACCACCGGGGCCATGTCCAGATTTGGCTCTACAATAAACTTTCCGGTCTTATCGATGATGCCCCACTTGCCTCCCTTTTTCACAAAGGCCCGCCCGTTTTCCGCAAATCCCGAGGCATCTTCGTACTCTATGGGGACCACCACCTTACCTTGGGGATCAATGAAGCCGAATTTGCCCCCCTTTTTCACCAAGGCGAGTCCTACGGGAGAAAAGTTGGTCAAATCGTCATATTCGGCCTTTATCACCATTTCTCCCGTGGGGTCACAAAAGCCGTGCTTATTTTGCTGTTCGCTTTGAAAGCAGCCCACTAGCTTAAAGGGCAGATCGTTTACGTCCTTCCAGATCCTCTCTTTGGGAATGGGACCTACCCTTTTCCCAGTTAGGTCGTGGAAATAATAGTCTTTCAAAAGTACTGACTCCATCACCCAGAACATCTGGTCCTCTTCATTGAAGGTGATATTGAAGTACTTGGGCTCTATTATCCAGGTATCATTTAGATCCAAGACCCCGGCCTTGCCATCGATATTCATGATGTAATGGCCCTTTTCATTAAAGCCTGGGGTGATGGACTCAAAGCGGGGGGCTATTATTACCTTCCCTGTGCCGTCCATGATGCCTTCCTTGCCGTCCAGGCGGAAGGTGAGAAGATAGCTGCCGTCCGGCCTTTTCACCAAGTCTTTTAGATCCTCATAGATGGTCTCAGTCAAAAATTGGCCTTCCTCATTAAAGAGCGCCACCTTACCCTGGTATTTGGCCTTGTAAAAACCATCCCCCAGGTAGACCAGCTGATGAAAACGGGGCTTTACCAGCCATTTGCCCCCAGCTGAAAGCTTACCCCACCAGTTATAGTACATCCCCAGGATAACAGGCTTCCCGTCGTGGTCCAAGACTTCTATATTTGACAGTAGTGGGAGGAGCAAATACTGT
>JAITII010000061.1 GCA_031279515.1 Deltaproteobacteria bacterium
GTTTAAAATATCTAAATCTATTTATAATACTTTTTTACATTTTATATTTTATTATTTTATTTTTTTAATTTGTTCTATTTTATTTAATACTTTTAATCTAAAATATTACTAATAAATTATATAGTAATTATTTAATTTACAATAATTTCAGAATTTCTTTATGGTCTTTTCATAATAATTATATTATCATTAAATCTCGTATAACTTTTTTAATCTATAATTATCTTAACTTAATCTATAAAATATCACAAGCCTTAAAGACCCCTAGGTTTAATAAGTTTTAGCGATTTTTTTTGTTAAAGCTTATTGACAGCCAAGAAGTTTCTTGTTAAATTGATTGTGCCGATTTCTTTTTTCTAATTAGGCGGCTTTTATCTAAGCATCTCTCTTGTAGCCGCCCTTACGGCATCCCCAAAAAATTACGGCTGATCATCATTTATGAAGGCTGAAACGTAACTTTTAGTTGCGCTTTCAGTCTTTTTTTTTGTCCCTGGCCTTTTTATTGGTCCAAGAGGTCCAGGTGCTTCAAGGGTGTTTTTCCATAAAAGTTAAAGTCGACCAAGGGTAAAACATCATGAATCCCTCATCCTCAAAACTAAAAATCACGGACATTATTAATACCCGGCCTAGTATCATGGAAACACGTGACACCTTGGAACAACTGTTTAAAAGTGTTTGGCCCAACCTTTCGGAAAAAGAACGTCGACTTTTTGCTGCTTCCGAAGCCCTGAAATGGGGTTATGGAGGTATTTCCCTGGTGAGCGATATCTGCGGTCTGTCCCGTTCCACCATCAGCAAGGGCTTAAAGGAGCTCTCTTTAGAACAGACAGATGATGGCCGCATTAGGAGGCCTGGTGCTGGCAGACCCAATCTGATGCGCTCGGACCCTGAGCTCCCAAGCTTTCTTAGCTCTATTTTAGACCATACCCAAAGAACCAAGGAGGGGCCTTTAAGTCCACTTTCTTGGACATTAAAGAGTACCAGGGTACTTGCCAGGGAGCTATCCCAGGCAAAGCACCCAATTAGCTATGTGAAAGTGGGTCAAATTTTAAAGGAGCTGGGTTACAACCTTAAGAGCAACAAGAAGGTAGGAAAGGGGAAGATCTTAGACGATGTGGCGGTTCAGTACGAACTTATTAATAGTGAAATCACCCACTACCTTTCCCAGGGGCTGCCGGTAATCTATCTAGAGGAAAGTCCCTCTAGCCCTCCAGCGCACGATGGGCCAGACAAGGTGCCGGAGGTGACACAACCATTATTAGACTATGTCTTAGAGCTTATTTCCAGCTGGTGGAAGGCTTCTGGGGAAAAGAGCGGGTTAAATTCGGGAAAAGTGCTTCTTATCATCCACGAATCCAAACCCGGCATTCTGCTTCCAGAAAAATCTATGAAAAAAATGGCCAAAGCCGGGGACTTGGAGGTGCGGATCCTACCCTTTCCTATAGGTACACACCGTTGGAACTTAAGCTTTCTAGAGGTTTTTGAGTTTTTTGTAAGGCTGTCAGCTGAGACCAAAGTTTTTTTAGAGGTGAAGGCGTATTTGGCACAAGGTAATCATACTAGCTTAGAGCCTTTCAAAGTCCCGTATTTAGTAGATTTGCGTCCAAAATAAAGGCCCTAATTTGCCTTTTTGAAATTGTCTTAGTTTTGGCCCCAAACAATCTTAAAGGAGAGCACAGAAGAAAAAACTAAATCCCATAAGCTTAGGTGATGGTTTGCCAGTTGGTAATAAATTACTTAGTTAATTTCACAAGACTTCTCAAAGAAAAATAATTATTTATTCTAAGATAGTTTATTTTTTACCACTTAAATTAGCTTAAAAATTAACTCTCTTAGAGGCTAAATAGGCAAAATGACTAATTATTTTTTTCTAGGGAAGCTTTGTTCTTTTTTCGTAAAAAAGCCTTTATTTTTTCCAAGCCCTGTGGTAAATATGGCGTACAAAAAAGGATTTGCCTTTTTAATCGCAAGACCTTAAACCCAAGAAATATGTGAAGTTAATTTATTTTTGAACAAATAATAACTTGCATCAACTTAGTTTGGCTTAAAATCAGCACATCTTTGCTTATCGAGGTTAAAAAGTATTTTTACCGTGGTGTATATGGGCCTCAAAGGGGCATAAACACACAGGATTATAGTTTTTGTCTAATTTTTATGATTGTCATTTTGCACTCCAAACTGCAGCTGATCGGAATGTTCTGAAGGCGGAGTTGGGTTTTTATTAATTTTGTTATACTCCATTTTTGGGTTTAATGATCATGAACATTCTGGATTTAATCGGCAATACACCTTTGGTGCCTTTAGATAGAATCACCGGGGCTAATTCGCCAGTTTCTATTTTTGCCAAGGCTGAGCTTTTTAATCCCTCGGGATCAGTGAAAGACAGGGCAGCAAAAGCAATGATCTTAGATGGCGTTGCCACCGGCAGGCTTTCAAAAGACAAGACCATCCTGGACGCCACCAGTGGAAACACAGGTATAGCGTATGCCATGATTGGGGCGGTCTTGGGCTATAAAGTGAAGCTGTATCTCCCTGCCAATGCCAATAAGGAGAGAAAAGACCTTATCCGTGCATATGGCGCTTCCATAGTCGAGACAGATCCTTTGGAAAGTTCCGACGGGGCATTTCTGGCGGCTAAAAATGAGTATTTAAACAATAAGGAAAGCTATTTTTTTCCGGACCAGTACAATAACCACATTAACCCCAGGACTCATTACGAGACCACGGGAGCGGAAATTTTAACCCAGACAGAAGGAAAGGTGACCCATTTTATAAGTTCGCTAGGTACTAGCGGCACCTTTATGGGGACCGCCAGGAAGCTTAAGGAGGTAGACGGACGCATCAAATGTGTGGCTATCCAGCCCGACTCACCCCTCCACGGCATTGAGGGAACCAAGCATATGGCTTCCACCATAAAGCCGGGGATCTTCCAGAGGGATTTGATAGACTCAGAGATCCAGGTTTCCACCTCAGAGGCCTATCGCCTCATGAAGTACTTAGCTAGGACCACGGGTATCTTAGCTGGCATCAGCTCTGGGGCCAACGTAGCTGGGGCCTTAAAACTGGCGAAAGTGCTCCCCAGGGGTTCTATGATAGTTACTATCTTAGGGGATACCGGCACCCGCTATCTTTCCGACAACCTCTTTTCTGAGGGAGAAAATGCTTAAACTTTCCCAAAAGCTCATTTCAAAAATCAAAATTGAGGCAGTTGCCAGCTACCCCTACGAGTGCTGCGGACTAGTTTTGGGAAAAGTAACAGATAGCTTCAGACAAGGGCAAAAGATACTGGTCACAAATAACACCCGCGAAGGTGAGGACAAAAGGAGGCGCTTTGTCATAATCCCAGAAGACTTCATGCAGGGTGAAAGGGAGGCCTTAAAGGAAGGCTTAGAGATTGTGGGTATCTATCACTCCCACCCGGATCACCCTGCCTATCCCAGCGACTACGATTTAAATAATGCCCTCCCATTTTATTCCTACCTTATAGTCTCGGTGCGGGGGGGAGAAGCCTTTGAGCTCTATAGCTATGTTTTGAAAAACGATCGAAGTTCCTTTGTAGAAGAGGAAATTAATTACGAGGACTAATTATCTTGACAAATAATAAAACTCTAAAGTGGAGGATAATTTCATGGCAGTAAGTCTTCTGGTCCCTACTGCTCTGCGGGGATTTACCGACAGGAAGGCGGAGTTGACCTTTGAAGGGGACACTGTGAAAGAAGTCCTTGATGCCCTGGTTGGAGCATACCCAGACATAAAGCCTCATATGTTCGATGAAAACGGCCAGTTGCGTGCCTTTATCAATGTCTTTGTTGGCGATACCAACATTAAAAGTACCGGTGGGATGGCTACGAAGCTAAGTGACGGTGACACCCTAATGTTGGTGCCTGCAATAGCAGGCGGAAGGTAAAAATGGCCCTCATCTCAGACGACAGGCTCTCTGAGCTCTCCTTTGAAGAACTCTCCCGCTACAGTAGGCATCTACTTCTCCCAGACGTGGGCTTGGAGGGACAAAAGCGCCTCAAAGCCGCAAAAGTCCTCATAGTGGGCACAGGTGGCCTGGGGGCTCCCTTGGCCTTGTACCTGGCTGCCGCCGGGGTGGGGACCTTGGGTCTGGTGGACTATGATAAAGTGGAAAGCTCCAATCTTCAGCGTCAGGTTATCTTTAATACTAGGGATATTGGCCGCCCCAAGGTGGTAGCTGCAGCTGAAAGGGTAGTCGCCCTAAACCCTGATTTGGAGATTAAAACCTATAACTTCTCTCTTTCAAGCCGCAATGCCTTGGAAATAATAAAAGATTATGACCTGGTGGCCGATGGTACCGATAACTATCCCACCCGCTATTTGGTGGGTGACGCCTGCGTGTTTCTAAAGAAACCTAATGTCTACGGATCAGTTTTCCAGTTCGAGGGACAGGCTACGGTCTTCGATGCTACCCGCGGCCCTTGCTACCGCTGTCTGTATCCTGCTCCGCCGCCTCCCGGCTTAGTACCTTCCTGCGGAGAAGGTGGGGTAATGGGCGTCCTCCCTGGAATCATAGGCACCCTCCAGGCCTCGGAGGTCATAAAGCTCATAGTTGGCGGAGCAAGGCCCTTAATAGGCAGACTCTTTCTCTTCGATGCCTGGTTAATGCGGGCAAGTGAATTGCGCCTGGAAAAAAACCCGGATTGCCCTGTGTGCGGCAAAAATCCCACCATCACAGAGCTCATTGATTACGAAAATTTTTGTGGCTTAAAAGACACCGTCCAAGAGCCAATCCCCAGCATCACCGCAAGCGAATTAAAAGAGCGCTTGGAAAATGGGGACAAAGTTAAGATTATTGATATCCGCGAACCCCATGAGCAGATGCTCTTTAAGTTCCCCGGAGCTACGCCCATTCCCTTTGGACAACTTGTGCGGCGCATGGATGAGTTTGATCCAACTATTGACCTTGTCTTTATCTGCAAGATTGGCCAAAGGAGCTTATATGCCATAAGGGCTTTGCGTGACGCTGGTTACATGGGTCCCATGTACAACTTAAAAGATGGCGTAAACGCCTGGGCCCGAGATGTGGAGCCCAAGATAGTCGCTTATTGAAAGTAAATTACTTAGAGTTTCTTTTGCTAATGGCTTCAAACGTAGAGCTTTTTTATTAACAAGTAAGCATTTTTAATAGCATTAGCATTTTATTTTTAACCTTTCTGTAATTAGCCGTAAGGTTAATGACTAGCGCCAGTATTGCAGATTACCCAATCCTTTTTAACATCAAGGCAATGCCTTAGATTATGTAGAGAGCGAAAATGCCAGAGAAAAATTTGAATGCTTTAGGACCCAAAGCCGCCTATCAATTGGCGGACGTTACAAAAACCAGGCCCCAGTTTGCTTCCATTACTCCCAGATACCTAACCAGGCTTCTGGAGTTCAAGGCGTTGGATGCGGGCATCTACCGGGTCAACCGGGTGGTGGAGGGCGACACACCCTTAGACGCCCTGTGCAGCGAAGACCCGGGCAAGGTAGAGATCCCCCAGGGCTACGTGGAGTACCTGAGCAAACCCCGGGAGTACATTTTAAGCTCCATTGCCACTATCTTAAATGTAGACACCAAGGTTACCGATGTCTTCAGTTCACCTTACGACCAGACGGCCGAGCAGCTGGCCTTGGGTATTGAGAGCCTGCGCGAGCGCCAGGAGAGCCAGATCATCAATAACGACGACTACGGCCTTCTGAAAAATGCCATAGCCTCCCAGCGTATCAAGACCCGTAATGGTTCGCCCACCCCGGATGACTTGGATGAGCTTCTGACCAAGGTATGGAAAGAGCCCTCCTTTTTCCTCGCGCATCCCAGGGCTGTGGCAGCCTTTGGTAGGGAGTGCACAAGGCGCGGCGTTCCGCCTACCACTATAAATATCTTGGGCGGCACTTTTATCCAATGGCGCGGGGTGCCTATAATCCCCACCAACAAGCTCTTTGTTGACGGCTTGAAGGAGCCTACCAGCCAGACAGGCAAGACCAACATCTTATTACTGCGCACCGGCGAAAATAAGCGCGGTGTAGTGGGCCTCTACCAGGCGGGACTTCCTGGAGAGCAGTCCAGGGGACTGGCTGTACGCTTCCGGGGTGTGAGCGACGAGGGCGTAGCTTCCTACCTCCTGAGTTTGTACTGCTCGGCGGCCATCTTGGCTGATGACGCCTTGGCAGTCTTAGAGGAAGTGGAAGTCGGTAACTACTATGACTACAAGTAAACTTGTCCCTCCCTATCTTGATCCCCGGGATTACGGGCTCCCAAGAGCTGAAGACCTGGCCCTCCAGGACCCTTCCGAGGCGGGGGCACTGACAAGACCAGAAGAGATAAAAGCCCCTAGCGACTACCACATTGGTGAGGCACAAGTTCCCCAAGAGTTCTATCCTACTAACTTGGGCTCTTTACAGTCAATTCCCGATTATTACGGCCCTTTAGCTTTAGTTCCACCGGAGGAGTTTGCGCCCACGGGCCTTGGGTCAATTGAATCTATTCCGGATTACCATGTGCCGCAGGCAATAGTTCCCAGTGAATTAAATATAGAAAACTTAGGTTCAGCCGAGAGTATCCCGGATCTTGCCGGAACTAAAAATACTGTCCCTTCCCTAGATAGCCTGGGAACCGTCCCAGAGCTTGGGCCGGTTACAGAGACCGAAGGGCAAATTATAGGGCTGCCTATTCCCATGAGGGGCGGGCAGCACCAGGAGGCCTTGAGGCTCTTTAACCAGGGGGCAGCCATCTTGGCTGCCTTAAATCTGGTTGGAGATCCCCACGGTCATGTCTCCCAAGAGCCTTATAGCCACTTGGGAGTGGACCCCGTCTCCCAGAGCTTAGCTTATGCATCATTAAATTCCCAACAGCCAGTGCGCCCAGAGCTCATCTCCCAGCAAACCTTGCCACCAGCTAAAGCGCCGGAAGAGGTAAAATCCAATGACGGCCATAAGCCCAAGCTTTCTATAGGCTCATCCAGTCTAGCCGGTTCTTTAAGGCCTTTGCCTTATATAGGAACAAGGACAGTGGACGAGGTGCGAGCTGACTTTCCTATCCTCTCTGAGATAGTGGATGGGGGACAAAGGCTAGTGTGGTTCGACAATGCCGCCACTACCCAGAAACCTAAGGCAGTTATTGACAGGTTGGCTAGGTACTATGAGCAGGAAAACTCCAATGTCCATAGGGGTGCCCATGCCTTGGCCACCAGGGCCACCGAAGCCTATGAAGAGGCCAGGGAAAAGGCGGCCCGTTTCATGGGAGCTAAGAGCTCATCTAATATTGTCTTTGTGAGGGGAACCACAGAGGGCATAAACCTCATTGCCCAATCTTATGTTAAGCCCAGGTTGCGGCCAGGAGATGAAATCATCTTAAGCGTCTTGGAGCATCACGCCAATATAGTCCCCTGGCAGGTGCTGGCGACAGAAACAGGGGCGCTTCTTAAAGTTGCGCCTGTAGATTCCACTGGCCAGATAAACTATGCAGAATACCTAAAGCTCTTTAGCCCACGGACCCGTTTTGTATCAGTAGCTCATGTCTCCAATGCCCTAGGGACGGTAACCCCGGTTTCTGCCTTAATCGCTGCGGCTCATGGGCATGGGGTTCCCATAGCCATTGACGGAGCTCAGTCCATCTCACACTTACCAATAAACGTTACTGGCCTGGGGGCTGACTTTTTTGTTTTCTCTGGCCATAAGATCTATGGTCCCACAGGTATCGGGGTACTCTACGGCACTGACGAGGCCTTAGTAGACGCCAAGCCTTATCAGACCGGCGGCAACATGATAGTTGACGTTACCTTTGAAAAGACAGTCTATCAAGGCCCCCCCCAGAAGTTTGAGGCTGGAACCGGCAACATTGCCGATGCCGTGGGATTAGGTGCTGCCTTAGATTATGTGAGCGAATTGGGGCTGGTAAATATAGCCAGCTACGAGGAATCTCTCTTGCGCTATGCCACAGATTTGGTCTCCCAGATCCCCAAAGTCACCATCATCGGAACTGCCGCTTGTAAGGCTAGCGTCCTTTCTTTTGTTGTAGAAGGCGTAGATACTTTAGAAGTTGGCTCCCGCTTAAGCTCAGCCGGCATAGCCGTGCGGGCTGGACACCACTGCGCCCAGCCCATAGTGCGTAAATTTGGCTTGGAAGGAACAGTACGCGCCTCCTTGGCCTTTTACAATACAGCCGAGGAAGTGGAGTACTTTGCTTCCATTTTAAGGCAGATAGCTAGATAAGCATAAGCTTATTGTTAAAAGGCTCATCCAAACCAAAGGGAGGATCATCATGTCCTTTGCAGAAAATAGCGGTATAAAAAAATTGGTAGCTAGTATTACCAAAAGTTATGCCGAACTACCCACCCTCATCAAGATTGAAGGTGCGGACCTGATAAATAAGGAATCCATCTTAAAGATCTTGGAGCAACTGCAGGGACTGATCTTCGCTGGTTTTTTTACTAAGACCCCCCTGCGGGTGGATTATATCGAGTATTATGTGGGTGAGGTGCTGGAAGCCCTGACATTTAACCTTCAGACCCAGATAGCCCAGGCTTTTTTACATACGGAGCCCGTCCACACTAACCCCAAGGAAGCGGCGCAGAGCACCACCTTAGAGTTTTTGGAAAAGATACCTAAGTTGCGGGAAATCCTTCTGACGGATGTGGAGGCAGCCTATGACGGAGATCCCGCAGCTTTCAACAAAGACGAGATAATCTTGTCCTACCCAGGGATCTATGCCATTACGGTAAATCGGTTGGCTCATGAGCTCTATCTCTTGAAGGTGCCCTTGATTCCCAGGATGATGACTGAGCATGCCCATAGCCTTACAGGCATCGACATACACCCAGGGGCCTCAATTGGCCATCACTTTTTTATCGACCATGGTACAGGTATTGTCATAGGAGAGACCACCATAATAGGTAACTTTGTGAAGATCTACCAAGGCGTGACTTTAGGGGCACTTTCGACAAGAGGTGGAAGGCTTTTAGATGGCGTAAAAAGGCACCCCACAATAGAAGATCACGTGACCATCTATTCCGGAGCCTCTATCCTGGGAGGTTCCACGGTGATAGGTGAATCGGTGGTCATAGGCTCCAATGCCTTTATCACCAAGAGCATCCCTGAAAAGACCAAGGTAA
The DNA here is from genome assembly GCA_031279515.1 of Deltaproteobacteria bacterium. Taxonomy (GTDB): domain Bacteria; phylum Desulfobacterota; class Desulfarculia; order Adiutricales; family Adiutricaceae; genus JAITII01. Next base: position 9,114 of record JAITII010000061.1, read on the forward strand.
GTGTCAAAAACACGGACCTCCAGCTTCTTTCAGACAAGAAACCCGCCCAGGAAGTCCTCCAGGACGAGTTTTGGGATTACGTTATCTAGATTAATAAATCCCATATTATACGCCACAAATCCGGGAGCCTTCCCGGATTTTTTATTGCCTAGCCGGTGAAATTGCTTTTTTAGAGATTGTCTTTGGTAAAAGTGGTGCTTATGGCTAAAAAAGAGATCTGGGGAAGCTAGGGTAGCAATCGATGCGTTTGGCAAAGCTGTATTGGCTTTAGAAAACCCTTTAAAACCATCAATTTCTTAATTTATCTCAAGAACATTTGCAAGGTTAATCATGTAATAATTTTTAGTGAAAGCCAAGATAAATAGAGAAAGGCTATCATAAATAGAATCAGAACTTTTTTTATCCACGTAAACAAATGAAATTTGCATTATAATAATAGAATCATAATGGGGAATAGGAATAGTAACTTTTATCTTTGAAGCATTCGATAAAACATCGATTATTTATTATGATTAAGCTGTATATTATGTTGGATAAAATGTAATTTAGCATAGCTTAAATTTTGATTTTACCATCCTTATAGCTATTCTGAATCGCAAATAAACCGGTAGTCTCAAAACTGACTCACTTTGAAGAGGACTTAGGCGACCAAAATAGCTTGTAGAAAATATAGTATTCAGAGATGCTAAAAAAAATGTGCTGGAATAATATATCATTTTGGGAGTCAAATGATGGCAGAGTGAAAACTTTATCGCCTAAAAGGCTTTTTATTTGAGCTTGGAAATGGGATCTAAAGGGAAAAGATTATTTGTTTTACTAAAAATAGAGTAAAATACTGTGTTAGAATACAATATATAGTTAATAAACGGTTTGAGGGTAGGTTGATTTAGTCCCACTTGACATAATGGAAAAAAATGATAATATACTAAATCAATATTCTAACAAAGCCTTTTGCCTCATCATTGTTTTAAGTTTTTTACTTTATGCCTTCGATTATAAGTTTGTTTTTAAAGCCACAAATAAGTACGTTTTAGGTACTTTTTTTATTCTATAATAAGCACTCCAAATTATCACTTATCGTTTCTACCATTCATTGGCAATTTTTCACTCCAGGTAAGCGACTAACTGACAAAAAATTTATTGTCAATATTAGCACTTATGTTGGTGGACTAAAAAAGAAATATTCTAGATATTTTTTTACATGAATTTATCTAAAATATTTAAATTGAATAATTGTCAGCCGATTAAAATGGCTTTTTATCAGACTATGTTATAGTCTTCTGAAACCGTCAATGTTTTGGCAACAAATAAATATATCTTGGAGGTTATTATTTTAAGGGTAAGATTATTATGTACAAAATAAAGCTACTAAAGCTGGAACGAATCCAGCGTATATATAGGAGAACCTATGTCTTTACAGCATTTTTGTAGGGCTATCTTAACCCTGTGCATTATTTTATTTTCCAACTCTCTGTTGGCTCAAACAGGGTCAACGGCTGAGAGTTCCTTAGATGCAATAGTTGTAACTGCTGACAGATCTGAGGAAAGTTTGCGTAGTGTTAGCCAAAGTATGGAGGTCGTCTCTGGAGACGACATTAGGGAATCAGGCGCTATAAACATAGCGGATTACTTAAAGAGATACGGCTTTCAAGTGACCCAGGAAAGGGGGCCTAATTACGGCGATGAAACCATAAGGATTAGGGGGTTAGCCAACTCCGCCTATGGGAATGATGTTAACTCTGATATTTTAATCTTAGTTGATGGTAGGAGGAACGGAACCGATACTGTTTCTTTCCAGAACATGAATATGATTGACCGCATTGAGATCATCCGTGGACCTGGAGCAGTTCAGTACGGAGCATCGGCTATGGGAGGCGTGGTTAACTTCATCACCAAGAGGGGTACCGAAGAATTACAGGTACGGGCAGAAGCAGGTGGTGGAAGTGATGGCATGTATAAAACTAATGCCTCTGTCTCAGGGATGGTGAAAAAATTCGAATATGCCCTGGGAGCCACTTATTCCCATAGCGGAGATTATACAGATGGCAGTGGCAAAAGGTGGCTATATACAGGCTATGACTACAAGATGCATAATGCCGCTATTTTTGGCTACAACATAAATGATTATAATCATCTTAATTTTTCAGCCTTCTATTCCAAACAGAAAAATCTGGGCGGAGGCGGAGCATCTACCACCAGTTATACCCAATGGCAGGACAAGAAGCTTAATTCATACGATCTAGTCTATGAAGGATCCAACGAAGCCGAGGATAAATCTTGGCTAGTAAGGTATTTTTTCGGGGACACCAGTTATACCTTAAAGAGGGATCCCTCTAAAGCCCTACCCACCCCCAGGCCAGGGTCCTTGTACATTGGATCCTACACAGAGAATAATTTCAAGGGGTCACAAGCCCATATAAGGTGGGAGCCTGGTATCTTTTCCTTTACATTAGGTGGCGATTATCTTGACTATGAATTTACCCAGTTTCAGGCCCAGTCCACAACGGCAGCTGCAACCAACGGTGAGAGCGATATCAAAAATTATGGCGCCTTTTTGATAGCTAAGGCATATCTCTTGGAGGACCGCAACCTTGTCTTACAGGCTGGTTTTCGCTACGATTTCTATAGCATAGAAGTTGACAACCTTAAGGCGCCTTTTACAAACTCCGGCGGTGTAACTGTTCCTGCTTCAAGGACTATATCTAATAGGGATTTTAGAAATTTCCTCCCTGCATTCGGAATTGCCTATAGTCCCTATGACTTTATTAAATTACGGGCCAATTACGGCAAGGCCTTCAAACTCCCCAGCCCAAGGCAACTGGCGGGTAACTATTTTATGGTGAGTACCCCCTATTACGGCGATATTAATTTAGAGCCTGAATCCAGCGAGACCTGGGATGTGGGATTTGACCTGGATTGGGCTGGCACAGCTTACGTTTCTGCCAGTTATTTCAATACTTTCTATGAGAATTTTATATCCACTAGACGAGTGACACCTGATGATATAGCCCCGGACGGTAGCCATTATCCCCAGGCAGGTGCTCAGTATTTTAACAATCGAAAGGTTAGGATGCACGGTCTGGAATTGGATACGCGCTTTAATATAGGGAGGTTTTTCGATCTTCCCTTCGATCTTATCCCTTATTTTAATGCCACGCGTATGTTTAATTTCAAGAGCGAAGATGGCAAATACGTGCCTTTAATTGCCAAAAATAGTTTTGGGACCGGAATAGATTTCCATTCTACTGACTGGGATTTACAATTTTCCCTGGATGGAACCTATTATGGGGTAAACCTAGTGGCGGCCAATTTTAACACAGGGGCTGCACCTGAGCGCCAGGGAGGAGTCATGGTTTGGGACTTTTCTCTTTCCAAGGGTATTTATGACTTTAGTGATCAAAGCTCATTGGACCTAAAGATTGCCATAAACAATCTTTTTAACAAGTATTACGATACCAGCGATGGCGACTACATGTCTGGAAGGACTTTTTATGTGGGCTTAGTTTACCATCTTAACTAGCCACTACGCATTAAGCTATAAGGTATTTTTCTCTTAGGAGTCCGCCAGACGCTGGGCCCTTAAGGAAACAAAAATCTGCGTTAACTTTTTTAATAGTAGAATGGTCAAGTGTCTAGAAGGTCTATCTTAAACGGAGGTCCGGAACGTACTGACTTTAACCCACCTATGCCAAAATGGACCCGCATTTGCGAGTTATTGGTTAATAAAGGCTATTATTGCCAGAAACTGCCCAGGAAAGCTACAAGTAATGTCTCTCCGCAGGTCCAGTAAATTGCTGCGGCACCATTTTTCTATTTCTAAAGCTTGCCCGGCTAAAGACTAATGCCCTGTTAGGGTTTATAGTTCAAAGAAATCTTAAGCTTCGATGAAAAGACCTAAACCTAGTTTTAGGCGGAAAATTTAAGAGTCATCAAGATTTACCCTGGTCTAAAGACAACCCATTTGGCATATTGGCAACTGGCAGCTTTCTTGCTCTAAAGTTTATCCTCAAATGACTAAGATGTCACGGTCATAGAGATGTTAATAGTTTAGTAAGTTTGAAAGTTTTTACTCTTAAATAAATGGAAAATTGTTTCCTTCATGAAGAAATACAAGTGAATTAGACGATAGTCTGGGTCATCGAGCCCCAAAAAAGCGATCCAGTGTAAAAAATCTAATGTTGACTGAAAACCTAACTACTTTTGCTAAAAGTTGCATAATTTTTTCATTTTTGAAAATTGATGTGTCATTTTTACCCTGCCTAGCCCCATAATCCACACTTTTGGGGTAGACTTCTAATGTTTTATCTTTTAAGATAGTAGCTAAAAAGTCGCTAA
>JAITII010000075.1 GCA_031279515.1 Deltaproteobacteria bacterium
CGTTCTTTCCTCGCTTCTGCCTATCTATTTTAGCTGGGACTCTTACATAGAGGCTTCTAAAGCCAGCGGCTTTTCCCTCTCTTATGCCATGTTGTACAAGGACTTTTATACTGATTATAGGATAGTTGCTCTTGTTATCCTTTTAAACACCACTGGAGGCTTTTTAGGGGCGCTCTTGGGCATAAAGCTTTTTAAAAAGCATTTTCTGCCTTTAGGATCATAGATAATGGCGTAAAATGACGGGATTTTTAGTAGGAAATAATTGCTTTAAAAAAGGTTTAACGCCTCAGGGCTTTTATGAAAAAGCCAAGTTTTCAGCCAAGACGAAGATATTGGTTCTACTTTTAGTTATCGCCAGCGCCAACCTTGGGGCCTTTTTCCCGCAAGGAGTTATCTTATCTTTTGGGGCACTATTCTATCTTTTGGCAGTGGGGGAAAAGGGCTTATTTGCCGCTTACGGATCGCTTCTTTTAGCTCTTTGGTCCCTTTTTTTTCTCTTTAGGAATCTCTCTGCTCTCGGCTTAGAGTTCGGCCTCTTTCACCTTTTTCTGGCGCTAAAGCTCGCGCCTGTTGTGATGGTGTCCCATGTTTTGATACGCAGCGAACCCTCCGAGCTTAGCGCCATCTTGGACTCTCTGGGAGTATCTAGGAAGGTATCCATGTCGGTCACCGTAGCCCTCCGCTACAGTCCCACACTTATTAAAAACTGTAAGATGATATTTGAAAATCTTTCCCAAAGGGGTCTTTTGACCCCTAAGACCCTTTTTTTATCACCCTTATTGTCCTTGGAAAGGATAATAGTTCCACTTTTGCTAAGGAGCGTTAAAGTGGCAGACGATCTCTCAATGGCCGCTGTGACGCGTGGGGTGGAGCGCCCTGGCGAAAGAGAGAGTATTTTTGCGAGATCCCTTTCCAGGGCTGATTACCTAATCCTCTTATTTTTTCTCTTTCTTTTGGTCTGGTCATGGCAAAGTCGTCGGTAACCCTTAAGAAGGTCTCTTTTACCCACCCTACTATACATTCTACCAATGGCTCCGCGGCCCTTAAAGGGATCGACCTCGAGGTGAAAAAGGGTGAGTTCGTGGTGGTCTGCGGCCCCTCCGGGTCGGGAAAAAGCACGCTTGCCAGGCTCATAAACGGCCTTATCCCCAATTTTTTTCCCGGGAAGCTGGAAGGAAAGGTTTATGTCTCCGAAAGGGATGGGGCACAATTAAAGTCCTATGAATGGAGCCAGCTCGTGGGAAGTGTTTTTCAAGATCCCCAAAGCCTATTTTTGGCAAAAACCCTTTTTGGGGAAATAGCCTTTAGCTCTGAAAACCAAGGGTTTAAAAAAGAGGCCACTATGGCGCAAGTAGCAAAGCTTATTGAGGTTTTCCAGCTGGATAATTTAGAAAAAAGAGACCCTTTTACCCTGTCTTCCGGGGAAAAGCAAAAGGCCGCCATAGCCGCCGCTATGGCGGTGGATCCCCAGATCTTGGTCCTAGACGAGCCCTCGGCGAATCTGGACGAGAAGGGGGAAGAGCTTTTAGCCGATGCTCTAGCTAAGCTTAAATCATTGGGCAAAACCATTTTCGTCATAGAACATCGCCTCCATTACCTGCCACATCTGGCCGACCGTTTTATCTACCTAAATGGAGGAATTATAGAAGAAGAGTTTTCCCCAGGCGCTCTATTGGCCCTATCAGCTAAAAGAAGAGAGCAATTGGGAATTCGCAGTCCCTTAAAGCTAAAGATTATGGGAAATAGGATTATTTTTCTGGGAAAGGACTTTGACGAGAGCCCTTCTTACGAAAAAGAAAGCCCTGTAAACCTTACAGGCGATTTTGAGGCCATGGAGAAAGTTATGCTCATGGCTAATAACTTGGTAATACCATTTGTTAAAAGCTCAAATCTTAAGGGCCTTTCCTTTACAGTTCCCAAGGGCTTAAAGCTGGGGGTGCTGGGGAGAAATGGGTGTGGGAAAAGCACACTAGGAAGGGTTTTATCGGGTATTTTAAAGGAAAAGTCAGGACTAGTTCTCTTAAATGGAAAGAAAGTTAGAAGGGGTGCGCGAAAAAAGTTCTTATCCTTTTTAGGTGGTGATGAGGCGGGCTCCACGCTTTCTGATAGCGTGGAAAACGAACTAGCTATAAACGGAAAGGGCAAGAGAAATTTAGAAGAGCTTTTGGCAGAACTAAGCTTAGCTGGCCTTAAAAAAAGGCACCCCGCAAGCTTGTCAGGTGGTGAAAGGCAGAGGCTTTTGTTGGCTGCAGCTATTACCAGGTCGTCACCAGCACTATATTTAGATGAGCCCACCTCTGGCATGGACTATAAAAACATGATAAGAGTGGCAAATTTAATGTCCAAAGAAACTCAAAATGGACGCTCATTTTTGGTGGCCACCCACGATTTAGAGTTTGCCTTAGCGGCTAATCTTAAGATTTTGAATATGGGCACAGGGGCAAATAGCGACTTTAATTAAAGGAGATAAGTTGAAATGTAGGAAAACAATAATTTTAAGGCAGCTTAGAGGTTTATAAATTTACAAAAATATATAAAAAATGCCCCTGTTTAAAGGGGACAGGGGGATTTTTATCTTTTTTTAAAGGAGAAAAATATGATTGAGAGAAGGGCCTTGTTAGGTCAAAAATCCTGGGGCGCTAATTTATTGAATATAATAAGCACATTTTTGCTTATAACTTCCCTTTTCATATCTTCCGGGCTTTTTGCCCAAGAGGGCACGATAAATGTAGAGACTATCATGGTCACCGCTGATAAGAGGGAGACTGAACTTTTAAAGCTTCCAATAGCCGTTTCGGTCGTAACGGGCGAGAGGCTCCAAGACATGCAAGCCAAAAGTGTCGTAGATATTTACCGGCAAGTACCCAACATGTTCATTTCCAACTGGGGAACCAGGGGTAATAGCTTTGTATTTTTTAGGGGGATTGGATCGGTCTCCAATGCTCCAGCTGTGAGCTTTTATGTGGATGGGGTAAGCTTTATGGATGCTCGGCTCTTTGACACAGGTCTCTATGATATTGAGCGGGTAGAGCTGCTCCGCGGGCCCCAGGGCACCCTCTATGGCCAGAATAGCTTGGCTGGAGTCGTAAACGTAGTCACGAAAGTACCTGGAAACGAGCTCAGAGGGGAGCTATCCGCTTCTTACGGAAAATACAAGGCCTTTACCGCAACTGGTAGCGTGTCAGGACCTTTGGTAAAAGATAAAGTATTTTTAGGGGTTGCCGGCATGTGGGAGTCCAGAGAAGGCTTCACCTTTAATGATTATCTGGAAAAAGACGCTGATAAGCGCGGAGATTTTTTTGGCCGAGCCCAGCTGCGCCTTATGCCTACAGAGGATTGGGATATACTTTTAGCCATAGATCACGAAAATCTAGAAGACGGTGCCTACCCCATTGTTACCCTAGATGAAATGCTAGCTAACCCATATCATATATCCATGGACTATGATGGTAGTTACCATAGGGATACAACGGGTGGTTCTTTGAAAGTAGAAAGGCATATGGGATTTGGCGACTTTATTTGGATCGCAGGCTACAGGAGCTTTACCGAAAAAACCTATAATGATCAAGATTTCACAATGTATGACATGGCTACGTTTTATCAAGAAGTAAAAGGAAAAAGCATGTCCCAGGAGCTAAGGATAGTGTCCCAGGGCGATGGCCCTTTCAAATGGTTAGTAGGCCTTTATTATTTTGATGATAAAAGGGACGACTTGCAAAACGGGGATTACAAAGTATACGAGCTATTTGATAGCTCTCTATCAGAGGTGAGAAACAAAGGTTTTGCCGGGTTTTTCCAGGGCAGCTACGCATTTTCCGAGCTCTTTGAGCTTACCGTATGTTTGCGTTACGAAAGAGACAATAGTAGGATAAAATATAGTGCGGAGAGCTTTTACCAGGGCTTTAGCATGGGTTATGAGGAATTGGAGGCAGAGCACTCAGATGGCGTATTTATGCCAAAGATTCAGCTGGCGGTTTATCCTACCAAAGAAATGATGGCCTATTTCTCTGTTGCCAAGGGTTACCGTGCTGGAGGATTTAACACTGCGTCCAACCTTCCCCATGAATACCGCTTTTTTGAGCCGGAGGAGAGTTGGAACTATGAGCTGGGACTAAAGGGAAGTTTCTTAGATGGAAAGTTTAACCTTGGCTTTTCTTTGTTTTTGATAGAGCTTAGAGATATGCAGACCACTAAGACGCTTCCGACACAGAACACCTATGTGAATAATGCAGGCAAGGCTCAGAGCAGGGGAGCGGAATTGGAGTTTTCCGCAATTTTGCCTTCCGGCTTTAGCATACTAGGTTCCTTGGGCGTAACCCATGCGGAATTTAAGGAGTATAGTGATGAAGTATCTGGCATGGACTACAGTGGCAATAGAAATCAACTATCGCCAACCTACAATACAAGTCTTTCTTTAGAGTACCTTTCCCCAAGGGGGATCGAAGTGAATCTTTTTGGAAAACCAGATGAGCTTAGGTTTTTTGGAAGAGTGGATTGGACAAATACCGGTCCCTTCTATTGGGATATAGATAATAGTATCAGAGAGGATGCTTACGGCCTTTTAAACCTTAGCCTGGGGTTGAAATCAGAAAGTCTAGATGTTATAGTGTGGGGGCATAATGTATTGGATAAAAGATATGCAGCAGTGGCATTTTCCTTCGGCGGTCCGTCACCAATGGTGCAACCTGGAGACCCCAGGACCTTTGGCGTGACAGTGAGAGCCCGGTTTTAAAGATAGAAAAAGATTAGGGGCTCTGGAAAAATGTCCTTCCAGAGCCTACCTTTAGGGGGCTATTATGGGATTATTGAAAGCTATTTTTAAAAACGCGCGTAAACCTCAGGGCTTTGGAAGCCATTTCTTTTTAAAAGTGATGAATAGGGCCCACAAAAAGATTTCTATGTGGGGTCTTGATCAATTGGAAATAGATTCAAAAGATATTGTCTTAGACATTGGATGCGGGGGAGGAATAAACATCCAAAGGATGCTAAAGCGGGCAAATATGGTCTGCGGCATGGACATTTCTGAGTCCAGCGTAGCTGTCTCAACTTCACTAAATAGGAAGGAAATAGCGCAAAAGCGCTGTGAGATAAAGCTGGCAAGCGTAGCGGAAATACCTTTTTCCGACGGCATGTTCGACCTTGTGACAGCTTTTGAAACGGTGTATTTTTGGCCTGATCTTGTGGAAAACTTCAGGGAGGTCAGAAGAGTTTTAAAAACAAATGGAAAGTTTTTCGTGTGCAATACTCTAAATCCCGAGGCAGATTTTTCCAAGATGAAGTTCTGGATCGATATGTTGGACATGGAAAAGGCAGCCAGAACTGACTATGAGAATGTCATGGAAGAGGCCGGATTTACCAATATTACCAAGTTTGGAAAAGAGGATATTGGGATAACCATAAGAGGGGAAAATGTTTAAAATGCGTTTACTATTGTCCTCTTCTGCGCCAGTTTAAATAAGCACATGAGCTTTTATAAAATCATCCCTATTTCCAATTTCCCATAAGAACAAATGGAGCCAAATAGTAAAGATGGCTAAAACCTTGTCCTTCCCAGGGCTCTGATGTTGGCACTTTGATGCTGTTAAAGCTTACCTTTGTTTCTCCGGAGTAATGGCAACATGGCAACTCTACATGTGCTCCTAGACATCGGAAATGTCTGGGATTTAAGATTAGTGTTAGGTGACGAGCTGCCTTGTATGTAGGTAGTTGATGTGCCTTTGTACTGATATAGTATTATATCGATATCCCATCTCGCACCCAAAAGTGCTACCAATAGACGCCAGGTAATGCCACCAGATGGCCCAAGGTTTATATGTGCTGGAGGTAAAATTGAACGAAAGAAAAAATTGTTAGCCTATGTAATCCGTTTAAAAAACACACGGTTTGCTTACTGAGCTTTGTGCGAATTTATAAATTTACGCGAAAGCAATATAATGACCTAAAAGCTCTGTTATATCCTATACCATAAGATATGCCAAACGTTTTGCTAGCGTTAAGCTATCGTAGGCTAAGAGCTATGATTTTTCAAGCTAGAAAACAGACTTTCAAATACCCATGAGCTTATCCTTAAAGTTAAATCCTGGACGCCCTATGCTGCTAAACAGCTTACCCTTTGCTAAGAGGCAACTTTAAACCCTTGTAAAACAGAATCGCGACTTTTCCTACTCAATTTTATTAGCTGTTTGCGCTTTGAAGTAGTTTTATGTAAGCCCATGAATACCTTCAAGTAAACTTAGGAAAAATATTTTTGGCGCTTTTTGGATAGAATTGTTTTGGAATCTTATGTGACGGCTAACCAGCAGAAAGATGAAAAAGAGATGCGAGAAAGATGTGGAGTTCGTAACAAGCCCGTAGCTTATTATGCCATTTCAAAGAAAGGTACTCAGTTAGAAACAGTTTTCTTTACTCCCTATTTTTTAAAGATAATAATTTGTTGAACTTACTACTGATATTGGTCAAGTAAAGTTAAGCTATTAAAAAACTCTTTATAAATATAGGAATTGTTTTGATGATAAGATTTTAAATTTTCTATGCCTAATTCTGACAAATCATCTGTAATACTGCCGCATTGTGCTTGAATAAGAGAATTATTGTAAATTACGTATAATGACTCTATTATTCCTATCTTAGTATCACCAGCACGTTCTAAAGTTACTAAAACAGCAAACATAAATCCTTTTTGATTCTCATGATTAATATCTTTTTTATATATCACTTGAATAACATTAAACTCTTGGAAAACTATTTCCATAAAATTATCTACAGTAAATGATGGGCTCATAAGTAATTGATAACCATTATGATCTAAAGGAAAGACTAATAAAATTAAATTGTTACCATAATTATGTATAGGACCCATTGGGGCGCTAAATAACTGAACAACATGGGGCCTTTTCCCTTCTTTAGCTGTATAATTCGATGGATAACGAACAGTAATATTTAATCCATTAGATTTAGCATGATTTTTTGTAGAAAAAGTTGTCCAATCTTCAGCATTTAATGAATTGATTTGGAATAATGAGACTACAAACAGTAAAAAAAGCATTAAAACAAAATTGCCCGGGTTTACTTTTATTGACATATTTACCTTCCAGATTAGAATAGAAATACTTCTTATGCGTTGAGCCTCTGAGGTGAAAAATTAAAAAATTTAGTATGTATACATATAGTAATTGCTGTTCGACAAATAAAGTTAAATACTAAAAGCCCAATGCGGGAAAACCACTTGTACGGGTTGGTGAAAGGCATCTGAAACACCTTGTAAAACAGAAGCTCGCCAATTGCCTACTCTATTTTATTAGCTATTTGCACTGCGAGGCAGTTTTTTTGTTAGCCTATGAATGCCTTCGTTTAAACTTAGGGAGAATAATTTTTTATACTTTAGGGTAAAATTGTTATGAAATCTAATGTGGCCTCTTAGAGAAGAAAGAAGATGTGCCGAAAGAGATGGTAGTACAGTTCATAACAGGTCCGTAGCTTATATTGACAATCTAAGGTAAGGCTATTCAGTTAGAAACTGTTTTTTTTACCCGCTATTTTTTAAAGATAATAATTTGTTGAACTTACTACTAATATTGGTCAAGTAAAGTTAAACTATTAAAAAACTCTTTATAAATATAGGAATTATTTTGATGATAAGATTTTAAATTTTCTATGCCTAATGCTGTCACATCATTTGTCATACTAGCGCATTGTGCTTGAATAAGAGAATTATTATATAGTACGTATAATGATTCTGATATTGATATATTGGGTTTACCAGCATATTCTGAAGTTATTAAAATAGAAAGCATAAATCCTTTTTGATTCTCATGAGTAATATTTTTTTTATATATCACTTGAGTAATATTTACCTCTTCAGCAAGCATTTCTAATAAATTATCTACAGTAAATAATTGGCTCTTATAATATTGATAGTTGATAACATCTAAAGGAAAGACTAGTAACATTAGATTATTGTAACTATGTGTATTAACCATTGGAGCACTAAATATTTGAACAATTTCGGGCTCTCTCCATTCTTTAGCTATATAATTCGATGGATAACGAACAGTAATATTTAAACCATTAGATTTAGCATGATTTTTTGTAGAAAAAGTTATCCAATCTTCAGCTTTTACTGAATTGATATGGAATAATGAAACTACAAACATTAAAAAAACTATTAATGCAAAATTAGCTGGTTTTACTTTTATAGACATATTTAAATACCAGATTTGAATTAAAAAAATTCTTATGCTATTACGCCTTTTAAGATGACAGATTAAAAAATTTCAGGATGTAAGCTTCTACTAATGGATACTAAAGAAATATTGCCAAGGGGAAATCCCCTTGGCAATAATACTACGTGCGCTTTTTTTAAGCAATAAGTCTTTTCCCTTTTGGGATTAGATGTTACTAGACAGGCTCCCTAAGGGCACCTTTAAGCTACGCTGTTCGCTGGGGGCCTCGTAGGAGCCCATGACGTGGCATTTGTCCGTCTGGGCGGACAATGCCTTTAGGGCCTCCTGGACTTTTTCGTCTTGAAAGTGACCTTCCAGCTCCAGGAAAAAGAGGTATTCCCAAGGAGACTCCAGATTGGGCCTGGAGTGCAGTCTGGTAAGGTTTACTCCAGCTAAGGGCTGCAGGCATTTGTACAGGCTGCCTGAGTTATGGGCAGCAGAGAACCACACCAAGGTCAGATCCTTGCCCGTGGGCGGGCTGTCGTCGTTGCTCATGACGAAAAAGCAGGTTTGGTTGTGGGTGGAGTCCTGGAGATCCCCGCTCATGACCGTGAGGTTATAAAAAGTGGCCAAGGTGGGGTGCCCTATTACTGCGCAGGACTCATCCGACAGGGCCATGGTGGCGCCGGCTGCGGTGGATACCGTGGGACGCAGCTCCACGCCGGGCATGTTTAAGGCCAGCCAGTTGCGGCATTGGGCTAAGGCTTGGGGGTGGGAGCTTATGGCCTTAATTAATGTAAGATCTCCGTGGCTACTCATGAGGCAGAGATTCACTTTGAGGTTCAGCATCGCCTGGACTCTTAAATTGCTCTTGGTCATGAGGTCCAGGGTCTGGCCCACTATCCCTTCTGTGGAGTTCTCAAAGGGAACTAAGGCGAAGTCGGCTTCCCCTTCGTTGGCAGTATCAAAGACATGCGCCAGATCGTCGCAGGGGATGAAGAATGCCAGTTTTCCGAACTGCTGGAGGGCGGCGGCGTGACTGAAGGTGCCCGCCGGGCCCAGGAAGGCTACCCGGGTAGGCGCCTGGGCGGCCCGGCAGGCCTTTATAAGCTCGTTGAAGACCGAGCTTACGGCTTCCAAGGTGAGCCCGTCACCGGGTTTTACCTTTTCGGTCAATTGGGAGATCACCTGCTTTTCCCTAATTAAATCCATGATGGGAAGGGAGAACTTGGTCTTTAATTTTCCCAGCTCTATGGCGGCCCTGGCCCGCTCTTGGATAAGATCCAAGAGCTTGTCGTCCAGTTCGTCTATGCGGGAGCGTAAGGGGATAAGCTTTTCTTGGGCTTGTTGTCTGTCGAGGTTCATGATGACCCTTTAATATTATTAAGATTGTGAGGCTCCGGCCTCTTGGGGGTTATTAATGGTAGAAATGCTGCGGCCGAAGTGGGGCGCCAGATCGCGGAGCTGGGCCATGAGCTCCCTGAAGACCTGGGGAGTCAAGGATTCCTCCCCGTCACAGAGGGCGGTCTCAGGGGAGCAGTGCACCTCTATCATGAGACCGTCAGCGCCCACAGCTAGGGCTGCCTTGGACAGGGGAGCTACGTAATGGGCTTTGCCAGAGGCGTGGCTGGGGTCCACTATTACAGGCAGGTGACTCCGCTCCTTTATTGCCAGGACAGCTGAGAGATCTAAAGTATTGCGGGTGGAGGTCTCAAAGGTCCTTATGCCGCGCTCGCATAAGATGACATTGGCATTGCCGCCGGCAAGTATGTATTCAGCCGAGCAGAGGAGTTCCTCTACCGTGTTCATGAGTCCCCTTTTTAAGAGGACAGGCTTCTGTGTCTTGGAGAGCCTCTTTAAGAGCGAGAAATTCTGGGAGTTTCTCGCGCCCACCTGGAGGACATCGGCGTAGGATTCCACCAGATCTATATCTGTGGAGTCCATCACCTCGGTTACGATGGAAAGCCCTGTGAGCTCTCTGGCTTTGGAGAGCATCTTTAGGCCCTCTTCGGCCAGGCCCTGGAAGCTGTAGGGGGAGCTGCGGGGTTTAAAGGCCCCGCCGCGGATGATATGGGCTCCAGAGACCTTTACGTCCCAGGCGGTGCCTAGCATCTGCGGGTCATGTTCCACAGAGCAGGGTCCGGCCATGACAATGAATTCAGGGCCGCCTATCTCGAAGTTCCCCACCTTAATGGTGGAGTTCTGAGGATGGGTAATCCGGCTAGCCAGTTTATAGGGCGGAAGTTTCTTTGGAGGGGCTGGTGCCTCTTTGGATTCTTGGGTCATGTTAAACTCCGAAACTGGAGGGACTCTCCAGGTAAAATAGGAAATTGATAATTGTAGTGAAAATAAAAAGGCCGCCAGCGGGTTCCGCTGGCGGCCTTGCAATATATTTATTATCGCAAAGAACTTTAGGCGAAACCCCCGGTAAAGCTAGTAAAATAAAAAAAGCCGCCAAAGTTAAACTGGGCGGCAGGTGTGGCGTAGCTATACCAGAGGTCGGTAGCTTGGGTCTTTGCGGTTAGTATTTGACAAGAAGGGGTCATTTGTGGTATAATAGTTGTTTAGTTAGCTTGTTTCTGAGAAGACAGACTGGTCCATAGGGGAAAAAACTAGAATCTAGGATATTCTATTTAAATTCAGTTGTCAAGACTTTTTTGACCCCAGGGCCAAAAAAATTTTTTAAGTGGGCTCTAGTAGCGGCCCCTGTCGGTTATGTCACGGCTGTCTGTGAGGTTTACTATTTCCACTCTCCGGTTGCGACCATTTTCTGGAGAGATATTTGGAAGGGGCCTGGATTCTCCAAGGGCCTCGGTCCTAAGCTGGCTAGGGCTAATATTGTAGTTATCCATGAGAAATGCCTGTACCCTATCGGCCCTTCTCTGGGAAAGTCCAATATTGTACTCATCTGACCCGCGGCTATCTGTGTGGCCCTCCAAGAGGTAGTTCTTGCCCTTTAACTGCGGAGAGTTCATGGCTTTACCTAAGTTATTTAGGATCCTTACGTCTTCTTTGGTCAGGGTATCTTTATCGAAGTCAAAAAGTATATGGAGGGCAAGGCGGGGACCATCGTAGGGGAGATTTTTGTCAGGGGGCGGCGAGCCTCTAGCTATGGTAAGGGCAGCTATTTCCTGGGGGGTATAGGCGGGAACGCCGCTATCTCCAGTTAAAGCCCTTATCATGTCTTCAACTGTTGGGTCATCTGAATCTGTTAAATCTGTGAAGTTTCTGGCAATGATATAGTCAAAGGGATAATTGATAAAAGTCCAAAGGGGTAGGGGAAAATCTGAAAAAGGGGGTTCCTTGTGCTCAAAGGCCCCGCTTCCATCGTAGTCCACAATTTGGAAATCCCAAGGTTCTATAAGATCATGATCTACTACGTAACAAAAGACTCTTCCATTGTGGCTGAGCCTTAAGACCCTGCCCTCCTCGTCGGGAAGAATAAACTGTTCCCGCCTTGTCTCCTCACCTTCCACCGAGACGTCAAAATCCATCATCTCGTCGGAAACCCTGAGCGCTCCATAGAGAGCGGGCTTTAACCAGCCGTAAGGGTAGTAGTCATGATGGTTGGTCATAGCAAAGCTATTTTTGTTCGCAAAGAGTACCACTGCAAGGACAAAGCCGAGTAGACAAAGGCATAAAGCGCTTAAATATCTGGTAAAAATATCCATCTTCGAGAGCTACTCCGTCTGTCTTGGGGAACTTATCCCATTTCTCTTATCGACCCAAAAAAATATTTCTGAAAGTCCCTTGCAATTTACTATTTTTGTTTTATCATTATTTCAGAGCAAGGCCCCTGGCTCTATAAAAAGGCCTAAAACCACCAATTTACCCAAAAGTGAGGCAGAATTCCTCCCCTAGGGCCTCCCGTGCCATTATTTTTTGGTACAAAATCTCTTGCTTTTCATCCCAATTGTTTTATGATTATTTTTTACCCATCCAAATTGTTTTCCTGGCTCAGGGCCTGTACGGCTTTTTTAATAGAATAGCCCCTTAGGTCCTATTTAGGCCTTTTGTTTCGTAAAGTTACCTTTTTGAAGTCTAAATTCCAAAATTATCCGGCCAAATAAATACCTACCTAAATTTTTCCAGTGATCCTTATATTTTAAGTACTAGATAGGATCTTGGGGAACCTCGAGTTATGCCCTTTTTTCGCTTTTTAGCGGCCTATGGGTTTCAGATAAGCTTTTTCCCTGGAGCATATCTGGAGCCAAAGTTTTTACCCCTTTGGAGTCCAATTTGCATTTAAGCGAGCAAAAAATAGCCGAGATTCGGGAGGCTACCGATTTTCTGGCTACAGTACAGCAATACGTGGAACTCAAAAGCATAGGGGGTAACAACTTCATAGGTTTGTGCCCCTTTCACGTGGAAAAGACCCCGTCTTTTACCGTGAACCCGGACAAGGGCTATTTCCACTGCTTTGGCTGCCATGCCGGAGGGGACGTCATTAAGTTCTTGATGCTCGCAACGGGTATGAACTTTTCCGATACTGTGGCGGAACTGGCTAGAAGGTCCGGGATAGACATCTCAGAAAAGGACTTTTCCAATGACCAGGCCGAAGATCGTGAGCGTCAGCACAAGAAGCTTATGTATGCGGCCATGGAGCGGGCCAAGGAAATTTTTGTCTCTAACCTATGGACTTCTAGCGGCCTAGGGGTGAGAAATTATTTAAGGGAGAGGGGGGTAGATGATTTAACCAGTAGGCACTTTGGTCTAGGTTACAGTTTAGCCAATTGGAATAGCCTATCTAAGACCCTCATGGGGGAAGGTTTTTCTGAAGAAATTTTAAGTGATGCTGGGCTCATAAAGCCTCGGGAACCCAGGGAGGATAGGAGGGGATTGGAGAGAAAAACTTCTTCTTTTTACGACACTTTCCGCGATAGGCTCATGATTCCCATTCAAGATGCCGATTCTAGGGTTGTGGCCTTTGCCGGCAGGTATTTGGGTTCCGATGGGGATAAGTCAGGGCAGGCGAAATACATAAATTCTCCCACTACGGATATCTATAAGAAGGGCTCCCTACTCTACGGCTTTCCTCAAGCCAGACCGCATCTGAAGGCAGCTGGCTGCGTCTTTATAGTGGAGGGATATTTCGATCTAGTGAGCATGGTGGCCAAGGGGATCCCCAATACAGTAGCTTCCATGGGGACGGCCTTGACCCAAGGGCAGGTGAACATGCTCAGAGGTCATGTAAAGCTAGTCTATCTTTTCTTCGACGGCGACACAGCAGGAAGGGAGGCGGCCAAAAAGGCCCTCCCTAAACTCTTGAACGCTGAGATAGAGGGGAAGGTTCTCATCTTGCCGGAAAAGGAAGACCCGGATACCTTCCTAAGAGGCGCGGGGGACGAGGCGGTCTATCAGCTAGCTGAAAAGCAATCTATAAATGTCTTGGACTATGCCGTAGACAGGCTCCTATCGTCTCATCCGGACACTATCTATGGCCAGACCCAAGTCTTAAGGGCAGCTAGAGAGCTACTTAGCGAGGTTAGGGACTCGGCCAAGGGACAGATCCTCCAGCGCATGCTAGCGACCCGTTTGGGAATAGATCCAAAGCATCTAGAACTTTCCGCAGAGCCTATGCCTGAGGCCATAAAAAGTCCTTCAAACGTTTATGACTCTCAACCCAAGTCCATCTTTGACAAGCTTCTCTTTCATATCTTAGCTCATCCAGAGACCGGAGAAATATTGGAAGAGCTTTTGCCCTTCTGGCCGGAAAACGAGTCCACTCCTCTCTTTGAACTACTACTTGCCCAGCACAGGGCAGTAGGCTTATTGGAACCAGCCAAGATACCTTATCTACTTATGGAAAAACTCCCTTTTATCTCCAGAGCAGCTGTGGAGGGGCGACAATTTGAGCCCCAAGTGGCAACCTTAGTGGCCCTGACCTTTGCTTCGGAGATCAAGACCCAAAGGTTTCTGGAGGCCCTAAAAAAACTTTCCTTAGAGATCCGAAAGGCCGAGGTGGCAGGCGACAGTACTCGCTCCATGGCTCTTTTGGAAAAGCGCAGGGCAGTCCATGAAGAGATAAGGGATTTGGAAGAGTTTAAAATGTCCCTCTTACAACAATTATAGCGATTTATTTTTACTTATATTTATTATGTTTTAGTTCTGTATTTTACAGATTTTTTTTCCATCTTTGTAGTTTTATTTCCATCTTTAAAGGTTTTTAATTCTTTAAAGTTTTTTCTATCATTCAAGTTTGATTTATTTTTGGAGTTTTTTTGTTGAAGTATTCCTTTTTTCACGAACATTTTTTTTGGGCAACTTTTTTTTATTTAATTTTGGGCAACTTACAAGCTGAGAGTCCGCTTTACAAGGACCGACTGGGACACTTTGTTCCAAAAAATGAGGGGGCTTTGCCCCTAAGACGATTTTCTATTGGTTTTCCCCTCACAGAAGTGGGGAAACAAGGGGAGGTAGGATTAAGGTGACCAGGCAACCTTTTTTAAAAAACGTGGTCTCCGTTGGCAAGTCTAAAGAACCATTCGATTTTGAGGTGATTGATGAGTCCGTAACTTCGGGTTTGTCTGAGCCGGACAGGCTTGATGATATCTTCGCTTTATACGAAGAGTTGGATCTTCCCATCATCGATGACGCTGAGCTCATGGAGTCCGCGAAGGACTTCCAGGGTTCCAAAGGCGATGCTAGAGATCAGGAGCATGCCATCGAGACCAATCAGAGCCACTCCAAGGTAACTGATCCCGTCAAGATGTACTTAAAGGAGATGGGACATGTAGATCTCCTAACCAAAGAGCAGGAGGTAGAGCTCGCCAAGACCATCGAGGCCGGCGAACGCGAGGTCATCTCCCTTATCATGAAGACATCCGTGGGCCTCGAGGGTGTATTTAAAATCGGAGAGCAGCTCTCCAATGGAGAGATAAAGCTCAAAGACATCATAAGAGATGTTGACGAAGACGATGGGACAATTATAGAACAGCAGTGCCGCAAGGCGCAGGTACTTAACACCATCGAGGACATCCGTCAGCAGGCTGAAAAGCTCACCACCTACAATGAGAAGCTGGAACAAAAGGTCGAGGAAGGGGAGCAAGCTAACAAAAAGAGTCTGCAGCAAGTCGCAAGGATGAAGAAGAAATGCCAGAATGAAATCGAGGGGCTCTTTCACTCCTTAAAGCTGGAGAAAAAGCAGTTCGACGTCATGGTTTCCAAGCTCAAGACTTGGGAAAACGAGCTTCTTGCCGCCAAAGAGACTATGCAAAAGAATCTTGAAATCATGGGCGTCAGCGACATGGTGGAGGCCTCCCTTCTTTTCCAAGCAAAGGGCAGCTTAAATAGGGCCCAGACCAAAAAGAAGAAGGAACTTTTGCGCCAGTACCCCAACTTGGAGGAACTCTACAAGGAGGCCTTTGATGCCTCTGAAAAGATTTCCTCGATGCGCCAAGAGTGCGTCAACAATCCTGAGGACCTGGCCGCTATCATCAAGGGTATCAAGGTAGCCGAGGCTCGCGCCTCAGCCGCCAAGAACCACTTGATCGAAGCCAACCTGCGCCTCGTCGTATCCATAGCCAAGAAATACACCAACAGGGGCATGCAGTTCTTGGACCTCATCCAGGAGGGGAACATCGGGCTCATGAGGGCTGTCGACAAGTTCGACTACAAGAGGGGGTTCAAGTTCTCAACTTACGCCACCTGGTGGATCCGCCAGGCCATCACCAGGTCCATAGCCGACCAGGCCCGCACCATCCGCATCCCAGTGCACATGATAGAGACTATAAACAGGCTGGTGCGCGTAACCAGGTCTCTAGTGCAGACCCTGGGGCGGGAACCCACCCCGGAAGAGGTGGCCCAAGCCATGGAGCTGTCCGTGGACAAGGTTCGTAAGATCATGAAGATCGCCAAGGAACCCATAAGCCTGGAAACCCCCATCGGCGACGACGGCGACAGCTATTTGGGCGACTTCGTCGAGGACCAGAACCACGTCCCGGCCTCGGACTCCGCCATCAAGTCGAACCTTTCGAAAGTGGCCCAGTCAGTCCTTTCCACCTTGACCCCCAGGGAGTCAAAGGTGCTTTGCATGCGCTTTGGGATTGGCGAGAAGACGGACCACACCCTGGAAGAGGTGGGCCAGGAGTTCTGTGTCACCCGTGAGCGCATCCGCCAGATAGAGTCCAAGGCCATAAGAAAGCTCAAGCATCCCAGCCGGAGCAAGCTTTTGCGGCCCTTTTACGAGTAAAGGTCTTAATTTTAGGCCTTTTAGCCTCTAGAGGCTCTTTTTCCTCACTTGTGGCGCAAGGCGCCACAAGTGAGAAAATTTATAGAAAGCAGTAATTTAACAGCATTTTTAAAGGGAGATGGGGTAGCGCTCATCTCCCTTTTTTAATGCTCTAGCTTCTAAAAGGTGTTAGCATGCGCCCTTAAAAAATACTAAAAAGGCCCAAAAAGTTCTAAAACTACCTCAAAGCTTCCAAAAAGTTCACACTTTGAGTCAAGGCCCTAGAGCCTAGCCTAGTGGGAGAAAGGGCGAAAAGTCTAAGGCTACGGCACATTTTGGGGATCAGGGGGAGAATTATGGAACTTACAGGCGCCTTTATGGCGGGTATCCCAAAAATCTAGAATTTAAACCTAGCCTTTCTAAATATTATTGGAAATTATGCTTGCCATTGTGCTATAATCCCAAAGATTATCCACTGTCGCTTTTGTTGAATAGGAAACTTACAACAAATCCATTTGTGGCGTGGGTAATCCGGCAGGGCTTTATTTGGCTCTCTGGATATTATTTTCTTGGGGCAACCATGGAC
>JAITII010000081.1 GCA_031279515.1 Deltaproteobacteria bacterium
ATAAGTAACAAGTTTTGCTTCTTTGACCAGGTGCCCATGCCTATTACCGACCTCTTTGGAATAATAAATTATTTTATTTCTAGTCCTTTGCGAAAGACTCTTTCTTTCTTAAGGCTTAAATAAAGATCTCTAAAGAGGACGACTTTAATTACAAGGAGACCAACGTGGGAGGCTTACAATCAATTTCCCCCAGGCGCGAAGGTTATTCCGCCCAAAGGCCCTTTAAACTCTACTACTACACTGCCACAGGCTCCAATTCCCTGGCACTTTCTGCTGCTATTCTCCAATGCCAGGAAGACGGACTGCACCTCAAAGTTAATGCCCGCACCCAAAGTCAGCTCTTTGACCAGGCAAGGCGCAAGGCTTTTGTAGAAGAAGCACTAGCTGCTGACGCCTTGGTTATTAGCCTCCATGGGGGTCCTCAATCCTTTCCCGCCTGGGAAGACCTGGACAAAGCTTTAAATGACAATCCGGAACATGTCCCATACATCCACATAGAACCCATGGAAGGCGACCTCGATGAAGTGGAATGGGCCAGTAAAACAAGCACTTCTTTCGCATCCGAAGACTACAAAAAAACCCATCTCTATTTAAGGGTTGGCGGAAGAGACAATCTCTATCAGCTTTTAAAACAACTAATGAACCTTTCAGGGGGAGCAAATCTGGCCCTAGCCGACCCTGTTCCTATGCCCTTTGAGGGGATCTATCATCCGGATCTTACCCCTCTACCCAGCCTGGATGAATACCTAGCCAAAAAAGTGGATCCCGCAAAGCCTACGGTAGGTATTTGGTTCCACCAGTACAACTACGTAAACGGAGTCCTAGAGCACATAGATTGCCTGATAAGGAAGGTGGAGGCAAAAGGCGCCAATGTCCTTCCTGTCTTCCACATGCGGTACAAGGACAAGGAGCTGGGAAATAAGGGGAGCTTTTGGACTGCGAAGAACTTTTTCCTAGATAAAGACGGAACGCCTCTAATTGACGTCCTCTTATCCGCCATGTCCTTTTCCATGAATCTCACCTGTCCCGATTGCCTTACCCTCTTTTCAGAGATAAACGTCCCTGTCATTCAGGCGATAACTTGTTATGCCCCCAGGGAGGTCTGGGACGGATCCTACCAGGGTCTTCCCACCATGGACGTCTCCATCTCCGCTGCTCAGCCAGAGTTCGATGGCAACCTCATCTCAGTACCCTTTGCCTTCAGGGAAGAAAGAAAGATAGACCCCTTAACCCATGTCCTCATGCTCTCCTACGAGCCAGATGAGGAAAGGGCCCAGCGCCTGGCCTCTCTTGCTGTCAACTGGGGTAGCTTAAGAAGAATTCCACCGGCTGAGCGCAAAGTAGCTATAGTCTTTCACCACTATCCCCCAAGAAACGACCGCATTGGTTGCGCAGCTGGTTTAGATAGCTTCAAAAGCGTAGTAAATATCTTAAAAGACTTAAAAGCCCAAGGCTATAAGGTAGAAAACACCTTCGAAGGCGAAGACGAATTAGCCCACGAGATCCTCTCTCGCATGACCTGCGACAAAAGATGGCTCACCCCAGAAGAGATGTCCGCCCGGGCCGAGGCCCGGGCGGATAAGTCCCTCTTTGTCCCCTGGCATGAGGAGTTACCACAAAAGATCCGGGACAAGATGACTCACGACTGGGGCGAGCTTCCAGGGGATCTCTTCACCTATGACGGGGAGATGCTCTTTGCCGGACTTCCCACGGGCAATATCTTCATCAGCGTCCAGCCCCCTAGGGGTAATTTTGAGAAGGTAGAAGAGCTCTACCACGACCTCTACATCACCCCTCCTCATCATTACCTGGCTCAATACCGTTGGTTCCGCGACGTTTGGAAGGCCAAGGCCATAATCCATGTCGGCAAACATGGCTCTTTGGAGTGGCTGCCGGGCAAGGCCTTGGGATTATCCGAAAACTGCTACCCGGATCTCTCCATCATGGACATACCCAATGTCTATCCCTATATCATTAACGACCCCGGTGAGGGCACCCAGGCCAAGAGGCGCTCGGCTGCCTGCATAGTGGATCATTTAACCCCGGCCTTTACCAATGCGGATCTATACGACGAGCTCTCCAAGGTGGATTCCTTAGTCACAGACTATAGGTTAGCTGAAAAGGAAGACCCCACAAAACTTCCCTACATCAAAGGACTAATTATCGAAGCCGCGCTAGCTGCCAGTCTAGATAGGGATTTAGAGCTATCCCAAGAAAAGATGGAATCCGAATTTGAGGACTTTTTGGAAAAGCTCCACAGCTATACTGACGAACTCTTTGACACCATGATAGGTGACGGGCTGCATATCCTGGGCATAGTACCAGAAGGGAAACGCTTAGAGGAGTTCTTAGTGCAGCTAACCCGCATAGAGGGCCCTGGGGCTCCCTCACTTAGGGAAACCTTACTTACAGCCCGTGGCTATGATTACGACGAGCTCTTGGCCTCCCGCGGAAAGCCAGAAGCCAAGTGGCAAGGCAAGAGCGGAGCAGAAATCTTAAGGGAAAACCACCGCATGAGCCTTTCCCTTATCGAGGCCTTAGCTGAATTCGGCTACGACCAAGTAAAGGTTCCAGAAATTGTTAAATCCATCTTAGGAAAAGAGGACCTATTATTAGAGGCCTCCCTTAATCACATAGCCTCCAGGCTAGTGCCCGATATAAAGGGCAGCGTTGCCGAACTTACGAGCACCACCAAGGCCTTAGATGGCGGCTTTGTGGATCCCGGGCCCTCAGGGGCCCCTACTAGGGGCCAAAGTGACATCCTGCCCACAGGCAGGAATTTCTATAGCGTGGATCCCAACAAGATCCCCTCACCAGCTGCCTGGAAGATGGGTATTGCCATGGGAGACGAACTCATCCGGAAGACCTTGGCCGAGACGGGCAAGTATCCAACTAACATCGGCATCATAGTTTACGGCGGCGTTACAATGCGCACCAGGGGCGATGACATAGCTGAGATCTACTACCTACTTGGTTTAAGGCCCGTCTGGCGCTCTGGAGGGACGGTCTCAGGCCTGGAGGTAATACCCCTTTCTGAGCTCAAAAGACCAAGGCTAGATGTAACCCCCAGGATCTCCGGGTTTTTCAGGGATAGCTTTCCTAACCTGGTGGAAACCTTAGATTATGCAGTCCAACTGGCGGCACGTTTAAACGAACCAATGGAGTCCAACTACCTAAGAGCCCATGTCTATGAGGACCTGGAGTATTACAAGACCATAGGCCTAGCCGATGATGAGGCCTGGCGCGAGGCCACCTTCAGGGTCTTTGGCTGCCCCCCCGGCACCTACGGTGCCGGGGTGGAAGAGCTGGTGGAGACCAAGAAGTGGAAGACCAAAGAGGACTTGGGAGAAATATATATTCACTTTAGTGGACATGCCTACGGCAAAGGCTCCTACGGGCTCACCCGTCCCCAGACCTTCAGGCGCAACCTTGCCCGCATGGACGTAACTGTCAAAAACGAAGATTCCCGCGAATACGATATGCTGAGCTGCACGGACTATTACAATTACTACGGCGGCTTAATCGCGGCCTCCCATACCGTAAGGGGCATTGCGCCCCTCTCCTTTATGGGTGACGATGCGGATCCCAAAAGACTTAAGCTCCGGACCACCTTCCAAGAGGCCAAGCATGTCTTAAGGGCGCGCCTTATTAACCCCAAGTGGCTGGAAGGCATGAAAAGGCACGGCTATAAGGGAGCCGGGGACATCTCCCATATGATGGACGCCATGTTCGGTTGGGATGCCACTGCCGATGTTATGGAAGACTGGA
Organism: Deltaproteobacteria bacterium; assembly: GCA_031279515.1. Taxonomy (GTDB): domain Bacteria; phylum Desulfobacterota; class Desulfarculia; order Adiutricales; family Adiutricaceae; genus JAITII01. The sequence continues at coordinate 3,769 of JAITII010000081.1, forward strand.
TGTACCAGAAGGTAGCCGAAGCCTACGCCCTAGATCCCAAGATGAAGGAGTGGATGGAAAAGGTGAACCCCTACGCCCGTCAGAACATCTTAGACAAGCTCTTAGAGGCCATAAGCCGAGGCATGTGGAACACGGATGACGAAATGCGCCAAAAGCTCCAAGACGAGTACCTGGAGCTGGAAGGCCGCCTAGAAGAGTTTAACGATAGACCAGAAAAGGAAGCTGCCATTTTGTCTTCCAACTAATCCTTCTGTTAAGCCCAGGGCTTGCCCTGGGCTTAACACTTTAAAAGCTTAGAAGTCAAAAAGCCCCTAGGGTTTAAAAGATCGCGGGTTTTCCTTTACTTTAAGAAGTTAAAACCCCTGGCTTTACATACAGGACATTTAATAAGAGTCCGTAAAAAAAGGACTTAGGGTCCGCTTCACCCATTGTCACTATTAAATATTCTGCTAAAAAAGGAAGGGTCAATTTTTTAAATCTAGCTGCATTTCATTAATATTTCTAATCCGTCCATTTTAGAAATGCATTCTGTCTAAAGATGCATTTTATTAAAGATGCATCTCTAAAACCGCAAAAATATTCTCACGAAAAAGTAATTTCCATAAATTGGAAAAATCCTTGTACCCAAAGGGCCTTAGATCTCTACCTTTTGATGTGGGCTCTTAAATTAGTAGCTTATCTAGCCTTTACCTGCTATAATCTTTAAGTTCTTACTCACTCCAGAACAAGATCTAACTCCATATTTGCGTTTTGCCTAGCTGAGCTCTTATGCTTTTGCCTAGAAGAGCTCTTATGCTTTTGCCTAGCCTAAGCCGCAAAATAATAAGGCGCGCTCCCGTAAAATTACTCCAGGAAAGCGGGCAGCGTACCTTAGCCTTTTAAAAAAACACAATAGAAGATCTTTTTTAGGAGAGAGCCGTGGGAGACTTAAACCTTGCCCAAGACAGCAAAGAGGGTCAGGGCAGTAAAGAGACTAAACCCTTTAAGCTAGTTTATTATTCCGCCACAGGCACCGATTCATTGCCCTTATCGGCTGCCATAGTAGGCTTATTAGCTGAAGGCATAAATATCAAGGTAACAGCAAAGCACCGCACCCAACTGTTTGACAAGTCCCGTTGTCAGGCCTTTGTAGATGAGGCCATGGGTGCCGATGCCCTGGTTATTACCCTCCACGGCGGAGTGGAATCCTTTGCCGCCTGGGAAGAATTGGACGTTAAATTACTTACAGGCCCCCAAAAGCTGCCCTATATCCACATAGAGCCCTCTAGCTCCGATCCCGACGGCCTGGACTGGTCCAGAAAGCATTCGTCCCAATTTGGTGAACAAAACTTTATTGATACCCACATGTATCTGACCACAGGTGGGCGAGAAAACTTCCAGCTCCTTATTAAACACCTTTTAAATGTGGTTCAAGGCGCAAATTATAAGATAGGACCGCCTAAAGTCCAGCCCTTTGAGGGCATCTACCATCCCGATTTCAAAGAAATCCCCTCCTTGGATGAATACCTAGCACAAAAGATAGACCCTAATCTCCCCACTGTGGGCATCTGGTTCCATCAGCACAACTACATAAATGGCAACACCAACCATATCGATGGACTCATCCGCGCCATTGAGAAAAAAGGTGCCAATGCCTTGGCCGTCTTTCACATGCGGCATATTGATAAGGATCTAAATAACAATGGCAGTAACTGGGTAGCCCGCAAGTTCTTCTTGGATGAAAAAGGGGCACCTAGGATAGACGTCCTTTTATCTGCCATGTCCTTTTCCATGGTACTTTCTTGTCCTGACACGGAAGACCTCTTTAAAGACCTAGCTGTCCCTGTGCTCCAGGCTACTGTCTGCTACACGGCCCGTGAGGTCTGGGACGGATCTCTTCAGGGACTTCCGTCCATGGATGTGTCCATTTCCGCTGCCCAACCGGAGTTCGACGGCAATATTATTAGCGTGCCCTTCGCTTTTCGGGAGCAGAGTAAATTGGATCCCTTAACCCACTCCCTGGTGGTGAGTTATGAGCCGGATATGGAAAGGGCTCAAAAATTGGCGTCTTTAGCTGTGAATTGGGGCAAACTCAGACGCACGCCTCCTGCGGAAAGAAAAGTTGCTATTGTCTTTCACCACTATCCCCCAAGAAACGACCGCATAGGTTGTGCGGCTGGCTTAGATAGCTTCCAAAGCGTAGTTAATATCCTAAAAGACCTAAAGAGCCGCGGCTATATCGTAGATGAGACCTTTGAAGAAAAGGACGAGCTGGCCCACGAGCTCTTATCCCGCATGACCTGCGACCGCCGCTGGCTCACCCCGGACCAGATGTCTCAAAGGGCTTCTGCCAGGGCGGACAGAAAGAGCTTTGTGCCTTGGCACCAAGAACTCCCAGAAAAGGTGCGGGAAAAGATGCTAGCCGATTGGGGCGAGCTTCCAGGGACCCTTTTCACTTACGAAGACGAGATGCTTTTTGCTGGTCTTGCCACAGGCAATATCTTTATCACCATCCAACCCCCCAGGGGCTTATTGGAAAACATTGAGAGCATCTATCACGACTTTTATTTAACCCCTCCCCACCATTACCTGGCGCAATACCGCTGGCTAAGGGATGTGTGGAAGGCAGGGGCTGTAGTCCACGTTGGTAAGCACGGTTCCTTGGAGTGGCTCCCGGGAAAGGCCTTAGGTCTATCTGAAAGCTGCTTTCCGGATCTGGCTATCATGGATCTGCCAAATATCTATCCCTACATCATAAATGACCCTTCTGAAGGCACCCAGGCCAAAAGGCGCTCTTATGCCTGTATCATAGATCACTTGACCCCTCCCTTTACCAATGCAGACCTCTACGACGATCTTTCCAAGGTGGACGCCTTAGTTACCGACTTAAGGCTAGCTGAAAAGGAAGACCCCAAAAAGATCCCCGTTCTAAAAAACCTTATTATTGAAGCCGCGCTAAAGGCCAATCTAGACAGGGACCTGGCCCTATCCAAGGAGTCCATGGAAGAGGATTTCGAGGGCTTTTTGGAAAAACTGCACACCTATTTAGATGAGCTTTTCGATACCATGATAGGCGACGGGCTCCACACCTTAGGCCAAGCCCCGGAAGGTAAAACCTTAGAGGAATTTTTAGTGCAACTGACCCGGGTAGAGGGCCCTGGAGCACCATCACTTAGGGAAACCTTATTGAAAGCCAGGGGCTTTGACTATGACGAACTCTTGGCCTCTAGGGGAAAAAGCAATACTAACTGGGGCGGCAAAAGTGGAGCAGAGATCTTAAGGGAAAACCATTCCATGAGCCTTAAGCTGGTGGAGGGATTGGCTGAGGAAAACTATGACCCAGCGCCAATCCCTTCTATAGTAAAAAGTGTCCTGGGATTTGAGTCTCCGGTGGTGGAAAAGACCTTAGAGTACATTGCGTTGACCTTAGTTCCCAAGATAAGGGGAACTGTAGCAGAGCTAACTAGTACTGCCCAAGCCTTAGATGGCGGCTTTGTGGACCCGGGACCATCAGGTGCCCCCAGCCGGGGACAATGTGACATCCTACCCACTGGCCGCAACTTCTATAGCGTGGACCCCAATAAGATCCCCTCCCCAGCAGCTTGGAAGGTGGGAGTGGCCATGGGGGACACCCTTATTGAAAGGACCTTGGCTGAAACCGGTAGATACCCTGAAAACATCGGGATAATAGTCTTCGGCTCATCCACCATGCGCACTAGAGGTGACGACATAGCAGAGATCTATTACCTTATGGGCCTTAAACCCATCTGGAGGGAAGGGGGCACGGTCTCAGGTTTGGAAATCATACCTCTATCTGAGCTAAAAAGGCCTCGTCTGGACGTAACCCCCAGGATCTCCGGGTTTTTTAGAGACAGCTTTCCCAACTTGGTAGAGACCTTGGACTTTGCCGTGGACCTGGTGGCCAAGTTAAATGAGCCTATGGACCAAAACCTTATTAGAAACCATGTCTACAAAGACCTGGAATTCTACCGCCAAGAAGGGCTCTCTGAAGACGACGCCTGGAGAGAAGCCACCTTCAGGGTTTTTGGCTGCCCTCCGGGCACCTACGGAGCCGGAGTCAAGGAACTTATTGAGGCGAAAAAGTGGGAAACCAAAGAAGACTTAGGGGAGATCTATATCCGCTATTCGGGCCATGCCTACGGCAGAGAGTCCTACGGACTTACAAGGCCCCAGAACCTTAAGCGCAATTTGGCCCGCATGGACACAACGGTTAAAAACGAAGACACCCGTGAATACGACATGCTATCCTGCACAGACTATTACAACTACTACGGCGGTTTAATAGCCGCCTCCCATACAGTCCGCGGCATAGCACCCCTTTCCTTTGTGGGTGATGATGCAGATCCCAAGAGAGTGAGGATAAGGACGACAGACGAGGAAGCCAAGCATGTCTTAAGGGCTAGGCTAGTAAATCCCAAGTGGCTAGAAGGCATTATGCGCCATGGCTATAAGGGGGCTGGGGACATCTCCCATATGATGGACACCATGTTTGGCTGGGATGCCACTGCCGATGTCATGGAAGACTGGATGTACAAGAAGGTGGCCGAGGCCTATACCTTGGATCCCAAAATGAAAGAGTGGATGGAAAAAGTAAACCCCTATGCCCGCCAGAACATCTTAGACAAGCTCTTAGAGGCCATAAGCCGAGGCATGTGGAATGCCGGTGACGAGATGCGCCAGAAGCTCCAAGATGAATATCTGGAACTGGAAGG
>JAITII010000103.1 GCA_031279515.1 Deltaproteobacteria bacterium
ACTTCCAGCTAGGGGAAGCATATATAAAGATCTAATTAAAAATCATTTGCAAGACATAACAAATGTATCTGGCAATGTTACATATTTAAAACGCGAATTTTTTGCTAAATCAATACGCATAAATTATTTGAACATATATATCTATGCATACGTTATTATAGATATTGAAAAGAAGGCAAGAGATACAGTTGAATATATCAGAAAGGCAAGAGAAGATGGTCGTTCTAAAGAAGAAACAAATGATAAACTTAAAGAAATAGGATCGTTTATTCTGCTTTCTAGCAAACAATTAGAATTAAATGAAGTTATTCCGTTGTATTATCAAAGAGAATCAATAGAACAATATTTCGATTTAAGTAAGACCGATGCAAAAATACTTCCGGCAAGAGTGTATTCTGAAAGAAATTTTAAAGGGCATCTGCTTATCTCATTTATAGCAACAACAGCACTTGCAATAATTAATGATTATATTAAAGAACTTAACATATCAACATTAGAGCTTTTCGAATACTTTCATCCTTTAAGGGCATTGGTTAATAATAATCGACTAATAATTTATGAGGGAAATAACAAAGCCAACGAAATAATAGAAAAGCTTAAATTGGATTTACCCAATAACGCTACAGTAATTAATAATAACTAATATATATTAAGCTATAAGATTCTAAAATATAGATTTTAAGCCATCAAAAATTGATGTAGGGAATTACAGATTTTTAGAAACCATTGATCAATTCTATCTTTTTTACCTGGAATACAAGTGCTAGGGTAAGAAAATGAAAATATAATTAAACTTTTTTTATAGATAAAATATTTTAAAAAAGTCGATAAGGGTATTGACAAGCACTTATTAGTCATTATATTACTAATACATAACCTATAAGCCTATCATGGGCTTACTGTGGATGAAATTTGGTAAAAGCGTCTAGGGGCTTAAAAAAGAAATTATCAAAGGAAGATAAATGCCCTGCGGTAATCGCCTTCCAATTTCTCTTGACATTTTCCTTAAAATATGATAAGCTAAATTAAGTCTAAGCTTTTTTCTTATTCTTATCCAGTGGGCCAGGGTTTCCCCCCAAGCTTCTTAATTTTCCAAGATAAAAAGCCAAAAAAAGATTTGTCTTTGTACTAAAGCAAAAAATTGGATGGAGTCCAGGGTAAACCCCCCAGTTTCTTTAAAGAATAGCTTTTTATAAGTCCGCAGAAAAGGACTTTTTTTTATAAGCTACTACGCAGACAAAAGTAAAATTTAATAAAGCAGAAAAGCTTTCAATATTAACCCCAATGATTTTAAAGGCGGAACCTTGTCAGAAACAAAAAGCTCAAGTATTTTACCCTGGTCCTTTATCTCGGACAAAGTAGTCTATAAAACCCCTGTCCTAGATGTCTTGGAAAGAAGGGTACTTTCCCCGAAAGATGGCCTGGAGAAATGCTTCACAGTATTTAAGGCGCCCTCCTGGGTAAATGTCTTGGCCTTAACAGAGGATAATTTAATAGTAATGGTGAACCAGTATCGCCACGGGTCCCGCGCCTTTTCTTTGGAGCTCCCAGGTGGGGTAGTGGAACCAAAAGACTCTCTAGAGACTGCTGCCCGCCGAGAGCTCTTGGAAGAGACTGGCTATAGTGCAGAAAATTTTGAACTCTTCCTCACCTTGAACCCCAATCCGGCCATCTTTGGCAACGGCATTTCAACATTTTTGGCCAAGGGGGCTAAAAAGACAGGCCAGACCCATTTTGACCCCAATGAGGAGACGGAATTAGTCCTTGTCTCACTTGCGGACCTAGAAAAAAAGATAGTCACAGGCGAGATAAACCATGCCTTGATGCTGTCACCCTTAAGTTTATTCCTCTTGAAAACAAAGTCTTGTCAAAAATAAGAAGGATAATTTCTACAAGATTTAGTGGGGTTCACATCCATATATACCATAATTTTTAAAAATTGGACAAAGCACTCAAAAATGAAGATAATAATTCAAAGTGCCATTTTCCTACACTTTAACTCATATTCTAAAACTTAAGAAAGGAGAACAATGACATGCGCCAGACGTTTTTTAAAACGTTGCCCGCGCTCTTAGCCCTTGTGATACTCACCTCCTGCATAGGAACTTCCTCTAGGCTGAACCTTACCTACAATCCCATTGCCGGCACCACGACCATCAACCATGCCACAGTACAGCTCGTGGTGGTGGATGGGAGACAAACTCCTAATCTAGTAGGAAGGACAGCCCAGTCCCAGGAGCTCTTCAAAGGTTCCCAAGGTGGGATGGTGGATTTCATGATAACCGTTCCCAGCGGACAGACAGTCTCCCGCAGTCTAATGAGTGTGGAGCAAGTGGTCTTCGAGGCAGTGAGGGAACGGCTAAGACTTTTGGGGGTAGCAGCTAATACTGGTTCCAGCGGAGCCAAGTGCAGAGTGACAGTTAATATCGCGGACTTTGTATTGGATGTAAGCGGGTCGGACGTTGTAGCCCACGTGCGCCTGGAGGCGGTGATGGATCGCCCAGGCTACGAGCTCGTCAACCGTTCCTGGGCCGAGGCCGATAGCAGCAGAAGGAAACTCATAGGAGACATGGGAGGCGCCGATGCCTTATCTGAGGCTCTTACCATGGCGGTTAACAGACTGAATTTCGCCAGCCTGGACCAATATTAAAATTAAGTGATAGACAACACGGATAAGCCGTTGGAGGACCATAATGGCCACTTTAACGCGAGAGAGCCGTTCGTGGATATCATCCCCCTGGGGGGCCTAGGTGAGATCGGCCTCAATTCCATGGCCATCGCCTGTGGGAATGATATTATTGTCATAGATGCAGGACTAATGTTTCCCGGTTCCAGTCAACCAGGGGTAGACTTAGTCATACCTGATTTCAGATTCCTCTATGAAAACCAAGATAAGCTTCGGGCCATAATCCTCACCCATGGCCATGAGGACCATATAGGGGCCCTGCCCTTTCTCTTGAAAGAGTGTCCCAATATCCCTGTCTATGGGACCCGCTTAACCTTGGCGCTTCTGGGCTTAAAACTTCAGGAATACCACATTGAAGAGGCAAAGCTCATAGAGATTAAGGCCAAGGAAAAACTAACCATAGGCCCCTTTAAGCTAGAGTTCATCCAAGTAGCCCACAGCATCCTAGATGGGGTGGGGATAGCCATAGAAACCCCCAACGGGGTCTTGGTGCATACCGGGGACTTCAAGATGGATCTCTCAGCTTCGGAGGCCGACCGCTTGGATCTCTTTAAGTTTGCCTCCCTGGGGGAGGCCGGGGTCCTAGCCTTGATGTCCGACTCCACCAATAGTGACACCCCAGGCCATAGCTTAAGCGAAAAGGAGGTAGGGGACGCTTTAACGGAGTACTTAAAGGAAGCCACAGGCAGGGTTATCCTTGCCTGCTTTGCCTCCTCCTTGGCCCGCATCCGGGAGATAGCCAGGGCAGCTACTGCCTCAAACAGAAAGATAGTCTTCGACGGGCGCAGCATGATAGCCAATGTGCGCCTAGCCCAGGAGATAGGCTACCTTTCCCTTCCCGTGGGCCTGGAGATAAGCTTTCCCGAGGTCTCTGAATATCGCAACAAAGAGATCTTGATAGTCGTGACGGGCAGCCAGGGGGAACCCCTGTCTGCCTTGGCCCGCATGGCAAGCGGTGAACACCGGCAGGTGCTGGTCCAGCCCGGAGACACTATAATCTTTTCCGCCAGGACCATTCCTGGAAACGAAACCGCCATAAATACCCTGGTAAATCTCTTTCACCAGCAGGGAGCCAAGGTCTTAGACCCGCGCTACCACACGGTCCACGCCTCGGGCCATGGGCACATAGAAGAATTGAAGCTTATGCTGTCACTCACCCGTCCCCATTACCTCATCCCCATCCATGGTGAGATGAGGCATCTAAACCGCCATGGGGCCATTGCCATGGAACTGGGAATGCCCAAAGAGAGGGTGCTCTTTTTGAGTAACGGAGACAAGGTCTCCTTTACCCAGGATAAAAAGATCTTCTTTGGTCCGCCAATTGCCACAGGAAGACACCTGGTGGAAGGAACCCGCCTTGGATCCCCTGGAGATCCGGTGATTAAGAGCCGCAAGAGACTATCTGAATTCGGCCTGGTGATAGTTACTTTGGTCTTGGAAAACTTAACTTTAGAGCCTATAGTGCCTCCCAAGGTCTCTATCTTAGGGGTGCAATACGCCAATGAAGAGGACCTGGCAAAGGAGGCAGAAGACATAGCCTCCACAACCGCCCTGGAGTTCGCCAGGGATTTAGCTAGACAAGGCAGGGTCCAGGAACCGGGGGGAGTGCCGGCAGAACTCTATGAAAAAATTCGCTTAAACGTAAGGGGGCTCTTTCGTCACTCCATTAATCGCAAACCCCTGGTTTACCCCCAAGTAATCCTCATGGACAGAGACGAAACCTAAGTTGCCTTAAAGTTTACCCCTTTAAACCTCAAGGAGAAACTCGTGACAGACGCCTTAAACGCCATAAGCATTGCCCAAAAGGGCAGGGCTGCCCTTTCCCCAATTGGCGAAAGTGGGCAGGATGTGCGCAACCAGGCGCTTTTGCACCTGGTGGGGCTCATAGATAAAAATAGAGCCAATATCTTAGCTGGCAATCAAAACGACCTGGAAAATGCCTTGGCCGACGGGGTTAGCTCACCTATATTGGACCGCTTGCGCCTAACGGATGAGAGGTTAAATGATCTTACCTACAATATCTCCAAGGTGGCGAGTTTGCCAGACCCTTTAGGGGAGATTGAAGATTTCCGGACCCTAGAAAATGGCCTCACTGTTGGAAGGATGCGGGTACCCTTGGGGCTCATCCTCTTTATCTGCGAGGCTAGGCCAGGGGCGGTGGTAGAGGCCGCTGCCATGGCTTTAAAGAGCGGCAATCCCATCATCATAAAACCAGGAAAAGAGGCCTCCCTTTCCTCTTATATCCTGGGTGACCTAATTAGCGAGGCCTTGGACTTAGCTGGTCTTCCCAAGGCGGCTGTACAGGTCATAGGGAGTATAGAAAGGGACGCCCTAAAGGATTTTCTGGTCCTAAGTGACTATATCGATCTTGTCATACCTCGGGGCGGGGAGGGGCTAATAAGGTTCGTAGCGGAAAACTCACGCATCCCAGTCTTGAAGCATTACAAGGGAGTCTGCCACCTCTATGCCGACGAGTATGCCTCCTTAGATATGGCTATAAGCCTTATCCTAGACGGAAAGCTCTCCAGGTGTGCCGCTTGCAATGCCTTGGAATGCCTTCTGGTCCACAAAGATATAGCCCTAGAACTATTAAAACGGCTGGCCCCGGAATTTGTGAAAAACAATGTATCTGTAAGGGCCTCCGAAGAGGCCCTCCCCTTTCTCATAGAGGTGATGGGCAAAAAGGTATCTTTAGCCCAACAGGCAGACTGGGATAAAGAGTATCTAGACCTTATCTTAAACGTCAAGATAGTGGATAGTTTTGCTGACGCCCTGGAGCATATACAAAGGCACGGCTCCAACCATACCGAGGCCATAGTAACTAAAGATCTTGAAAGGGCCCGCCAATTCTTGCGTTCCGTGGATGCCAGCTGCGTAATGGTCAATGCCTCCACCCGCTTAAATGACGGCGGGGTCTTAGGCCTGGGGGCGGAAATAGGGATCTCCACCTCTAAGCTACAAGCTTATGGGCCCATGGGCTTAAAAGAGCTCACCACCAGGAAATTCGTGGTCCTGGGAGAGGGGCACACCCGCTCTTGACCGGGACCAAAGATGTCACAAGCCAAAAGTATCTAGTTTACGTCCTCCTTTTAATAACCGTGATAATCTGGGGGGGTACTTTTGCTGCGGGCAAAGAAGCAGCCCTGGGTGCTCCGCCCTTGACCGTAGCCCTGTGGCGCTTTATCCTAGCCTCCCTTATCCTATGTCCCCAGCTCGCCTTTACCGAGGGCCTGGGACTTAAGAAGATAGACCTTTACACTTTTGTTTTACTACTCTTATCCGCAGCTACAGGCCTTATCCTCTACAATTATTTTTTTATCAAGGGCCTGGCTTTGACCGGGGCAGGAAGGGGTTCGGTGATAGTAACAATTAACCCGGCCTTCATCTACCTGGGCTCAGTGATATTTTTCTCTGAAAAACTCACCTTGATAAGGGGGGTGGGGATACTCCTTGCCATCTGCGGAACCTTGGTGGTGGTAACTGGTGGGCGCATATCCGCTATCTTAGATGGGGGCTTTAATATAGGGGATCTAATTTTAACCCTTTGCATTGTCAGCTGGACAGCCTATTCCCTCCTGGGAAAGCTGGTGTTAGGTAGGATCTCTCCCTTAGCTGCCAACACCTTTACTAGCCTTTTAGCAGTTATCATGCTAATCCCCCTATGCCTTTTAGCCCAGGAACCCTTAGATGCCTTTCTAGGCTTCACTTATGATACTTGGCTCTCCATAGGTTTTTTAGGGCTCTTGGGAACTGCCTTAGGCTTTACCTTCTTCTACAGGGGCATCTTAATCTTGGGACCCCACAAGGCAGGGGTCTTCATAAGCCTAGTGCCCTTTTTCGGGATCCTCTCCGGGGCCCTGGTACATGGGGAATCCATAGAACCAACTGTTATCCTGGGGCTCCTTATTAGCTTAGCGGGCCTTACTATCATTCAAAAGTACTAAAAAGCTTAAAAAAATAATGCCCATGGAAGATATTTTTACTATCCACCACAGAGACACTAAAAGCTACGCAAGATGCGGCGAGTTAAAGACAGCTCACGGCACATTTCCAACTCCCATGTTCATGCCCGTGGGCACCAGGGCGGCTGTCAAAGCCCTGGACCCAGATGATCTAAAGGCACTAGGTGCCAAGATAGTCCTATCCAACACCTATCACCTGATGTGCCGCCCTGGAGAAGACCTCATCTCACAAATGGGAGGCTTACACAAGTTCATGGGCTGGGACGGGCCTATTTTGACCGACAGTGGCGGCTTTCAGGTATTTTCTCTGAAAAATTTACGCCGCATCGAGGAAGACTCGGTCATCTTTCAGTCCCCTTACGACGGGTCCAAATACACCTTTACGCCCCTTAGGGCACTAAAAGTCCAAGAAAAGCTGGGCTCCGACATCATGATGTGCCTGGATGAGCCTTTGGGCTATCCAGCTGGGGAAAAAGAATCTCAAGCTGCCATGGACCGCACCCTGCGCTGGGCAGAGATGACAATTAAACATTGGGACCAAAAGGGGGATAAGCTCCTTTTTGGCATATCCCAAGGGGGCTTTTATCCCCAGCTGAGGGAAAAGTCGGCACAGGACATCGCTTCCTTAGGCTTTGCCGGAAATGCCGCAGGAGGCTTAGCCTTAGGTGAGCCACAAGATTTGCGAATAAGTGCCATCCAGGCGTCATTGGCCTCCTTTCCACTGGAGAAACCCCGCTATCTCATGGGTCTGGGAACCCCCTTGGATCTCTTGGACGGCATTAGATTGGGAGCTGACCTTTTTGATTGCGTCCTTCCCACCCGCAATGGTAGAAATGGGCAGTTTTTTACAAAGCACGGAAAAATTAATATTGCCAACTCTAGATATCGCTCTGACCCCCTACCCATAGATGAAAACTGTAAGTGCCGTTGCTGCCAGAACTTTTCCCGCAGCTATCTACGGCACCTTTACTCCAACCGAGAACCCCTCTTTCCCAGGCTAGCTTCCATCCATAATCTGTACTTTTACCTAGAACTCATGGAAGGGGCCCGCCTTGCCTTGCGGGAGGGTAACTATATGTGCTATCATAAAGAGTTTTACAATGCTTACCAGAATGGTCCTCAAGATGAGGCCTTTTAACCACCTTCCTCACTAGCCAAAGCGCCTTTATAGCTTTAAATTTCTATCTTCTAATCCAGGGAGAATCCCGTAATGCTTGAATCATTAATAAGTGCCGCATCTGCTCTCTATGCCATGGCTCCCCCAGCTTCCACCGATGGTAGCCAGCCTTCCTCTGGTGGGGGAGGCATGCAACTCATCATCTTTATAGTGGGCTTTATCTTAATCTTCTATTTCCTCATGCTAAGGCCCCAGAAAAAACAGCAAAAGGCCCGCCAGGAAATGCTGGACTCAATTAAAAAAGGTGACCGCATCCAGACCAATGGTGGACTTATTGGAGTGGTAACAGCTGTAGACACCCGTGAACTTACGGTGCGCATAGCCCCTGAAGTAAGGGTAAAAATAGCCAGAACCGCTATAGCCGGTGTAGTATCCTCCGACAGTCCCAAGTCCGAGGACAGGGAGAGAAAAAAGGATAGGGACAGAGATAGGGCCAAGGATACAGACAAGGTAGACAAGGTAGATAAGGATACGGACACGGACGCTGATACGGAAGACAAGGATACGGACAACAAAAAGGTCAATCTGAACAAGTCGGAATAAGCTTTATACTTTGCGCCTTATTTCAAAGGCGCCCCCTTAAATTTTAACTGCGAGCCTTCTTTTCTATGAACCATAACCTCCTCTGGCGGGGCATCTTACTAGCCCTGGTACTGGGCGCCGGAATAATCTGCGTCCTTCCCACCTTTTTAAGCTCTAAAGGCGAAACGCCGTCCTTTCTGCCCTCCAAGGTCATAAACCTGGGGCTAGATTTAAAAGGCGGCATCTACCTCCTCATGGAGGTGGACATGGACGTGGCCTTAATTAATAGTTGCCGCCGCACCGGCGAAGACTTACGGGCGAGCCTTTCTAAGGCCGGCGTACCCGGGGTTAGTTTGGAAACTAATGATTCTAAAGAGATTAAAATTACTCTCCAGGACGATTCATATAGAGACCAGGTAACTGACCTCATCGATGACCTGTACCCCAATCTCCGCATAACTCAAAACTCCGAGCGCAACCTTACTCTACAATTGACCTCCGACGAGGAGGCTAATATTAAGGACATGACTGCCCGTCAGGCCTTGGAGACCATCCGCAACCGCGTAGACGAATTTGGCGTAGCTGAGCCTGATATTAGGCCCCAGGGGGAAGACAGGATCCTAATCCAGCTCCCTGGCTTCAGTGACCCTGAGCGGGCCGTAGACCTCATCGGCCGCACAGCAGTTTTAGAATTTAAGCTGGTCTACAATGGGCCCATAACTCCCGAAGAGGCTATAAGGGATGGGGCGCCCCCCGGTACCCAGGTCTACAAGGAAAAATTTGTAAACCCCTTAACTGGCAAAGAAGATGAACGGCCCATCATACTTATGAAGACGACGCTTTTGACAGGGGAGACCTTAACAGATGCCAGGGCCTATCGCGGGGACATGGGGGATCCCAGGGTCTCCATTCGCTTTGACTCAAGGGGCGCCAGGTACTTTGCGGACATCACCGAGCAGTATCAGGGCCGCAGATTGGCCATAGTCTTAGACGACATGGTCTACAGCGCTCCCACCATAAGGTCCCGCATCCCCGATGGGGATGCCTATATAGACAAGATCTCCTCTATTGAAGAGGCCAGGATGCTGGCTGTAGTCTTAAGGGCCGGTGCCTTGCCGGCTCCGGTTACTATCCTAGAGGAAAGGACCGTGGGACCATCTTTAGGTGAAGATAGCATTAAGCAAGGCTTTACTGCTGGAATAGTGGGCTTAACCTTAATCTTATTATTTCTTCTCTTCTACTACCGCTGGTCTGGCTTAGCGGCCTGCCTTGCCCTACTTATTAACTTTCCTTTGGTCTTGGGGGCACTTGCCGTATTGGGCGCCACTTTGACCTTGCCTGGCATCTTTGGCCTGGTCTTAACCTTTGCCATGGCGGTGGACGCCAATGTGCTTATCTTTGAGCGCATCCGTGAGGAAATCCGCCAGGGAAGGAGCCCGTCTGCGGCCATCAACGGAGGCTTTGGTCGGGCCTTCTGGACCATCTTCGATGCCAACATCACTACCATCCTGGCTGCCATGGTGCTCTATCAGTTTGGAACCGGACCTATTAGGGGTTTTGCTATCACCTTGATCCTAGGAATCCTCTCTTCCATGTTCACTGCCATCTTCGCTTCCCGCTGGATGTTCGACCTGGTCTTAGCCAAAGCCAAACCCAAAAGAGTGAGCATATAATATTTTTAATTGCCGACAATCTGGCAAAAAGCTATATAGGGCAGACAATAGATGTCTCTGGAAATAATCAAACCCGACGTAAACATTAACTTCATAGGTAATCGCCGCTACGCCTTTTTGGTCTCAGGCGCACTTATTTTAATATCCCTACTATCCATCATCTTCCACAAGGGCTTGAACCTGGGGGTGGATTTTAGTGGGGGATTTTTAGTTCAGGCACGCTTTTCAGATGCCTCCGTAAGCCAGGATAAGCTAAATGACATCTTTACCCAAGGGGGCTTTTTAGTCTCTTCCATCCAGGATTTCGGAAAAAGTGAAAGCGGGATAGAATATCTTATTAACCTCCGGCTAACCGAAGAAGATACCACCCAGACCATCACAGCTGGGGTCATTAGCCTTTTAGATCAGAACTTTGGAGCGGGAAATGTGGAGATCCGCCGCCAGGAGTTGGTGGGCCCCAAGGTGGGGGAAGACCTGAAACAAAAGGCCCTGTATGCCGTCTACTATGCCATCCTCATAATCATCATCTATATCTCTGGCCGCTTTGAGCAGAAATGGGGGGCTCCATTTATCTTCGCGGCAGTCCTATTGGGAATAGTAAACTTGGTATCCCTCTTCCATGTGGGAGTGGGCTATCTCATCATAACGGCTCTCATAGTAACAATAGCTGCCTGCTACTATTTGCGTTTCAGCTATGCCTTGGGAGGGATCTTAGCCCTCATCCACGACATCATTATCACCACGGGGATATTCTCCCTACTTAATAAAGAGATAACCCTTTCCTTTGTGGCGGCGATTTTAACCATCATTGGCTACTCCTTAAATGACTCCATCATAGTCTTTGACCGCATCCGGGAAAACTACTCCCGCAACCGCAAAGGAGATTACGCCCTCATTATAAACCGCAGCATTAACGAGACCCTATCCAGGACCATCCTTACCTCAGGGACCACCATCTTAGCCCTCCTATCCCTCTTTTTCCTGGGAGGACCAGTCAATAGGGACTTTGCCCTTGCCCTTACCATAGGCATAATTGTAGGTACCTTTTCCTCCATCTTCATAGCCGCACCCCTGCTCCTACTCTGGGAGAGAAAAGAGCCTAAGGAAACGCCTCCTATTGTTGAAATAAAGCTAAAAAAAGCTTAAAAGCTATTTTTTTTGGCGCCTCTTGTTTTAGCCTCATAGTTAAACCCTATAGTTAACCCCCAGTTAATCCTATAGTTAACCCTATAGTTAGCTGCACTTGTGGCTAGATATTTTTAAAATTTGTAGATAGTTCTAGTTTTTATAAAAAAAGATTCTTTTGTAAATACTTTCTCCATTTTTTTCGCTCCATAGACTTTCTATCTCCTATTTTTTTGTCTATCATCTCTTATTTATTTCCCCCACAGGCTATAGATAGGGAAATAATTATTCAAAAAAAGCTTTAAAAACAATTAACTAGGAGGCTATTTTTTTGGTAATTTAGCCTTCCTGTATAAAAGTAAGGGCTTTAGAGCTTTAGAGCTTTAGAGCTTTAGAGCTTTAAAGCCTAGAGCATAAGGGCAGAAAATATTTGTCTGACCTCGCGTTTCTGATTTTTTTCCCAAAAGTCAAAATTTGCGCCTTTTAGCTAGAAAACTAAAGAGTACATTTACCTTTTGACTAAAGATTAAAAGGCAAATGCGTCATAAAGATTATTAAGCTCTCTTAATTTAACTAGTAGTTTGGTATTTATTATTAGTTAAGCCTTTTATCCTAGATCGTCAGACTATAAGCTACAGCCTTTCTAAGGGACTTCGCCTTTTAGGGGCTAACTATCTAATTTTCCCGATATTTTGGAAGAAACTAGAGCTCTTTCTGGGCTAAGGTCAAAGATAAGCCCCGCGCGCTCGCTCTGGGCCCTTGACATGCCGTTAATCTTAAAGGCTCTTTATCAATTATTCTGGCTTGCAAAAGGGCCGCTTTTTTGTAATAAAATATGTAGGCTTTTGTGACCCTTCTTGAGGCTGATAAAGGACTTTAAAATGCGAAAATTAGTGGTACTGGATGGAAACGCCTTGAATCCTGGGGACATTTCCTGGGACCCGATGATGGCCCTAGTGGATGAGCTGATAATTTACAATAATACCCCCAAGGGGGAAATACTGACCCGCATCGGGGACGCGGAGCTCATTTTAACCAATAAGACCCCTATTTTGCGGGATACTATAGAAAAAGCCCCCAACCTAAAGTATGTGGGCGTCTTAGCAACTGGCTACAATATAGTGGATGTGGAAGCTGCTCTAGAGAAAAACCTTGTGGTTACCAATATACCCAGCTATGCAACCATGGCAGTGGCCCAGTTCACCATAGCCCTCCTTTTGGAGGTGGCCTGGCAAGTGGGGCACCATAGCTCTGTGTATAAAGGCGGCCGCTACAAGGAGACAATAGAATTCTGCTTTTGGGATTTCCCTCTAATGGAGCTGGACAAAAAGGTCCTAGGCATAGTGGGCTACGGCGCCATTGGCAAGGCTACGGCCAATATTGCCAGGGCCATGGGCATGAAAGTAATAGCCTATAATGGTGATAGGCCCCCTAAAGAGTCCGAAAAGGACTACCCCTTAGTAAACTTTACTGAGCTTCTGGCTGCTTCGGATGTAATTTCTCTCCATGCGCCCCTAAACAAAGACACCCAAGGCATGATAAATAAGGCCTCTATCTCCGGTATGAAAGACGGGGTAATCATCATTAATACCTCCCGTGGCGGCCTAATAGTTGAAGAGGACCTGGCCTGTGCCCTCTTAAGCGGTAAGGTCTATTATGCTGCTGTGGACGTCTTGTCCAAAGAGCCTATGGAAGAGTCCAATCCCCTTCTCAAATGCCCAAATTGCATCATAACCCCCCATATAGCCTGGGCTCCCAAAGAGACCCGCCAGAGGCTCATGAATATAGCCGCACAAAATTTAGCTGCCTATCTCAAAGGGGAGCCCCAAAATAGGATCTCTAGCGGGAAGCTTTCTAATATTGTATTATGATAAAGACGGCCTCTTTTTTTGGCACTCCCCCCTTCTTTTATGTTTCCGGCATAAAAGGCCGCACCAATATTTAAGGAAAATAAATGAAAATTGTCATTGCCCCTGACTCCTTTAAAGAAAGCTTATCCGCCATGCAAGCGTGCCTTGCCATCAAAAGGGGACTTGTCAACTTGTGGCCCAAGGCGGAATATCTGCTCTTTCCCGTGGCGGACGGTGGGGAAGGCACTGTGGAAGCCCTGGTCTTCCTCACAGAGGGACGCATCTTAAAGGATACAGTAAAGGACCCCCTGGGGCGTAAGATAGAGGCCCAATGGGGGATCTTAGGGGACGGCACCACGGCAGTGGTGGAGATATCCGCTGCCTGCGGCCTAGCCAGCCTTTCACCCCAAGAGTTAAATCCTGCCCGCGCCACTACCTACGGCTTTGGCCAGCAAATAAAGGACGCCTTAGATAATGGCATAACCAAGCTTATCTTGGGCCTGGGGGGAAGCGCCACAGTGGACGCAGGTGCTGGCATGCTGCAAGCCTTGGGCTTAAAGCTCTTAAAGAAAGACGGCTCCAATGTAGAGCCTGGGCCCTTAGGCCTAAAAGATCTAGCTAAGATTGATGCCTCAGAGATTAACCCAAGACTTGGGGAGGTCTCCATCACAGTGGCCTGTGCAGTGGAAAACCCCCTTACAGGTCCCAATGGCACCAGCATGATCTTCGGGCCCAAAAAGGGGGCCACTAACCGCCTGATACCGGAATTGGACGAAATCTTAGGCAGTTTCCATAAAGTAGCCAGCTCCCTTACAGGCAGAGATGTGGATTCTAAACAGGGAGCAGGCGCCGCCGGAGGCGTGGGGGCTGCCCTCATGCTCTTTACAGACGCAGTTTTCAAAAAGGGCATAGACGTGGTCTTAACGGAGGGTAAATTTAAGGAAAAGGCCCAAGGTGCGTCTTTAATAATCACCGGAGAGGGCAAAACCGATCTAGAGACCGTCTGGTGGGGTAAAGCCCCTTTAGGGGTCTCCCACGCAGGAAAAGAGCTAAATATCCCCACCATAAACATTGCCGGCTCTCTGGAGCATGGCTACCAAAGGCTCTATGACCACGGGGTGGACGCAGTCATGAGTATGCTCCCCTACCCCATGAACTATCCCCAAGCTTTACGGGATGGAGCCCTCTTTTTAGAGGATGCTGCTTGGCGCCTTGCAAAACTCTTATCTGTGAATTTTCAGGTAAGCTAAATTCTTTTTGGCTCTTTAAAAAATAGGCTTAACATTATAGAGCCCATAAATAACCTAAGGTTATTTACCGAAAAAGCCCTTTTAGGGTGCTATTTTATTTAATCTTCCCCATCAGATTCTCTCTTTTCTTCTTTGTGAGAGTCTGACTCTAATACATCAGATTGCTTTTTAAGGCCCATAATTCTTTCTTGGAAAGCTGCGTCATCTAGAGAGGGGTCATCTATAATAAGCTCCTCGTCGTCCTCATATCCAATGGCTAATTCAGGGTTTTCAAAGGTCAAACAGCACATGAGCCTGCCGCAGGCCCCGGAGATCTTCATGGTGTTGATGGACATATTCTGTTCTTTGGCCATGCGTACAGAGACAGGACAGAAGCATTTGAGAAAACTGGCGCAACAAAAGGGCCTGCCGCACATGCCATTGCCCCCAAGCATCATAGCCTCTTGGCGCACCTTTATCTGGCGCATCTCTATACGGGTTCGTAATCTCCTTACAAGATCCTTTACCAACTGCCGAAAGTCTACCCTCTCGTCGGAAGTGTAATAAAAGATAGTCTTGTAATTGTCAAAGGTCTTTTCCACAGCCACAAGCTTCATGACAAGCCCTAAACGTTTTACACAGGAAAGGCAGAAATCAAAGTTCTCCCTTTCCTCCAACTCGTTTTCCGCCTGCCTGGCCAAATCGTCCAAGGTGGCTACCCGCAAGATCACCCTGTTGGAAGGGAGGTAGATCCTTTTTTTACTCTGACCCGCCGGCCAGATGATAGGTTTGGAGGTAACGAGGCCCAAACGCGTAAGATCGTCATTTTTAACCACCACCCAAACCCCCATGTCCACATCTAAATCCGAGCAGTCAAAGGTCTGGATCTGCCCTCCATAGCGCAGGCGCACGTTTACCGTGCGCCTGCAGGGAAACTCTGAGGTCTGGGTATTGCTAGGCTTGGTTATGCGGTGGCCGCCCTTGGGTGGGGGCTCCACTCTAGTTGGATTTAAGGGCTTTTTCTCCCTCTCGTTTTTTGTCATGAATTTATAAGGTACCCTTTCCTTGGGAAAGAGGAAATTTTTATCCTCGAAGCTAGGCTATTTTATCACGTCCAACCAGAAATTTTCAAAGACCAGATCCGATCTTATAGACCGGGAAATGTTATCGGAAAGCTTAAAAATGCTCCTTTCGTAATGGTGCAAATCCTCTAAGGAAAGGGAGGCTGCAAAGCTTTTTAAGGCCTTATTGGGGGGAGGGCCTTCTAAAAGGCTCGCTTCACCAGTAGCTGCCAGGACCGCAGCGTCCCTAAACCAGAGCCTTAAGCTGTTATACAAAAGGTTTAAATAGTCCCTGGCAGAGCCTGTCAAAAGGTCGTCTTTAGCCTTTAAGGCTTTGTACAAAGTGTCACAGGTATCTGCCAAGTGGGCCGCTTTTTGCAGTCTCTTTGTGCCTTTTGGGGCACCAAAGATATCAGCTATTTGGTTCCAGAGCTTATAAGCTTCCTCTGCATCCAGCTCCAGAGCCATACCTAAGGCCCCAGAGGAGAGCCCTCCTATGAGCTCTGCCTTAGGGCCAGTTAGGCCCTTTTGCTCCTCTATGGCCTTTAGAAGTTCTGGGCGGGTCAAAGATGGTATTTTAATAGTAAGACAACGGGAAACCAGGGTCTCCATCACCCGTGAGGCGGAGATGGCGGTGAGCACCAAAAGGGTATTGGGCGTGGGTTCCTCTAAGGTCTTCAAAAGAGCCCCTCCGCTATCCCCTGAGAGCTTATCGGCCTCTTTGATGATTACCGACTTGGTCTTGCCCTCATAGGGCTTAAAGGCCAGATAATCCCTCATGAGCCTTACATCTTCTATGGGATGAGTATAAGATCGCCCCTGGGGGACCAAGATAGTTAGATCGGGAAAATTCTTATTGCCAATCTTCCTGCAACTAATACACTTTTGGCAAGGAGATCCGTTTTGGTCTGGGTTTTCGCAATTTGCAGCTTTGACGATGTCCAAAGCCATAGTAAACTTGCCGCCGCCGTAAGGCCCGGTAAAAAGGAGTGCATGGGGCAAGCGGCCCCTTTTAAGCATCCCCTCCAAAGATTCCTTGGCGCGCTGGGCCCCCAAAAGTTGCCAGGGCATTAAAATAGCCTATTGAGGTTATTGGGAGCCTCGTCTTCGGTAATAACTTTAGCCGGGGTTTTTTTGATGGGCCTTTGCTCTTCTGCGTTTTCCTTAATGGGCTGCAAGATAGTTTCTATTGTGCTATCCTCTTCAAAGTCCTTTAGGGTACTGGCGCCCTTTGGCTCATTTATGCTCAGTATTGGTTCTTCTTCTTTATTAGGAATTTCAGGCTCTTGTTGAGATGAGCTTTGAGGCCCAGAAGAGCTGCGATAATCAATTTCTTGTTCGCCCTCTATGCCAAATGGCGGCTCTAATGGAAAGTCCGTAGGTATTACATCCGATAAATTTTGCTCTTGGAAATCATTGCCCTCTGTGTTGTGAGGCATTTGGGATAAAAAGTCCGGGGTTTTTAAATAAAAAGAATCCAAAAGCTTATTGTACCCAGTCCACCCCGGCTGTGAGTTAGGGTTCTTGCCCACTTCACTTTCTATGAAGGCAGATACGCCAAAAAGTTTGCCGTCCAGGTCATCTAAGAAGTGGAGTACAATAGCCTCCAAGATCTTAGGCGTGATAGGGGAACCCATCTTAGCTTCCCCGTGATGGCTTAAAAGCATATGCTGCAAAAGTAAGAGCTTTTCTTGGGGGAAGTTAGGTAACTCACGGGAAAGCTCAGTTATATACATAGCGCCATAAGAAAGGTGTCCCCACAGCCTTCCTAAGGTGGTGTAGTCAGTATCGGGGTCTTTGGTGAACTCGAAGATCTTGCCTATATCGTGCAAAACAGCCCCAGCTAACAAAAGGGAGGCATTTAATAGTTCCCCGTAGTGCAAAGAGACCAGTTTAGCCAGCTTGGCAACAGAAAGTGTATGCTCTAAAAGACCGGAAGCATAGGCATGATGAAAATGTTTCGCAGCAGGGGCAAGGGTAAAAAAAGAACTGCGGGGATGGGTGATAGCTAGACGGGTGAGATTTCTAAAGTCCTGGTCCTCCATGGAATCAATAAGTGCTAAAAGCTCCTGGAACATCGCCGACGCGTTCTTATCGGATTTGGGTCTGTAGTCTGAAGGGTCATAGTTACCAGAGGCTACTGGTACTGCCGTCTTGATAGTAAGCTGTCTTTCCCCTCTGTAGTTGGTGACATGGCCATGGAGGAGGACAACACTTCCTTTTACAAGTTTTCTGGCTTGATTTTCTGAGTCATCCCATACCTTGCCGACTATCTTGTCAGAGCTATCCATGAGCTCCACATGCAGGTAGGGAAAACCTGACTTGGTTTTATACGTGTTGCAGCTCTTAACTAACAATGGGATGGTGACTTCCGCGCCATCCACCAGGTCTTTGACAAATATCACTTTTTCCACAAACATCTTTTCATCCTTGCGCAAGGTATAGTGCTCTTTCTAGCTTTTTTACACAAGCAGTATAGCACTTATCCCCAAAGCAAGAAAGACGCAAAAAAACTAATGATATCAGGACCTTAGAGGCTGGGCAAAAATATAATAATTTCATAAAAATAAAAGTTACTGATATATATATTATAAAATTATATAAAATAAGTTAATAATACCTTAAAGGAACTAGGAATGTCTACGCTCTTTTCGTAATTACAAGGTATCATCAATTTTTTAATTTGTATAGCAGCTAAAATTTTTCTCCGAGATGACAAGGGGGTAATTATAACTTAAGAGCCTAATACTTTTGCAATTTGCTTTTTATTGTATCCCATAGTCAAAATAAGCTCTCAAAGTTTACTCTAAGAAGGGAAAATGTCTTCCCTGGCAATTACTATTCTCTTTGGAATAGTTATTTTCTCATTTTTTTTAATATTCCTTGGGCACAAAAGCCTTTTGTAAACTGCCTAACAAGATGGGCTCTTCATTAATACTCTACAAATATGGCTTTTTGAGAGGGGCCAAGAGGCCAAGGGCACTTTCGAACATAGCCTAGGGGTATTTAAAAAAGATGGCCGTCAAAAAGAGAAAAGGGATCTTAGGGAGATGTCAGCTTGGGTTAAAAAAATTTGCTTCTTAAATTAAGAAAAGTCCTTTAGCTATGCCTTCTTGTTGCCCTCGGTAAGCTGAGTCAAGTGTTCCATGTCTAAATGCAAGACATGCACCTGCTGGTTTAAGCCCCCTGCAGCCCCTGCGGTCTCTTCGGCTACAGCAGAATTGGCATGGATGACCTGCTCCATCTGCACCACGGTATCGTGCAATTGATGAATGTGCTGGGTCTGGTCCTCGGAGGATTGAGTCATTTCAGACACCAGCTGGGAAGCCGTGGTCATGAGCTTGGAACTGGCTTCCAGCTGCCCTGTGGTAGTGGAAACCATTTTGGAGCCGTTATCAATGGCATGGATCATCTGGTTTATTAAATCTGCACTATCTTTTGCCGCTTCGGAGCATTTAACGGCAAGATTTCTTACTTCTTCGGCCACGATGGCAAAACCGGCCCCGGCTTCCCCTGCCCGGGAGGCCTCAACTGCGGCATTTAAGGCCAGAAGGTTGGTCTGGAAGGCTATGCCGTTTATGCTCTTTAGGATCTGTTCAATCTTGGAGCCGGCCTGGGCTATGGACGACATCGCCTCATTGGCCTTTATCATGAGCTCTTCGGCTTGGATAACCTCATCGGTGGTTTGATTCATAATGCTATTGGTCTGTTGGGCATGGGCCGTATTCTGCTCAATACTCTGAGAGAGGTTCTCCAAAGAGGATCTCGTCTCCTTGATGGAGACCGCCTGCTCCGAAGCCCCCTGGGCAAGGGAGTCAGCTGCCTGGGCCATCTGATCAGTTGCCACCTCTATCTGGTTAGAGATGTCTCCCAGCTCAGCTGTGACCATTTTGAGAGATTTATTAAGAGATGAGGTATACAAAAAGGCCAGTATGATCCCGACTACGAGGCCTATGATAGTGACCAGATACAAAAGCTTTAAAGCCATGGCTGTATTCTGTTTGGCATCCTCCTCTGACTGGGAAAGACGCCCTTGCCCTTTTTCTATGAGCTCGGTTATGATGTCCACCATCTCAAGATTTGTGGGGTAACAGATTTCATTCATAATCCTTGTGGCTTCTACGTTGGTATCAGAGGCCGCCATCTCGCTTAGCTTATTAAAAATTTGGGTCCCTCCCCCGCGCATAGGCTTTATGGTAGTCCAGTAATATTGGCTTATATCCCTCAAGGAGCGGTTGATAAAATTGGCAGGAGCGGGAAACTGGGTAAGGGTCCATTCCACCTTGCCCTCCGGCAAAAAGGTAATTTTATTGGCACCGGCTCTATTGAAACCTTCGTTGAACTTTTTGTAATCTTCCTCTGAGACCAAGGGGCTTAATAGCAATTTCTCCAAGTCATTCAAGTCTTTGCTCATCCTAGCCATATCCGTGCGGGCCTGGGTAAAATATTGTTCCCTGGTCTCAGAATCAGTTGCCTGCAAACCCATTTTCTCGTGAAGCTGAAGGGATTTGATGGCCTCGATGCAGTCCATGGCAGAAAAGAGGACATCTTTTGCCTGCCAATGGTCAATTTTCATGATCTCTTCTATAATATGGGTCAGGGGTTCCTCATAGGACATCCAGTACTTGTAGGAATAGTCCCTGGACATCACCATTGCGTAATAGCCGGTGTTGGCCACAGAATTTTTGATAACATCTTCCGCCCCTGCCTTGTATTGGTCCCAGAGCTCCAAGAGCCGTGCCCAGCTTTCGGCTTCCTCTGGCAAGGGCACATAGCTTTGCATCAGGGGACCCATCTCCGTATTCATGATTGCGTGAATCTGATTTACGCTCTCCTCTTTCTTTTTGGAGTCATCGGTCAAAAGAAGGCCCCTTACAAGCGAAGATACCTCTTCAACATAAAAAGCAACATTCTCCAAAGAGGAAAAGTGATGAGTTGTTTCCACGCTCTCTTCAAGCGAATTGCTCTGTATCTTTATGGCCACCACACCAGAAATCCCTATTAATAGTGAAACTAACACAAAAAGACCGACCAAAACTATTATTTTTAACTTGAAAGACACTATCTGACCCTTTTTAATTGGAAAGCCCTTTAATCGCATCCCTCAGCCAAAGGAGGCTAGCTGAAAGAAAGTCGCTCAAAAAGCTTAGGTGGAGGGAACCCCACTTATAAAGGAGTTAAAATATTATGTAGAATTGACAAGACGTGAAGTAGAGGAGAGGCTGAGATTTGGTAGAGCAAACTTAAGCTAAGCTTGTTTACCAATTTAAGAAGCAATGGAAAGAAAATGTGTTAAGATTGGAATACCACTACCTATAGTAGCAGGCTAAAATGATCCACTATAGATATGATACAATTTATCTTGTATGGCTAGATTCATTGGAAGATTAAAAAAATTCAATCGATACATTCTAGTATAAAAACAAAACAGACTCAAGAGATAATAGTTAAAAACCCGTACCTTATCTAAAAATTTTCTAGAAACCCTTTGCTTGTCAGGGCTATAAAGCGAAATACTTTTTTTGCCTCTGGGTTTTAGAGAGGCAAAAAAGCCCCCTTTTTTACTAACCCTCAATTTTAAAGGCCCTTTAAATTGTGGCCCTTTTGCCCTTTACCCTAGCTAGGGCCCTTGGTGCTTTTCGCCAAGAGCCAAGGGGAGCCTATAGTACGGTCCTAGGGCCTAGCTTAGGCTATTTCAAGGATACCGGCTATCACCTTTAAACTGCAGCGTAAATTTTACTAAAAGTGGAAGGCCGCCTGCCGGCAATCCCAATTGTGACCACTATTTTCTTTCAAAAAGAGCCAAAAATTTACACTCTTGTGGGGATCTTCTTGGCGCTTTTGGGCTCTAAAGGCATAAATTTTTTAAGATCTAGTAGATTTTCCATCTTAAAGGGCTAAAATTTGGCGCTTCTTTTGACAGCAAATGCCTTACGGCTTTTTAAAAGTCTAATGGGCTGAAAGCAGCCCTAAGATCTGATAAATATTATTTCCTTTTGTTAAACCCCGCTTTACCCCCTAAAGGCTTATCTTTAGCCAAACAAGGGGGCTAGCTTAGGAAAAATGGCCAAAAGAGCCAAGTTTACTATGTTTTCTAAGGGCATGCTCTAGGCCTCATTAGACATGCCACCTAGCTCATCATTTACAAGATGCTGGCTATTTTGCTTGTCATGAGGCTTCACCCATTTCAAAAGGGCCTGGTAAAGTTCAAGGAGGTTTATTGGTTTATTCACGTGATCGTTCATGCCCGCAGCTAAGGATAACTCCCTGTCCCCTGCCATGGCGTGGGCCGTCATGGCTACTATGGGAAGGTCGCTAAAGCCAGGCATCGCCCTTATGGTGCGGGCGGCTGTAAGGCCGTCCATCTCAGGCATCTGGATGTCCATTAAAACCAGGGAGAATTTATCTTCCTGGACCATACGCACCGCCTCATAGCCGTTTCCGGCAATGGAGACAATAAAGCCTGCCTTGGTCAAGATCTTAGAGGCTACAAGCTGATTTACCTCGTTATCCTCGGTCAAAAGCACCTTTGAGCCGCTTAGCTCCTTTAGGAGCTCCAGCTGCTCTTCCCAACTACGCCTATGGTAGCCTTCTGGCAGTGTAGACATATCCTTTAGAGGATTAAGCCTAACTCGGGACGTAAAACCAAAGGTAGAACCATTTCCTACTTTACTGGAGCACCAGATCTCTCCTCCCATGATTTCCGCCAGGCGTTTGGAGATGGTGAGCCCCAAACCTGTGCCTCCGTACTTGCGGGTAGTAGAGGTGTCCGCCTGGGTAAAGGGCTTAAAAAGGCGGCTAATCTGCTCGTCGGTAAGCCCTATCCCAGTATCTTGCACCTCAAAGCACAAGAGGGCCGCATCCACGTCCATTTCCCGTAGGGATACTTTGATGGATATTCCTCCCTGGCTAGTAAACTTCACGGCATTGGAGGCCAGGTTGTTTAGGATCTGCCCCAGGCGCACAGGATCCCCCACTAAATGTGTAGGCACCTCTTCTGGGAGATCCACATTGAAATTGAGGCCCTTTTCTGCAGCCTTTACTCGGAGGAGGTCCACTGTGCTGGCTAGTACATCATCCAAATAGAAATCTGTTTCCTCTATTTCCAGTTTTCCGGCCTCTATCTTGGAGAAATCTAAGATGTCGTTTATGATGCGCAAAAGGGCCTGGGCAGCCAACTCAGTCCGCCTTATGTAGTCCTCTTGCTGCTCATCTAACTCAGTTTCCAGGACCAAATGGGTAAGACCTATGATGGCGTTCATGGGGGTGCGGATCTCATGGGACATATTGGCCAAAAACTCACTTTTAGCCCTGGTGCTCTCTTCAGCTATGTCTCTGGCGAGCCGCAATTCCCTCTCTTGCTCCCGCATCTCCTGGTACTCGAATTCCATCTTCTTTTTCTCATCAAAATCAAAGTGTCCACCAACCATGCGCAGCGCGTTCCCATTACTATCTCTTGCCACCACTCGGCCAAAGTCGTAGGTCCATACATAGTGCCCATCCTTGTGGCGCATGCGGATCTCTTTGGCATACATGTCATCTTCTCCAGAGAGCGCCCTATCTAAGGCGTCATTGGTAGACTGGAGCTCATCTGGATGCACAAAACTCTCCCATTCCTCAATGGTCCCCTCAATCTCTTCAGGTTTATAGCCCAGCATATCCAGATACACGTCATTGAAGTTGATGGTACCCTTTTCCACATCCCAGTCCCAGGCCCCAATCCTCGCTGCAGTGAAGATGAGCTCTAACTGGTCGTTTTTCTCTGCCAGGTCCCTTTCAATCATCTTATGGTGGGTTACATCCATCATAACCCCCATCAAGCGTTTGGCCTTGCCATTTGGGTCGTATTCCACCACCCTGCCCCTGTCTTGGGCCCAGATTATGGAACCATCCCGGTGACGCATGCGGAAATCCGCCTGATAAACTGGGGTTATACCCTTGCAGTGGTCATCTACGGCCTTATTGGCACTCTCAAGATCCTCGGGCAAAAGGGCCTTTTCCCAAGTTTCCACAGTCTGCTCCACCTCATCTAAGTTGTAGCCTATGGTCTCTGTCCAGCGCTGGTTATACTTCACCTTCCCTGACTGTATTTCCCAGTCCCAAGTGCCCAAAGATGCCGCATTGATGATAGCATCCAAGAGCTGGCGCTCTACTAGTAGCTCTTTTAGGAACTTGTCCCTTTCCGTTAAGGCCCGGTCTAAGGCCTTCTCCAGAGATTTTTCCGACAATCTTCCCTCATGGATCTCCTGCAAAACACCCGTTATATTTATGCGCTCGCCCCGGTCAATGCAGTTTACCACCCCGGATGTCTTAAAGAGGCGCCACTGCCTATGGCCAAAGTGTCTAAGGCGCAAATCCCTCTTAAAGTCCTGCTTCCCTTCGCAGTAGAGGTTACCTAGCTCCGCTTTAATGAGCTCTGTTTCCACCGGGTGCACGAAGTGCTTAAAGAACATGGAAAGTTTGATCTGGCTTTGACCATTGGGGTTTAAACCCAAGATGGCTTGGCAGTTAACATCAAAGTACAGATCAGCGGAATAACCCCTTATCAAGTTCAATTGCCACAGCCCCACCCCGCTCTTACCTAAGACCTCCAACAAGAGGTCATGGTTAAGCTCAGTTCCAGGTGGCAAAAAATCTAACTTCAACATGGGAACCTCAAATGGCCACAAAAATGATAAAGCTTTTTACCAAAGACAAAGATATAAAAATAGCAAAAAATATTCCAAATCCGATATCCGACCTTATAAGTTTAGCAAGTAATGTGGGTAAATTCAATTTTTACAGAGCATTTCACCCCTAGAGGCGACAGCCTAGGGCCCCTTTTTGTGGCAAATTTTCCCCAGGGCGGCCATCCAAGGGCAGAAAATAGCAAAATGGGGAGTAATGTGCTATAAATTTTTTTTAGATCAGCCTTCTTTCTAAGAAAAACTGGGCACAGCCCATTATTTGGACGATCCATGGCTTTTACCTTCAACCTATCCTTAACCCAAGATGACTGGGCCCAGCCTCAAGATGGCTACAGGTTTTCAAGAGACTCTATACTTTTGGCTGCCCTAGCGCCACCTTTTCAAGGGGTCCGCCTGGCCTGCGACCTGGGGGCCGGCTGCGGAGTGGTGGGCTTGGAGGCCTTAGTCAATGGAAACTACCCATCCCTTAAAACCCTCTTTTTGGTGGAAAAAGACAGAAGCTTTCTTCCATTTCTGGAAAGTAACATAGAAAGGGCCCGGGCCCTGATGGAAAAGCCCCCTGACATTAAAATCCTTTTAAAAGACTGGTGCAATCTTAGCCCAGCTGATTTCGGTGGACCAT
Source organism: Deltaproteobacteria bacterium (assembly GCA_031279515.1). Lineage (GTDB taxonomy): Bacteria > Desulfobacterota > Desulfarculia > Adiutricales > Adiutricaceae > JAITII01. The sequence goes on from JAITII010000103.1 coordinate 24,595, forward strand.
TGGACTACCTAACTTCCAACCCCCCTTACTTTGACCTTATAAGCGCCAGGCCCAGCCGCCACGGGGACCTGGCCCGGCGCGCCAGCGGCAATAAGCTAGCTGACTTTGTAGCCTGTGCCCAAAGGATAATGGCCCCAATGGGCATCTTTACCTTAAGCTTTCCCAAAAGGCGCTATTATGAGCTCGTAAAGCTTTTATCTTTAGGTTTTAGAACACTTAAAATAGATTATCCCCCAAGGCGCCGCTCCAGTTTAGCCTTAATCACTCTCCAAAAAACTTGCTCTTGTTCCCAATAGCCCAAAGGCCTTTACCTTTCCATGTTCACTTTAAGCATATCCACAGTACTACTCCTTATCCTCCCTCTCTTAGTGTCACTGGCCTTCCACGAGTTCTGCCACGCACTTGTGGCCACCTTTTTTGGAGACTACACCGCCAAAGACAGGGGGAGGCTCACTTTAAATCCCCTTGCCCACCTGGACATAATGGGGACTCTTTTCATTGTCTTTACAGGCCTTTTTGGCTGGGCTAAACCCGTGCCAGTAAACCCCTTAAACTTCAAGCACCCGGCCAGAGATATGGCCTTTGTGGCCGCCGCAGGACCCCTTTCCAATCTTTCTCTGGCAGTTATCCTGTCTTTTATCTTGAAATTTACAGTCTTTAATAATCTTATCTACAAACTGCCGCAATTTTTTTCCGATCCCGTATCCCAGATGCTCCTATTGGCCTTTTATCTAAATCTGGGGCTCTTTCTGTTTAATCTTCTGCCCTTTCCGCCCTTGGACGGATTTCGGATAGTGGCGTACTTTTTACCTAGGCCCTGGTTGGAGTTCTGTGAAAAATACTCTTTTGTCTTTTTCTTAATCCTCATGGGGCTAGTCTTTACTAGTGTTTTAAATAAGCCTTTGTATGCCATCATACAGTTCTTCGAAAGGTTACTTTTGGGATGAATGGAAACTCGGATAACCTATCTATCAAAGTAGAGCTATTTGAAGGGGATTCTTTTACAGGCCCCTTGGATCTCCTTTTGTACCTTTTAAAGCGCAACGAGGTGGATATCTACGACATCCCCATAGGCTACATTACGGAGCAGTATCTAGAGTACATAGGGGTTTTAGAAAGCTTGAACCTGGACATAGCCGGTGACTATCTGGTGATGGCAGCTACCTTAACCCAGATAAAATCCAAGATGCTTTTGCCTACCTTGGACGAAAGTGCAACTGGAGACGAGGACCCTAGGGAGGCCCTGGTGGGACCTCTAGTGGAATTTTCCAGGATGAAAGATGCCGCCGAGCTTTTATCTGAAAGATTTATCTTAGAAAGGGACGTCTTTTTAAGGGGTTCTTTTGATGACTTTAAGGACGCCGTAGAATCTGAGGAAGAGATCTTAAATGCCTCGGTGTTTCTCCTCATGGAGGGCTGGCAAAACATCATAACCCGTACCCCCAAACCAAAATTCGGCATAGACTTCACCATAGAATCCATGACCATAGGACAGATCATAGAAGAACTCCGCCAAAACCTTTTGGAGTACAAAAGCGCACATTTTTCCGAGATCTTAAAAAACTCCAAGGGACCTTTAGACAAGGCCTTGGGCTTTTTAGCCACCTTGGAGCTAGCCAGAACCGGTTTTCTGCGCCTCTACCAGGACAATGAGGAGGACAGATCCGGTCCCAGGCTCTATCTTGCCAACCCCGACGCCGCAACCTTAACAGAATTCGACTATCGCTAAGAGATACTATGCGCTTTTTTTCAAGGTAGAATATGTCTTTGACAAACCTCAAAACAATAGTTGAAGCCCTTCTCTTTGTTTCCGATTGTCCCATGAGCCCAGAAGATCTACTTGGGGCTTTTGAGACAAATGAGGTAAATTTAGATGAGCTAAAAGATGCCTTAAGTGAGCTTACTAGCGAGTACTCTTCCGAAGATAGGGCTTTTAATCTAAAGGAAATAGCAGGCGGATACCAGTTTCGTACCCGCCCGGAATTTAGCATCTATGCCCTGCGCCTGAGGAAAAAGTCCCCTTCCAGGCTTTCCCGTGCCGCCATGGAGACCTTGGCGGTCATCGCCTACCGCCAGCCCATCCTGCGCGCTGAAATTGAAAAGTTAAGGGGCGTGGATGCCGGAGGCGTCATTAAGTCGCTTATGGAAAAGGACCTCATCCGCATAGCCAGCCGCCAGGAAAACCTTCCAGGAAGGCCCATCCTCTATGCCACTACGGCTAAGTTCCTAGAGACCTTTGACCTTCCATCTCTAGCTGCGCTACCCACCTTAGATGAGATAAATAACCTTTCCCCGCCTGAGGCGGGGTCCTTAAATAAGCTCTTCTAAGCTCCATTGATCATAAGATAAGGGGTCAGGGGCGATTGGTCAGAGATAAGGTGCCAGGGGCGCAATAGAGTCCCTAGAGTTCCTTTACCACGGCTATTTCACGGCAATTGGGATAGTGGATGCAATTGAAGCATACTGCCCAGATCTTTTGTGGGAGGCTATCTAGGCTTACGGTGTGGTAGCCTAGCTTCAAAAAGAAATCCGGCACGTAGGTCAAAGCGAATAGCTTCTTTATGCCCAGCTCTTTGGCCTCGCGTTGTGCCTCCTCTGCAATAGCCCTTCCTACTCCGCGAGCTCGGTATTGTTCCTTTACTGCCAAGGATCTGACCTCGGCTAAATCCTCCCAGGCAACTTGCAGGGCCCCTGTCCCCAAAAGCTCACCATTATCCTCCACCACATAGAAGGTCTGGAGCATCTCATAGAGGTTGGAGTAGCTCCTAGGTAGCAATAGTCCGCTAGAGGCAAACCCCATTAAAAGCTGATATATATTGGCCACGTCCTGGATACGGGCCTTTCTAACCTCAAAGTCCATGGGCTTGTAAAGTCTCCCCCCCCTGGCGGGGTGCGATTCATCATGCTAAAATCCCCCCCATATTGGGAAGATTAAAAAAACTTTAATTCAATTGGCTATAAAAGAAAAGCCTTTAGGAGGGGATCTTGGAAAGGGTAGTGGAACTAAGGGATGTCTGTCTCACAAGGGGCGGAACTAGCTTATTGGAAGATATAAATTGGACCGTAACTTTAGGGCAACACTGGGCAGTCCTGGGACCCAACGGGGCCGGTAAGACGCTCCTTTTGCGCCTAGTTACCGGATATATCTGGCCCACCTGTGGCAGCGTCCTGGTCCTGGACCATAAGCTGGGCACCATAGACCTAAGGCTCTTAAGGCGCCGCATAGGCTGGGTGTCCCAAGCAGTGGCGGATCTGATGCCAGGTTACAGCACCCTTTTAGAGACCATAGCCTCAGGGCCTTTGGCTTCCTTAGGTCTCTATGAGGATCCCCCAGTGGAATTGGCAGATAGGGCAAAGGCCATTGCCGAGGACTACGGCCTTGCTGATAAGTTGTCCAGGCCCTTCCATCTCCTTTCCTCCGGAGAGCGCCAGAGGGTCTTATTAGCCAGGGCCGCCTTGACTGAGCCGGAACTTTTGATCCTAGATGAACCTATGAGTAACCTAGACATGGGGGGAAGAGAGCTCTTTTTGGAGCATGTGAGAAAACTAGCCTCTGGTCCAAAGGCCCCCACTATCATCTTGACTACCCACAATACCTTGGAAATAGGCCCCTTTATCACCCAGGGCCTCATTTTAAAGGAGGGCAAGATTCTTAGCCAAGGGCCCATAGACTCCATCATGGAGACCTCCACCCTGTCTCGGGCCTTTGATCTGCCCCTCAAGGTGGAAAAGAGCTCCTCTGGCCGCTATGTGGCAACCTTAATCCAGGCCCCTTATGCCTAAAATAAAGGGCCTGGATTAAGTGCCCTTGTGCCTAAAAAAAAGCCCTTTCTTATTGTCCTTTAGTTTCCAAGATATTTAAAGATGGTACCTCGGAGTAGGAGTAGGCCAGGACCTGGAAGTTTTCCCCAAAGAGGTCCTCCATCAGGGCATCGGACAGGTGGGGATTTTCTTCCTTTGCCTTGAGCCAGGCTTGACAGATCTCATAGCGGAACTCTGCGTCCTTGGGCTCTGGAAAGACTGGTTTGGCGCCCTCTTCCAAGCCAGTGGAAGAGTCCCAAAGGATTATCCTGCGTCCATCCTTTTGGGCCACTATCCCCCTGGAAAGGTCAAATTTTAGCTTGGAAGCCTTGCGGGTAAAAGTTTCAAAGTCGCCGGAGATCTTAACCAGGTCCCCATAGTAAATAGTATTTGTGGCATCTATTTCCTCTTGGGTAATGGGGGTCCAATCCTTAAGGTCCTTTTCCTTTAGAACCTCAGGAAAGAATCCAAGGGTGGACTTTTCGCCTTTTTTCCCTTTAGGATTCTTACTGAGTCTATCTTTTTCTACTTCCGGACTTAAGAGCTCATAGTGGATAGAGCGGCTGATGGGAAAGACTTTTGTAACCTTCATCAAATAGCGCTCTTTGGCCTCAGTGCGGGTAAAGAGATCGCCTTCAAAGATTATCTTAAAGTCTTCTGTCACCATAAATTGGCCAAGACGCTTAAGTATTTCAATATCAAAGGGAAGAGTCCCTTCTTTTTCCATCTCCATGAGGTAGCCAAGGTTCTGCTGGATATACTTTGTATCCTGCTGTGCGCTCTCTTCACTTGAGCTATTAAATTCCCGACTTTCGCTAGTCAAATCCTCTAAATATTTAATCCTCTCTTTTAATACAGAGCTTTCCTGGATATGCTCCGTTTCTACTTTGCCCTTGTCTATCTTGAGCTTTGCGAGCTCTGCAGTAAGTTCTCTTTGCTCTTTAGGGCTAAGCTCTAAGTTTAAGATCTTGCGCGTTAAAATTGCTATCTCTTCCACAAACTTTTTAACCTTAGTTTCCGTGGTAGCTCTCATCTTTTCTAATCTGGCCTTCAAATCGGAGAGCAAAATAATATGCTCTGAGTTTTTACTCTTTAGCTCAAGGTCCTTTTCATCTTTTTTCTCCTTATTTTTAAGCCTAGCGTGGGCCACTGTCATGGTCCGTAAAACATTAAAAAGGCCTTCCCTCTGCTTGGTAAGGTAGAGAATCCTGGCTGCCTCTTGTCTTTCGCTCCTTTTCCTTTCCAGCTCTTGCGGGTTGTCACTTAAAAGCTCCAACATCTCTTCTATGGTTGGGGCCTCGTTATTGTCTAAGGTTATTTGCTCGCCAGTTAAGAGCTCTCCTATCCAGTTACTCTTGGCCTCCAAGATAGCATGGCGGTACTTGTCAAAGGTCTGCTCCCCAAAGTAGTAGTGTACCCTAACCTCACTTGCCAAGTTTCCCTGCCTAATGCCTCGGCCATTGCGTTGATGGACACTGGCTGGAGTCCAGGGTAAGGTGAGATGGTGGATAGCGATTGTGCCGCACTGGAGGTTTACCCCCAGCTCCGCCTTGCGGTTGGCAATAATTACCATCATCTTCCCCTTATTGTACTCATCTATGGTGTTAAATAGCTTATTGCCCTTTGACTCATCGGCATTGATAATGCCCACGCAGTCCAATGGAAGATTTAAGTTTTGGGCTATTATTCTTCTAAGCTTGGCGTGTTGCTTCTTTTCTTCGGTGAAGACTAGCTGCTTTCCTCCAAGCGCTAGGTACTTTCTCATGAGCTCCAAAAGGCGGATGTACTTGGGATTTAATTGGTGATGGACGCGCTCTTCCGGAATCCTTAAAGACTTTAGGGCATTTATTACAATAGCATCCATATCCTCAGGGACACTTAAGGACAAACGCCCAGAGCCGTCGCGGCAAAAATTGTAGATAATAGGCTTTAGTTCTTCTATGCGTTCTCCAGATACCTTAGAAATGTAAGATATTATCCATTTTGAGGGTAGGAGCTTGGGAAGCTTCTTTACTGCACTTTCATCTTTTTCCTCAAAGATAAAAGTAGTCTTGCGATGGTAGCTATCGGTATCCACCGTGAGCCTGTCCATGGACCTTATGATGCTAAAAATGGAGGACAGAGCACTTTTGGAATTTCTAAACTTCTGTTCCATAGCCAGAGCATCATTTCTCAAGCGGCGGTAGAGCTTTTCCTGGGCGTCTGTGAGCTTAACTAGCTCGTGGATCTCAGTCTTTTCAGGGCAATTGAAGCTATCTTCTCTAAAGTCATCATTTTGAAAATGCACAAAGCGATTAAAGAGGGTCCGCAGGCCATCCAGGTTCACAAAGCCCATTAGGGCTTCACTTATCTGGGCTTGTCCGCTCACCTTAGCTACAGCTACATGCTCTACCCTTCCAAAGACATTAATTATATCGTCTATGGTATTTACCCCCATGGCACTAAAGACACTTAGATCCGTTACCAAGGAGAGCATATTGAAGATCTCAAATGGGGAATTGGTAACAGGCGTTGCAGTAAGGGCGTAGGTACCCCTGCCGCCCATCTTCTTTCTGAGGTAATGGGCCTTAGCTATAGCATTTAAAGCTGAAAAGGAAATGGCCGGGGTTGACAGATAGGCAATGTGGGCTTTGGCATTGGTTGAAAGGGAGTTTTTAAAGACATGGGCCTCGTCAACCACCAAATTGTCAAAATGAAAATCCTCGAAAAAGGGATAGTCCTCCCTTTCCACATGCGCACAGTTTAAAAATTTCTCAAAAGACTTATACATGCTGGGGCAGAAAGGACTGGCGTAATTTACAAAATCCTGGCGATTATGGAGCTTTAGCCGCAAGGAACAAAATTTCTCCTTGGTCATGATGACAAGGCTATGGGAAGATTTTAAGGCAGACTGAAGATGATCTTTAGCAAGGTGGGCATTGTAGCCCCCCCTTTTCTCATTGAGACCAATTACCTTTATTTCTCTCTGGTAGAACTCTGGGGTAAAAAATCTCCGGCACTCGGTATCCCAAACCTCCAAAACCGAAGCCGGAACCACGATACAAGTCCTTTTAAAATAGCCGTGTTTCGTCCCCCAGGCGTAAAGTGCCAGGGCAATAAGGGTCTTTCCCAAACCTACGCCAAAAGAGCAGATGCCATTCTCTTCCGCAAGTAACCTCCTCACCTCGCTTCTCTGGTAGGGATGCAATATAAGCTCACCACTAGTAAGCTCATCAATATCTAAAGCTGAGTCCTCGTATTGGGCGGGAAGGTGGCTATTAAAATGATAGTTATAGAGTACTGCCAGCTCTAAGTTATCTGGATGGACGTGGAGATATTCGTTGAATGCAGACTCTAGGGCCCCTATGCGCTTATGGTGTGCCCATTTGGTACTGGCACCTCCCGTAATGCTCTTACCATTTAAGTAATTACTAAGGTTTTTAGAAAAGCCGTCCCAGGTGTAGTCGATATCTATAGTGTTATTTTCCCTTACAACAAGGTTAAATTCTTGGGTTTTTAGAAACTCTTTTAAGTACTTTATGGGGATCCATTTCTGACGCATTCCGTAAAAAATGCCAAAGCTATCTTTACGGGGGAGAATTGACCTTAACCCGACAACCTGCTCTAAATACTTTGCCTTGATGCGGGGATTTTTCTCTAGCTCGGCTTGCTTTTTAAATAATTCGTACTTGAAGATAATATCCCCAGCATAGAAGCGGGAATCAAGGACAAAGGTACCGTCGGGCAGAAGGCATAAGCCCTTTTCGACAAGGAGATCTTCAATACTTTTTAAGCTAGCCTCGCCCTTATAGAGTCTTTTTATCTCTTTAAAGGTTACACTTTTCATGGCCTTCTGGACCATGAGATATTTGACTATGGAATAGGGGCTTTTAGTATCCAAATGGCAAAGCCCCTCTTGTTGGCAAAAAGGAGTACCCCCCTTTGCCTTAGGGCCTTCTTCTATTTTGGAGGCTACTTTTAGAGGCACCTTTTTGGCACCTAGTGCTTTTTTTTCTAAGGCCGTTAAGTTCTTAGAAATTTGAGCATTTTCCGCCTTCCTGGGCCCACCTCCCCGCCTGGGAGCACAGGAGGGATCTGGCGATGATTTTTTAGCTGGCCCAATAGAGCTTCCTCTTTTGCCCTTAGCTAGCCTAAAAGGTTTAATAGCAAAATCTTTTGGGGCCTTTAGCTCGCTATGCTTTAATGGCTTTGGGGCTTTAGTTTTTTTGGACTCTAACTTTCTCTCTTTTTTAGTTTTCAAAATATCCCCATCTAAAGATGTTACTAAGCAAAAAGGTAAATCAAATAATTAACTATAATAAATTATAACTAAAATAATTTCTAAAAATATTGTAAAATTATATCAAATTAATTTAAAGCTTACAAAAAGACCGGCCAAAAAATTTAAAGAAATTTTCAAGCCAAAACAAAAAAAGGGCACATCTTGTATAGATATTTTTTAAGCGACTATAAATTGTAAGCATCGCTCCATCAGCCTTACAATAGAAACTAAACACTACATATTGCATAAATTTAGGAGAGAAGCAAGCTTTTTTTTTCTAACATTTGCCCTTTAAATTCAAGCCCCCTGGGAAATCCTCTTTTTACGGTGAAATTTTTTTAGATTCCACAATATATAGTAGTATAACGCTAGTGCCTCTTCTAGGCCTTTAATGCCGAAAAACTAAGGAAAAAGTGCTGGCAAAATATGCACCCCCACTCTAAAGGCGGGGAGCTTAAAGCAAATTGTGTCCATAAAAAAACGACCGGAAGACAAATGCTTCCGGTCGCTAGAAAGAAAAAAATGCCATTACTATGCGTTTAAAAAGGAAAAATCAGAGACAGGCTAGCTGAATGAAAATCCGTATCTGAACCTGCCCCACCATTGTACCCCAAGTCAAAGATCAAATATTCCGGGACTACATAGCTAAAACCCAAGCCCCAGGAAAAAACAGTTCTATCCCAGCTCGTCATATACCCCACATTAACCACATTGGGGGCCACGGCCCTGGTGGAAAACCCCGGTATTGCGTCACTAGTCAACCTGTAATTAACTCCGCCTCTAATGTATCCGGTAAATAAACCAGATAGATATTTTAATTTAATGCCGCCGCTTACAAGGTGGGTAGATGAGCTATCAGATCTTAGTGTGCCCGGTGCTTCGGCCCAATTATTCATATCCCTTAAGACAACATGCACAGTCCTCCAACCCAAGTAGGGATCCACGATAAAAGAACCAGTTCCAAATTCCTTGTCCCACCATAGGATTAGTGAAAACACGCGGTCATCAAAGGAATCCACTTTCCTTCTGTCAATAATAGGGGCGCCAAGCTCCTGGTTAATTATTGAGGTCTCAGTGCCGCTAAAGATGTCCCAAGCCTCCATGACGCTTATCTCAAATTTTCCCGCATCTGTCATGAAGTTGGCGTACACACCCACCAAATGCGAGGATTGAATAATCTCGCTATGGCTATCCAATGAAAACATGGCTAAATCAGGCACCATCAGACCGCCATCATAGTCTGTGTAGCTAAACTGGTATAAAAAAGAAAGAGAAAACCAGTCGTTAAAAGACTTTGTGGCAATAAAAGTAAGCGCCCCTGTGGTGGACTTGCCTCCTTGGGACTTTAGTGCGCTATCTGAAATTACACTATGTAACTCCCCGTGGTGGGCATAATGGAATTCGGGGATGATGACAAAGGTCACCCCCGACACCCCACCATCTCCTGCGGCAGGGGCAGCTCCCATAGCCTTGTTACTTTGGTAGTTCCAGTAAAGCTTAGAAAAGCTTTCCAGTTGATTGTCCCTATCTTTTGCCGCAAGTGGGCTGCAGAGAAACAACAAAACTAGACCCAGAGCTAAAACCAGCGATTTTTTCATGAAATACCTCCCGTATGTTCCCCAGAGCTTAGTATTTTGCTCTGGTGTTGATTTACCGCCCAAGGTCCCAAAAGTGTTCTGTTATAACACTATCTCTTCATGGCTAGAGGCCAACTTATTGTTGTGCCTAGTAAAAAATTCCTTTAAAGGTTTTTTGGCTTAAAGTTTTGTTCCTTGGGGTGTTAAAGACTGTTGAAGGCAAAATTACTATATAGTGATTTTTTTGTCAATAGCCTCAACCCCTTATAATTAGCCTTTTTAAGGCAGCTAAGAACACAAGTCTCATGGAAGAATTTTTTAGATACAAATCTTTTAAAATTAAACTTTTATATATAGTTATATCATAATAATGCTAAATACATCTATCTTATTTAATGGCGCTATATAGCATTTATCAAGATCTTGATCCATATCTCTCCTTTTCAGCTCAAAAAAAGCTAAAAATTTTTCTATCAGGAATAAAATACTATATAGTTTTATCCCTTTTTGACCCTAATTCCCTTTTTGGAAGCGATCTTTAGCTCCAAGGGCTAAATTCGTTGACATTTCTATATTGACGGGCTATAAAGTTAGTAAAACACTATATATTGTTTTTACCTTTACCCCGCCTCAAGGTCACTAAAAAAGCTTTATCTCAGTATGAAAAACCCCTTTAGACCAGACACTAGCAAAATTCTCCCCGGCCAAAGAGAGATCCCCCAGTACCAGAAGTTCGCAGAGCAAATGCGCAGCCTCATCCTGGACGGCAGCTATACCTCCGGTCAACGCATACCCTCTGAAGCCTCCCTTTCCAAAGATTCAGGGCTATCAGTTCTTACTGTGCGCCAGGGGCTTTCCGTCTTAGTGGACGAGGGCCTCATAGTCCGCCAGACAGGAAGGGGAAGCTTTGTAACAGAGCTAAATTGGCTAAAGGCCAGCTTTACAGTGGGGGGCTTGGAAGAATGGATAGAAAGTCATGATTTTAAGGCCAGTATGTCCTCCTTTAGGGTCTATGAGGCGCAAAGTCCCGTAACAACGCTGTTAAAGGTTCCCCCCAAGACTCCTTTGGGCTTTATCCAGCACCGCCTTATGGTGCATAAGGATACCCTTATGCTTCATGAGGGCTACGTTATCCTAGATCCCAAAAGGCCCCTTTTGGAGGCAGAGCTTGCCATTTCTTTTCTCATTGGGGTGGTCAAGGGAGTGCAGGGGCTAATAAAGGGCGCTTCTTTAGAGATGAAACCCCACCTCTTAAGTGATAATGAGGCCCAGCTCTTGGATCTAGACGTAGGCGCACCAGCTTTCAGCCTAGATTACGTCTTTTTTGATGCAGCAAAGGAGCCTATCTCTTGCGGTTCTTTCATCTGTCCCTCGGGCTCCATAAAATTGTGCTCGCGGGTGGGGATCCCTATTAATTGAGAAATTATGCCACCTACCAATAAGACCCTTTCACCCAAGCTCTTAACAATGAAGATTTCCTCTTTAAAAGAAGGGGAGACCATGGAGTTATTAGAAGAACTCTTAGAAAATGGCACCCACCCTTTAGAGCTATTGGAGGCGGTAAACGACGCCCTCCTGGAGGTGGGAGCGCTCTTTTCTGCGGGGACCTATTATATGACTGGCCTAGTCTTAGCTGGCTATATAGCCAAAAAGGCCGCAGATACAATCATAGAATGCCTCCCAAAAGAAGAGAGGGCTTCAGAGGGCCTGGTAATTTTGGGGACAATGCAAGGGGATTTCCACGACCTGGGGAAAAATATGGTTTCCTGGCAGCTCAAAGCCAAGGGCTTTGAAGTAATTGACCTGGGCGTTGACGTACCTGCCCGCATATTCTTAAAGGAGATCCTCCAAAAGGAACCAGACATAGTTGGGATCTCCCTTTTGCACTTCGAAAGCATACTTCCTTTGAGAAAACTCTTGCGCCTGGTCAAAAGTACCTTTAGCGACAGTCCCTCCCCTCCTATCTTCGTGGGTTGCGGATTTCTTGCCCCGGACAAACCTATGAGTCCCTTGGGGGAAAAAGAGCGTGGGTATCTAAAGGTGGATTACGTAGTCCACACTGCCAAAGAAACCGTGGAGCTCTGCCAGAGGCTCATGGAGCAAAAGAGGCAAAAATCTTAGCTTTTAGGCTCTTACGACATCTAGGGAGCACCAGGCCAAAGATGTGGACTCTAGGGATCTAAAAAGGCTATAATTTATTAAGTGGGTGATTCCGATAATATTGCTGCACAAGAAGACTGCCACCATATTTAGTGGTAATATTATTTTCTTCTGCATTATATAGTTGTAATTTTCTGAAAAAGACTCCCCTTGTGCCCTTTTTAAGTAGCCAGGGCTTACAATTCAAGACGAGAAAGATAAAAGCTTTTTGTCCCAGTAAAATTTCATCTAAATTGCATATTTTTAAATGATCATTTGTAAAGCTAAAAGTACTTTTTTCCCCATGGGGAATATTTGGAGGGGATTAATACCCCTCTCTAAAAGACAGAAAAAAACTTCATATCACACAACCTGAAAGGTTTCTATGCCCTCTTTCAACATAACCAAGGTGGAACTCCACAATCCGGAAGAGCTCTTTGACAAGCTGAAATCTGTAAGCATGCTAACAGATCCACTTTCCAAGCCCTATGAAAACGCCCATATCACTTTAAAAAAACTGCATTTTTCTGACATCCGACCCACCCAAAGGTATGTCCTTTCAGATAACCTCAAGTGCGTGCATCACCTTGCCTGGGAGCTGGAAAAACATAATTACGACCTCATGAACCTTTCCGGCTACCTTAGGATTTGGACAGATTTAGAGCCAGATACGCCCAGGGATGTCTTGCCGCCCATCCTGGAAAGGTCCGTGGAAGCGGACGGGTCCCATCTCAATATTGTAAACGACGGCATGCACCGCCTCTATGCCTGCCGCATGGAGTGGAAGGTTCCCCAGGTAATCTTAGTGGAAAACCTTCCCAAGGAATTTCCTTATTACGCCTACCCCCTCCCTGGCCCCTTTCCCTGGGATTCTGTGGAAATATTACAAGGATGCGAGATACCTGATAGCTTTATCAAAAAATGGCACAGGACCCGCGACAATAAGCGCCTGTACCGCAACTTTAACTCCTCATTCCAAAATGTCGGAGCCCCTCGCGGGGGCGGCCAAGAAAAATAAGAAAAATCTGACTTTGTAAAACGCTTTAAAAATTATCCCAAGAAGTTAGCGCCTTTTTTTGCCTATGTTTGAGTTTTAGCCTCGAGAAGTTAAAAGGCTAAAAGGTGCCAAATCATTTTACGAGCTTAGCCCATGACTTACCCCAAGCAAAGCTTATATGACGACATCAATCCAAATTTACCCGACTATTTTACCCAAAAAACCGACCCCAATGGCCAAAGTAAATGGACCATTAACGAGCGCCTCATACCCAGACCCAATTGGAATGAGTACTTCATGGCCATGGCAAAGGTCACCAGCACCAGATCCACCTGCTCCTCACGCCCGGTGGGTTGCGTCATAACCAGGGAAAATAGAATAATAGTCACTGGCTACAACGGGGCACCTCCTGGAGAACCCCACTGCACAGACCAGAGCCATGACGGGAAACTCTACTGCGCTAGAAGAGCCGAAAAGGTGCCAGACACCCTAAAGCATAATTTCTGCCACAGCCTCCATGCCGAAGAAAATGCTCTGGCTTTAGCCGATCGTTTAAACATAGCAGAGCTTTTAGAGGGGGGTACTATCTACATTACCCTCTCGCCATGCGAGAAGTGTATCCGTAACTTAAAGGCCCACGGGATAGTGCGGGTCTATTATGAATTGGCGTATAATTCCATTGATGCCAGCCGAGATAGCCACTGGGAGAAGATGGCAAAGGAATACTTTGAGGTATATGAACAGCTAACCATAAGCCGTGATTCTATGCTGAAGATCTTGGGCTCTGTTCTTGAGGTTACCTCTCAAAGACACCTCCCCTCAGAATAGGTGCCTCATGCTGGATTTCCAATTCGCCATACAGGTAAAAGATTTCCACGAGGTAAATCCCCTTGGCACCGTGGCCCTATGCAGCCTGTGGACCCCGCCTAGCTATATTTTTGATAGACTCAAAGAGATTGCCCCAAAATTTTTGGAAAAGGACTCCCCTTTAGCTGTTATAGGAAAACTTTACGGTGGTGGACTTAAGATCATGCTCCGCAACCTCCATCACAACCCCCAGCTAGATACAGTGATACTCTGTGGCAAGGATTTCGCAGGAGCCGGAGAGCTTCTTTTAAAGTTCTTCCAAGGGAAATATGAGCGCACAGGAAAAAAACAGGCCTATATCTTTGATGACGGTAAAAAAGAAGAGCTGGAAACTATTGCCATATCAGGGGAAAAGTCCATCTACCAAATGGATGACCTCTTACTCCCAGATATGTTTATTACTAAGCCTAAAATCTTGGAGCTCAAAAGTGACCGAAGCGGTACCAGCGCCCATAGGATAGTGGACTTTTTTCAAACCTATAAGAGACCTCTTACCACTCCGGAGGCTAGGCCTAGCGCCATCCCCCTACCTCGCCCTCAAATAAGCATCTTTCCCGCCGAGCGCTTCGGCGGCTCTGTAATAGCCGAGAGCATAAGGGAGGCCTGGAGCGAAATTCTGTTCCGCCTGGACCGCTTCGGGGTTCCCACCTTACTACGCAAAGGCAAAGAACGCAGGGAGCTCAATAACTTCAAGACAACCATCTTAAAGCCGGATAAATACAGTCTAGAAGAGCTCACTAGTCCCCCTTATAACCTTAAGGAAACCTACATTCTTTCTTACCAAGAAGAGATAATGGAAAAGAAGAACCTCTATGAGGGCATTCCCTACACCTATGGGAACCGCATCCGCTCCCACTTCGGAGCCGATCTCTTAGAAAAGGCGGCATTGTATCTAGCTGCCGATTTAGACGGTCGCCACGGGTTTATTGACCTTTGGGATAATTCTACGGACATGGGAGCCGATGACGCCCCCTGCCTCGTATCCCTTTATTTTCGCAAGATAGAAGAAAAAATCCATCTTACTGCCACATTCCGTTCCCACAATGCCACCCATGCCTGGCCTCTAAACTGCCTGGGGCTGGTTAAATTAATGGAGTATGTGGTTCAAAAGATTAACCTTAATAAAGACAAACAAGATCCCTATGACTATATTATAGGGACTTTGACCGTCATGTCCCTGTCCCTTACCTTTAACTTGGACGACTTAGTTGAAGTATCAAGCATCATAGAAGCTCGGAAAAATACCCCCTACCGCATGGCAGACGATCCCCATGGCTACTTTCAGATAAGCTTAGACTTCAATACCCATGAGATAGTGGTACAGCATCTAGCCCCCACCAGCGAACTCTTGGAAGAATACCGAGGCTCCACTGCCTCCGAGCTCTCCAAAAAACTCTACAATAATATGGCCCTTTCGGATTTGGGCCATGCCATGTACCTGGGAAGCCAACTGGAAAGGGCCTGGTACTGCCTGGAAAACGGCTTGGAATTTATCCAGGACAAGACCAAGCTACCTAAAACCTAAAAGCTTCTTAATCATGACAGTCATTCCCCCTAAAGATAGCGATTTTTTACTAGACCTAAATGAGGAACAAAACCAAGCGGTTATTACCACCGAAGGTCCTGTGAGGGTAGTAGCAGGACCAGGGACAGGAAAGACAAGGACTCTGACCTCCCGCTACTGCCACCTGGTTGCCAACTTAGGCATTGCCCCCAAAAACATCTTGGCAGTAACTTTTACCAACAAGGCCGCCTCCGAGATGCGCACAAGGGTACGGGAAAGCCTGGGTGATGCCGATCTAGGCGTCATAGCTACTTTTCATTCTTTCTGCCGCAGCCTCCTAAAAGAAGAGATCCACCTTTTATCTTACCCCTCAGATTTCATAATAACAGACCCTACGGATCAAAAGACCATCTTAAAGAACATCTTTAAAGAGATGCAGCTTACAAGTAAGGATTTAACCATCCAGAAAGCCTTAGATGAAATCTTAGAGGCCCGTAAGGACGAGGCCTTAAGCTATATAGATAAATTCTTTCTCCTAGATAACGAGATTATACTAGAAAAATATCAAGATAAGTCAACCAAGCAAAATGACAAGATCTTCCTTCGCTACCTCTATGAACAAAAGAAGAACTTTTCTCTAGACTTTAATGATTTGATAAATTTCACCATCTTTATCCTGGAAGGCTACGAAGACGTCCGCAAAAAATGGCAAGAGCGCTTTCAATACGTCATGATAGATGAATTTCAGGATGTCTCTCTAAGGCAATACACACTAGGTAAAATCCTCTCTGGATTCCACGGAAACATCTTCATAGTGGGGGACTCAGATCAGACTATCTACACCTGGCGCCAGGCCCACTTCAAGATGTTTTTAAACTTCCCCAAAGATTACAGTAATTCCCAGACCATAGTCCTCACCTCAAATTACCGATCAACTAAGGAAATTTTAGATGCCGCCCAGAGTTCCATTGGGCACAATAGCTTAAGGTTTTCCAAGGAAATAGTCCCCACCTGTCCTGGCGGCTCAAAGCCTTTGTACTTCCACGCCCCCAATACCCTTAAAGAGGGCAAATGGGTAGCGGAAAAGATATTGGAAACCCTAAAGACTAATCCTACCTTAAAAGACATTGCCATCTTATGCCGCAGTCATCTCCTGGCCAAGGGACTGGAAGGGCCCCTTGCTAACGCCTCCATCCCTTTTAAGCATATAAACGGGCGCACATTTTTTGCCCGAAAGGAGATAAAAGACGCCCTAGCCTACCTCCGCATGCTCACAAACGCTGACGACCTAGCCTTCCTGCGCACCGTAAGGGTGCCTTCCAGGGGCATCGGCTCAAAGACTATAGCTAGAATAAGCGCCTTTGCCCAAGGCTACAAAATATCCCTCTATGAAGCCACAAAAGAGCTCATGACTAGAGACCCTGACTTTAGAAAAAAGCTCTTTGGCTACATTCATCCTTTGGAACAGCTGAAAAGTGAACTAGGGACTATTAATCCAACGGATCTCTTTCAAAGGCTCTTAGACCAGACAGGCTATGAAGAGTACATGCGCGTCTCTGGAGACGACGAAAAGCTGGAAAGCCTAGCCGAGCTCAAAAGGAACCTCTATGACTTTACCCAAGATCCGGAAAATACCCTGGAAGACTTTTTAGACATGGCTGCCCTGGCTTCCAACACGGATAGGGGGGATGCGGCAGACTATGTCTCCATCATGACCATCCACACCGCCAAAGGCCTAGAGTTTGAAACGGTTTTTGTCTGCGGCTTAAACGAAGGTGTCTTTCCCAGCCGCCTTACTGTCACCATAGAAGATATGGAAGAAGAGCGCAGGATCTTTTATGTTGCCACCACTAGGGCCAAAAAGAACCTCTACTACTCCAGCGCAGAAGGCTATAAAGTGGAGGGCGCCTCAAGGGATCCTTCAAGATTCCTAGCTGAAATAGTAGATTTTATTGAAACAGTCAACCCATCTGACCGTGAGCTTCTTCTGGCTAGCGGGAAAGGGGCGCGGGGCCAAATGGCAACGGATCTGGAAAACCTTTTTGCCAAGGGGGATAAGGTTTTGCACCAACAATTTGGCCCCGGGAGTATCCTAGAGGTAAAACTGGAAGAGCACGCATACCTGGTACAATTCGAGGCCCTTTCCACGCCTCGCAGTATTACCTTCGGCTCCAAGCTCACTTCCCTTTAATGACTATCTTTTAGCCCTATAGTCAAAAGTTCATGGTAAAACATGGTAAAAATACATTTGACAATAAAAACAGTCTGGCTTATAATATCTGATTACCGTTAAATAACTTATATCCCCGTCCTAAAGATTACCTGTCCAAAAGATAAATAGAGGATAAGGTGAAAGAGAAAATAAATTACAATTCATCTAAAAGGAAAATGGGACCATCCTAGCACTCTATGAAAACTATGTGATGCATTTAAAGGGGGGATACATTTTGTCCACTGTAAATAAAATTAAGCGCAGTGCAAACTCTAATTTTTCTCAGCGTAAATAATTGGTTCTATTATCCCGGAAAAAACGTGCCATCACAAAATGGCTAACCTCATTTGGAGACCATATTATGTTAAACAAATTCTCTATTATTAGTACTTTTATTGTCATAATATTAACAGCTACAATTTTATATGCTCAAAGTCAGCCCGTCCTTCCTTCTGCCAGCGGCTTAAACTGGGTGCCCTTTGAATATAAGGGACAGCCTCAAAATGTTACAGTAATGGTGCCTAGCGACTTTAAAGGTGAATATTATGGGAATGTAGAAGTACCTACGCAAATATTTCGGTCTCAAGCTTCTGTGAATCAAACCTTTGATGACAATATAACCTTAACCTTAAATACCTTAAAAGTTCCCGACATTAGAAATGCAACTGGATCATACGATGAAGAAGACATTGAAGCATTTAAACAAGGATACATACAAGGCAAGGATAATGTAGGAATACTTGATGTAACCCAGAATGAAGGAAAACTAATCTTAAATAATGTGATTGCAATTTCTGGTTCATTAAATGAAACACTGATTACACAATTTCAAAATCGTCGGCTTGTTGTAAATGGAGAAATAATGGTCATACTTGCGTGTCACTACATAAAAGAATCAGCTTTAACCAAAAATGGTGTAAATGACACCGATTTCCAAAGGATCAATAATAACGTGTGTTCGCCTTATTTGGATAGTCTGACTTTCAAATAGTTATCATTAGCTTATTGGTTAATAGTTATTGCTACAATTACCAATTAAACAATCGTGCCATCACAAAATTGGTGGCCTCATTTGGAGGGCTTTATTATGTTATACAAATTCTCTATTGTTGGTACTCTTATTGTCATAATATTAACAGCAGCAATTTTAAATGCCCAAAGTCTGTCCGTCCTTCCTCCTGCCAGCGGCTTAAACTGGGTGCCCTTTGAATATAAGGGACAGCCTCAAAATGTTACAGTAATGGTGCCTGATAACTATGTAGCTGAAGAAGTAAGGATTCAAGACATCTCTATGGAAGTATTTCAGTCTCCAGCTTTTCTAAATAATACCTTTGATGATAATATTCTCCTTACGCTAGGTATCGCAGATATAGTTGACATGAGAAATTCAACTGGAACTTACGATGACTTCACCATTGAAATATTTGTAGACACATACATTAATGATATGGACAATATACTAACATATGAAGTAACCCAAGATCAAGGATTACTAATCTTAGAGCATGTATCTGTAGGGTATGAATCATTAGATGAACTACTGACTACGACTTTCGAAATTCGTCGTATTGCCGTAAAGGGAGAGATAACGGTAATGCTTGTGTGTATCTACGATAAAGATTCCCAGGTAACTGAAGATATTTTAAATGACACCGATTTCAAGAGAATTAATAATGAAGTGTGTTCTCCTTATTTTAATAGTTTGACTTTCAATTAGTTCGCCTTAGCTTATGGATTAAAAGAATTAACTATAGCGCAAACTCTTTTTTTTCCAGCGTAAGTAATTGATACTCTTACTATCATTTTATTTTCTTTGGGCAACTAATTAAGGCTCGTATACCTTGTAGAGGTCTTTGACAGGCAGGCCGTTTTTCTTAATAAGGACCTTCCAATGATGATTGGCACCCATATTGTATAGCCATCTTGGCATGGAAGGGGA
>JAITII010000007.1 GCA_031279515.1 Deltaproteobacteria bacterium
AATTTATGGAGACATGGTCAATTTTCTCCTCAAAAGTCTGTAAAGTCGCCTCAGTTGGGTCAAGCCTTGCTAGGGAGAGTCCTATCCCGTACTTTGAGGACAAATATCCTGATCGAGTAGCCAAGGTAGCCCTCAAGGGTAAATTTCCTATATCGCTACCAGCTTCAACGGAAGTGAAGGCTGCTAGAGACTGTCTTAAAAAGCGGATTAGAGCCGTCAACCCTTACTTGACAAGCGTTTTGCTTGTGGAAGATTTAGGCTTGTGATATGGCGGGGAGCTTGAAGGGAGGCTAAGGCCCGAATGGGCAGGCTCCAGACTTTGCGCAGTAGAAGAACCTGGAGCCTTAAGGTGTCGTTTTCCTGGTTCCCTAAGAATTGGTTTTTTAAGCGCCTTATGCACCTTTAATTTGGCGTCCAATAGCTTTTTAAAGGGAGGTGATAGTGGTTTAGGCTTATCTTTATTTGACGGATGTTTGACAGTTTTAGCTGACAAATCAGGCTTTGAGCACACTTTCCCCGTTCTTTTTTTAAGCGTGGCGGATTTTGGACGCAATTTAACCGCCTTCTTCTTATGAGCTTTAGGCTTTTGGCTAGCCTTGGTCGCCTTAGACTTACGGCGAAAGGGCTTGGGAGAGGATTTCGTCTTGGCGTTCTTCGATTCCGGCTTAGGAGGCTTGGAGCCTGGCTCTGTCTTCTGCTCAGGCTTAAGATGCTTGGAGCCTAGCTCTGCCTTCTGCTCAGGCTTAGAAGGCTTGGAGTCGGACTTCTTGGCCTTCTTTTTTGCCTCTATTAATTCGGCGATTTTTCCCAGTTTCTTTTCTTCTGTGAGCTCAGCCCACTCTTTGTCGGCCATTTCGTAGTCTTTTGGATCTACGGTCTTTCCAATATTGACCAAGGAAGGCAGGCCTCCTGATCAGCTCCTCTCCGCAGTGCGGACAAAGCCCGTTTTGAATGTCATGAGGCACTATTTGGGCGGCATCCTCTTCTGTCAATTTTTTGCGTAAGTTTCTCTTATGACCTGTTTGACCGCCCGGTTTCCGTTTAGGGTCTTCCGGTAATATTACCCCGGCGGATAATTATTAGAACTATGAAACAGCTTTCTCTATAAAGGATATCAAATTTTTTTAAATATAATGCTGCAATAATAAAGGAATAAATATTTTAAAAATTTTATTGTGATTATATTAAAAAAACTATTGCATTTTCAAATTTAATAATGCTTAATCTATGCATGAAAATAAAATACAATTATAAGATATTATCTACCATTTTTAAACATATGCCTCAGAAAATGCGAGCTCTATCTAAAGGTAAGGAGAAAAAAAGACCTATATCTGTGAAACCTATGAAACACGGGGATTTATAAATGTCTAGAAATAATTCGCCGGGGTAATATCTAAAAGTCTGACTGCTTAAACAATACTTCTTTAATAAAAAAGGCAGATAATGCAGGGCATGTATGCGTTATCTGCCTGGAAGCTATACTTTGAAATTTAGATTGCCCTTTTAGGCTTCATCTGGCAGCTTAAAACCTTTGGCTCATGAGTGCAGGCTACATTGTTCTTTTCTATTGGCAGCCCATCACTTTTGATATAGGCGTAGGGATCCTTTTCGTACCATGAGGACCTAAAGGGCAATTTGCAATGCTTAGCAAGGTTTTTGTTAAAAGAGGCGTTGGATAAAATTCTTGTAAGCCTCCTTGCCACCTCGAAGGCACCAGCATATCCCATATAGCCAGCTGCATTACTAAAGAGAGGAAAAATGGGAAGCCCTAGCTTTGAAGTAAGATTATTGCCCCCGCTATGGCCCACAAAGACGTCTGGGAGAAGCTTTTTAGCCAAATTCACATGCTCAAAGGGCTGCTGGGTAGCCACCTCGAATACGAGCTTATCACTTTCTTCTAACTGCTCTAGGGCAGGAAGGGCAAACTTATCATAGTGGTGCCCCTTGACGCCTAAGATTTTAAGCCCCAAGTAACTTAAAAGCTCAGCTGTGACTATGACCCGCAGCTCCCCTCCGGCTAAAAAGGCCTTTTTACCTCTAAAGCCCTCCCGCAAAGGAGCTACCGCCTCCTCTAACATAGCTTCCTCTTCTTCGATGATCCTTTCCGCTGCCTTATGCTTTCCAAAGAAATCAGCAATGGCAAAGAGCCAGCGGGCAATGTTGCGCGGCCCAATTGGCATGGTGTCTAAGATAAACGGGATCTTGTAAATTTCCGCCAAGTGCTCCAAAAAATAGTCATCGTGGGTGCCGCAGATGCTGACATTCAAAGCACTATCTAAGGTATCGGATAAGGAATTGGAGCTACCGTAGCAAACCACAAAACGAACATCTAAGTCCAAACTATTGATGAGCCTTTGGAGTTCCAGCTCGTCTGAACGAGACATGGATGTGACATTTAAGACATTAACTGTACGGTTATTTACTATAATCCTCCTTTGCTCTTGTGCTTCATCGTAGATGACTTTATCGGGATACCTTTTCTCTCTTACCAACTTGGTAAGAACTCCGTGATAGACATCGTCATAGGCAGTGGCCATTACCTTTGACTTAAAACCGGCGCAATGGATGGGCACTATTGTGGCAGAGATTACATTTTTTAATTTTTGAGCCACTGCATCCACATCGTCACCAATTAAAGACGGTACGCAGCCTATAGCAACCAGGATTATCTCCGGTCTATACTCTTCGTCGGCATAAAGGATTGCTGATGCCAACTTTCCCTCCCCTCCGCCTATGACCTCGGATTCTGAGAGGTTGGTATTAATATATATGAGTCCCTCAACCCCGGGCTCCCGTAGCCTCTTAAAAGACTTCATGGCACCTATATTGGCTATGGAGCAGGTCCCACAACCCAAAGGGCCGTGGAGGATAACAACAGCTCTTAGAAATGTATTTAGCAGTGCTAAGCTTAGGGTAAATTGGCAACCTGAGGTCTGGGAAAAGGAACGGGAGGCTTGATTTAAGCATCCCTTACGCAGATCCCTTTCCAGGGTTTCTGGGGTACCTAAGTGCGCCACTCCTGCTTTTAAGCGAATTTCCCTTACTGGAGGGGACTTTTCTTGGAGGTGGTTCATATTTTCTATCCTTAACGACCGGAGACAAGTGTTGTAAATATTTCCGAAGCCAGCGTAAGGCCTCCTAGATAACCCGCCCTTGCCTCCTGAAAAACTACCCTATTGGTAGCAGGAAAGGACAGGGTCACCAGGGGAAGTGAGTAGTCTTCGGCTAGCTCCCTTTCATAAACCGAACCTATGACAAGCCCAGGGGAGAGCGTAAATGAGTAGCGATGATTGGAAACAGGAGCCCAGGCCTCCCTTAGAAAACGGGCGCTATCAGAGGTCTGGGTACCAAAGCGCACCAGGGGACGGGGCAAATCCCCAGAGCTATGAAACCTTAAAAGGACTTCCTTTTGCTTTTCTTCAGTCAAGGGATCGGTTACTACCGTAAGGACCGGGACAAAGCCAAGCTCCTCGGAAACAAAGTTAGAGACACTAGGGGCATAATTGCTGTCCGCCACAATAACCGTGTATCTCTGGAGGTCGATGTCATTGTAGATATCTGCTGCCCTTTCCAGGTACTCATAATAGCGCCTATTTTCAAAGGATAAGAGCTTTTGCACCTTACTGTCCCTTAGCCCCAGGGCCTTTGCTACGCCCTTTAAAAAATTTTCCGTTTCCTGTGCCCCTATGGGGAAAGGAAGCTTTAAGGTAGGTACCCCACGAGCATCTTCTAAAAAACTTGCCGCCTTCTGGCCGGCTACGTCTGAGAGCAATATTGTAGCCTCCGCCCGTGCGGCCCGGCGAATGGAGCTAATATCTTCACCGTCACCGAAAAAGCTATTGACCTTAAATCCTAATGCCTCCAAAAGCCTTTTGAGCTCAGAGAGGTTACCTCTATAGAAGACATCTTGCCCAGGAACAATTCCTAAGATATTTAAAAGCCCCTTTTCCTTGCGCGTCTGGCGCCTGGTAAGTCCTTCAAAAAGTCCTTCTAAAATAATGTCGTAGCCGTCATAGGAATTTCCTTTAAAACTGGGAGTGGGTACGGCTAAAAGGGGGGCCGGGCTGTCCTTGATGGAAGCTACAACTGTTAAGAGATCGTCTCCTATCATCTCCACCATGCAGCCGCTTACAACTACATAGAGATCCCCGTCCATGAGCTCTAAGGTACTTAGGATCTGCTCTTTTAACCTGTCTTCACCTCCAAAAACTATCTCGTTTTCCACCACATTGCTGCTAGGCCAGGCTGCTCCGCCGCAGTAGCCTCCTCCCAAGTATCCCGCACCGGCATTAAACGCAGTGTAGACGTTGTAGCCGCAACCTGGGGAGGCGTGAATAATGGGGATGACCCTAGAAAGCGCCCGCAAAGTAAAAAGTGCCCCTCCCAAGGCGCAGGTATGCCTGGGCCTATCTATGAAAGAGCCTTCTTTGTAAGAATTAGCTTGCCTTAAACTCATAGGGCTACTCCTAGTTTGGGTTCCAGGTATTCAGGTTCATTTTCCTGGAAGAGTTCTGTGGAAAGGTACCTTTCACCTGTATCTGGTAGGATGGCGACAATCATCTTTCCGGCATGCTCTGGGTAAGAGGCAACCCTTTGGGCCGCAAAAATGGCGGCTCCAGAAGAGATCCCCACTAAGAGGCCCTCATAGGCTGCCAGTTTGCGAACGGCGCGCATGGCTTCTATGTCTCTCACCTTGACTATCCCGTCTAGGACCGAGCTATCTAAAATCCTGGGCACAAACCCTGCCCCTATCCCCTGGATCTTGTGGGGACCCGCCTTCCCGCCGGAGAGGACTGGTGAGGAAAAAGGTTCTGCTGCATAGACTTTAATCCTGGGATTTAGTTCCTTTAGCCTTTTTCCAACGCCTGTTATTGTCCCCCCTGTTCCCACACCTGCCACAAAGGCATCAATCTTTCCCCCAGAGTCTTCCCAGATCTCATTGGCAGTGGTACTGTAATGGATGTCCACATTGGCAGGATTATCGAACTGGGAAGGTATAAAAGACTTGGATAGGGTAGAGGCAATCTCTTGTGCCTTTAACACAGCTCCTTTCATACCTAAGGATGCTGGTGTCAACAAAAGTTCCGCCCCAAAGGCTAAAAGAAGCTTTTGCCTTTCCCTAGTCATGGACGCTGGCATACACAATACCACCCTGTAACCCCTACAGGCGGAAACAAAGGCCAGACCAATACCAGTATTCCCGCTTGTTGCTTCCACTATCACCGTACCTTTGTCCAGCTTTCCCTCTTCTTCAGCCTTCTCTACCATGGCCAGCGCAATCCTATCTTTAACGCTTCCCAATGGGTTAAAGTATTCCAGCTTTCCCACTAGACGGGCTTGGATGTTTTCTGTCTGGGCATATTGGGAAAGCTCCAACAAAGGGGTTTTTCCCACTAGTTCCGTGAGGCGCGAGGCTATCTTTTCCATCTAGCCCTCCTTAACAAAACTTCAATTTAAAGAGAAACTGCCTTAGGCGCTCTTATTTAAGATTTCCGCGTGGAGGTCTTCTAGTAGATAAAGTCCCCCGGCGTATCCCCAATAGCTCTTATTCATAATGAGCCTATCGTAGATTGGAACAGACACTCTCATCAGAAAGGATCCTGTTCTGTTAGCTAGATCTCTTTCCCAAGAGGAGGCTAAAACAAGGGCTTCTGGATCCTTTTCTAGATCGCTTTCTATTATCCTGGCCGCCAATCCCCCATCCTCCTCGTAGATGGGCACAACCTCATCTCCGTCAAGGAGGCTAAAGTACTTGTCAATTTGACCCCTGTACTCTTCGGGCGGGTTATCGGAGATAACCACCTTCCCAGGGCTAAAACCCAGGTCATTTACCCAGAAAAGGGTATGGGAAAGGGCCGCGCCACTAGGCGCTATAATCTCAAAGCGGGAGGGAAGACCGTTTCTGGACTCGGTTAGATAATCAGCCGCTGAAATCAGGTAATCGTAGTAAATGGCCTCCTCAGTTGCTATTATCTTTTCAAGTTTTTTAGAAGAAATTGAGGCAAAGTCTCCAATAGCCCTTAAAAACCTAGTAGTCTCCACTGCTCCTATGGGAGGGGCTTTATAATGGAACACCGGCACATCCCAGTTGTCCTTAATTAATTGGGCGGTCTTGTGATCTAGCCAAGGGCCCATTACTAAGCTGAACTCTGCCTTAGGTATCTTTAGCCAAGCTTTGTAGCCCTGGGACTGGTTACCATAGAGAAGGTTGGGAATAAGTCCCAGCTTTCGCAAGAGATCTCCAGTAGCCTTTAGATCGCCGCGCCAATATGGGTCCTGGTAGGGAACGGTGCAAAAGACGTTTACTAAGCCTTTGATGGTACCCTTTTTCTCCATTGGCACAAGGTCTCTAATAATGGCAGCATTTACTAACTCATGGCCATAATAGTTGTTTCCCTTAAAACCGGCTGTCTCCACCATAGTGACCGGATAACCCTGGCGCCTAAATTCCCTTGCCACCCCTTCACTGTCATCTCCTACTATGTCTGGGGTGCAGCCGGTCATGACTACAAAAAGCTCGCCTGCCATGACCTTCAAACTACCTTCTATAGTACGCCTAAGCTTTGCCTCTCCTCCAAAGACAACCTCGTTTTCCGAGAAATTGCTGGAAGGGACATTAGCCCCGCCCAAATACCCTCCCCCCTGAAGGCCGGCTTGATCATTTAAAAAGGAAGCCACCTTGGAGCTGCAGCCTGGTCCAGCGTGGACTATGGGAACCCCCCCGGGTATAGCCAGGACAGTATGCTGGGCACCTAAGGGGCAAGTAGCACGGGGCTTTTCGATAAGCTCACAGGCCCTAGGATTAAGCTCTTTGTCCCCAAAGGTGCCACCTGTCCCTAAAACTCCTTGAGGATGGAATTGATGGATGTTACCGTCCGTCATAGTCTTTTACCTTTGGCAAAGTAAAAGGGGTCTTTCTGCTTTTTCCACCAAGCGCTGTGCGGTTCCCGGGAATGGGCAGATAAGTTTTTGACAAAGTTGCGACTCTTTATTGCCCCCAAAATCCTTTTGCCGGTCGTCACAACCCCATCATAGCCCCCCAAAATATTAGCATCCGCGGCAAAGAAAGTAGGTATCCCCAGCTTCACCGCCTGGGTAGGAAGGCTCTCGTGGCGGGACATTACCAGATCGGGCTTAATATCTTGCAAGATCTTTATCATCTGATAGGGCTGCTTATTGCATACCGAATAACTCCCGATATTTCCCACCAGGGTAAGGGTGTTTTTCAGGCTTATTATCTCCTCATAGTCATTGTCAAAGGTCATGTCGTGATGGAAACCCATCATCCCAACGATCTTGAGGCCCAAGTCGTGGGCCAGAGCCAACATATTGTGGCAAAAAGAAGCACCTCCAAAGGCAAAAACTGTCCTTCCTTCCAGTTTCTTCCTGACGGCTTCTAGCTCTGGGGCTATCCTCTTTCGCTCAGAGACTATGACCTTTTCAACCAACTTCTCTCTGCCGGTTATCTTTCCTATCTCCCTTAACCATAGATCTGTCCATAAGCTACCGTATGGGGGAGGCGACTTTAACTCTGGAACCCCGTAGAGCTTTTCTAGGCTTGCGGCTATATAGGTACCCAAGGTCTCGCACATATGGCCTGTAGCCGCTGCCTCAGAAATATGCGCTAGCTCTTCTACGCTTGCCTGATGCACAAGATACCTAGCCTCCATCCCAATTTTGGCCAAGAGGGGGGAAAAGGCGTGCTGATTAGAAAAATTCATGATGTTGATGATATCGTTGCGGCGCTCTCTAGGTGGCTTTACCAGTTTGCGTACAATACCATGATAGGCGGCATCAAAACCTGTGGTCCACACCATGGACTTGAAACCCTCGCAATAGATGGGAACTATAGGTATGCCCAGCTTTTCTTCGGCATTTAGGGTAACCTCTTCTATATCGTCCCCTATGATACCCGAGGCGCAGGAGGTGGTGACGAAGATAGCCTTGGGTGCAAAACGCCTATAAGCCTCCTCCAAGGCGGCAGCCAATTTATTCTCACCGCCCATGATGAGGTCCTTTTCAGTAAGGTTGCTACTTAAAGCCCGGATATTTTGCACTGGAATGGCATTGTAGCGGAGTCCCCGGCGATGCTGGGCATTAAACTGGCCTAGATCCGAGGCGCAGCCGATGGGTGCGTGGTTTACCAAAGCAGCGTCTCTTATCTGGGAGATAGGGAGCATCGCCCTTTGGCTAGAGCAGTCACCGCACTGGTTGAAATAATTGTCATGGCAGCATCCCTCTGGGTTCTCTTTAGCCAGCTTCATAAGATCAGAACCTTTGCCCTGAAAGGTTAAAAGAGCACCCAACCTGCGCTCCCTTATGATAACTTCCTGGCCTACGGTAGCTGATTCATGGTGTTTTTGTTCCAATGTCATATTTCACCTTTTTAATATCATCAAAAAACCGCACTTAACTTACCCGATCTAAAACTTAAGAACTTATAGTCATTTAAACTATAGCCTCATCTCAAAGTGCAATATTTGTCTAAATTAAAAGAAAAAACCTTGTTGGGGAGCTAAAAGGTATTGGATTACCATAGACTATCGAAAATTGAATCTTGTAAGCTTTACAAAAAGGCACATATTATATGAGTGATTTAGATAAAGCTTATAAATGAGTGCTTAATTTGATAAGATTAAATATTAACAATAAAAAAACCAGAGAAAAATTCCTCTGGCCTTCAGTATCTGCTGATTAGCTTGAAATAGATCCGGACATCCGGCTAGTATTTAAGGAAGCATAGCACGGAATTTGTAAAAAAACAAGTATTCTTTGTCTATTTTTTGAAAAAATAATTATTTAACTAATACTTTTAAAAATCCTTGAGGGTTTTTTACACCTTTAACAAGGAATTTTGACCAAAGGGCAAAAAAATAAGCTTTTACAAAAGAAATGCAATTTAATAAAGCCGCAATGTAGGAATAACATAAGATGAATTGGGCTAATCCCACACTATTGTCTGTCTTTAAATGATTTATTTTTTACCACTGAATCCTCCAAGAGACAAAGGTGCTATATATGAATCCATAGCAAAAAATGGACATTAAATTTAAGGTGCTGTCATTGTAATTTTTATTTTATATAACAGCGATATATTTTAAGACGCAGGGCTTAGAGAACATTTTTAAAGGATAGCTAACAAAATACATCCTTTTAAATTATGATGAACAAAAAATGAGAATATATCACAAAGTTTTTCTCTTGGAACGCAGCACAAGCGGCTTCTAAAAGCCTATGGCACGCTAACTAAATTTAGGCTAAAAATCTGATATTGAGACCCTAGGAAAGCCTATTGGAAACTTTTGTTTCTATTAGGAAAAGGGCCTTACCTGTATGGCGATGTATTCTTATTAGATAGGTTCGAAAGGTCGGCATGAGAAGGGTAATGCGTCCAAAGGAAAAGAGTTTTTATAAAGGGCGCCCTGGCTATATACACACCTTAAGCCAAGATCATATATCTTACCTGGCCGCCTTTAAAAAGCTAAAAGATAAGCACCAAAGTCCGGCATAAAGGCACATGGGAAACCATAGTACAGGGACTCCGTAAAGGAACTGCATATGCTTAAGCATACTAAAGTTAGGCGTAATCCAGCTTTATCAGGGGATTCAAAATTGATGGGGCACCTAGCTGGCTATGCACTGTCAGAGAAGAAGTTTTAAAGGACATAGAAGCGCCCATAGAACTCTATCTTATTGGTAGTTGGTCAAGTGTCAGAATGATGTCATCTGCCTCAAAAGAGGTAATAGCTATAAATTAAGCCTATAAAAGCTTGGTGGCACATAATATGACAAAAAAAAGGAAAGCTAAGATACATGGAAAACTGGATCTTAAAAAAGCACGACTTAAGATAAGTCATACTTAAGGCTAGCTTAGGCGTGTAAAGTTTTCATTACTTAGGTAATTTTTAATTAGCTATAACCACCGCCCTTATATAGTGGCAGCAAATGGCTATATACCACATATTGTGAAATATCTAAAAGAACCCTGAGCTAATTAATTTATTATGGGAAAAGAAAAAATTTGCCATAAAAATTTTATTTATGGTATAATTATATTTAGCGCGTTATACTTAGATTTTAGCCGCCCGCTGGGATGCTAAGATAAGTAAAAATAATTGCCTATATTTTTCCTACCACATATTGGTTTAAAAAGATTGCCACATGCACTTCGAAGAGGTCATAAATAAATATCAGTCTGTACCAAATACCACCCGAGAAGTAAAAAGGGACTTTGACAAGCTCATGTTGGGCTTTTTAAAAACCTATCCTCAGCTTCAGACAAGATTTTTGAATTTCTGGCTATGGGAAGACTTCCCCTACAGGGACTGTATGGGCATTAAGGACTATGGGATAGACCTTGTAGCCGAAACTTGGGAGGACCACTATTGGGCTATTCAGTGTAGGTATTTCCAAAAGGAAGAGCGCATTACCCCAAAAAAAATAAAGACTTTTCTATCCAAGACAAGCAAAAGATATAGGGGTATGGATCGACTAATAAGTTTTGAACTAAGGCTTTTCATCTCTCCTACCAACAATTGGAGCCCAAAGGCTGAAGAGATGATTAGGCATATTTATCCACCTTGCGAAAAGATTACCCTAGCTAACTTGGAAACTGCCCCTGTTGACTGGGAACAACTGGATAGAGGTATCTCCGGCCGAGAAGCTAGAACAGAAAAGAAAACGCCCTGGAAACACCAAACGGAAGCTGTGGATGCCTTCCATGAGCACTTTAAGACTCAAGAAAGGGGACTACTAATTTCGCCCACAGGGACGGGCAAAACCTATACGGCTCTGAAGATTGCAGAAAACGAGACTGACGGTGAGGGCCTCGTCATCTACCTTGCCCCCTCCATAGGTTTAATTGGGCAAGCCATAAGGGAATGGACTGCTGAATCAGAAGTACGAATTATCCCTATTTGTGTGTTCTCCAAAACTAATACCCGCCTAACATCCATAAATTCTCAAAAAGATGATCCTTCCTATATGGGCATCGAAAACATCGGTCTTAGAGTATGTGATTCAGATATTGAATTACTTGTTGAGTTGCAATTAGTTCAAAAATATCACCAAAAGGATCTCTGCGTCATTTTTTGTACTTATCAATCCATGGACATACTTGCAAAAACGCTTAAAGAAATGAAAATAATGGCGAACTTTATGGTTTGTGACGAGGTACATAGGACTATCGCCAATATTACACTCACTGATGATGACGAAAGTTATTTCATAAGGAGCCATTACCAGTCTTTAATTCAAGCTGAGAAACGTCTCAATATGACAGCCATACCCAGAATTTATGGTGATGACGGGAGACTAAAAACAACGCAATATTCTGCTGTGACCAGTTCAGTGGACGACGCTTTATACTTCGGGGAAGAAGTTTATCGCATGGAATTCAGCGAGGCCCTTCAAGAAAATCTAATTTCAGACTACAAAGTTTTGCTCCTCACTGTGAAACCACCGTCCAATAAGCCTGAGGAACTCGGAAAGAACAAAATACCATTAAAGACAAATGACCGCTATAAATTAATTGCTTGCGTTTATGCCCTTTCCAAGATGATGGATTTGGGAAGCTGCATATTAGAAGATCTAGACCCTGGGCCAATGAATAAGGCGGTGGCTTTTTGCAGTAGTATCGAGAAATCCAAAAAAATATCTAAGATTATTAACAACTTTAAGAACAATTTTTATAATAAGTTAGATCCAAAAGAACGAGAAAAGTTAGTAAAAGTTTCAGCTGGTCATGTTGATGCAACAAAGATATTTTCAGTTCTGGATAAAAAAATATCATGGTTGAAAAATGCCAAGAGAGGATCTCAAAATTGTCGTATCCTAACGAATAAGCGGAGCCTTTTGGAAGGTGTAGACACCCAGAGCTTGGATGCTGCCATCTTCATGTCCAGGAATTACAGCTATGACGAATTAGATCAATCTGTAAGGCGCATTATGTCCAAAGAAAAAGGCAAAAACTTTGGCTACATAATAATACCTATAGTTATTTCACCAGATGTCCCCCCTAAAAAAGTCTTGAATGACAAAGTAACCTTTAAGTTGGTGTGGGATGTCTTAAACGTTATAAAGGCTCACGATGACCGTTTCAATTCAATAATTAATGATATACGGTTCGACGAGAATATACCAACTGGTGGTGGAGCTGTTTTAATCGGTGGTCCATCTACTTGTTCTAAAGAAGAATCAAAAAAAATAATACCAAATAAACATTTGCCACCACTATCAGAAAATATGGTAGAGTACCGGGCACCTATTTACGCTGGCATGGTTAAAAAACTAGGAAATCTCAGTAATATGATATCCTGGGGTACAGAGGTAGGTGGATTAGCCGAAGATTATATTGAGAGATTCAGCTATTTAGTGAAAAAAACAGGAATAGCGCAGGATGAATTTAAAACTTTTTTAAATGATCTAAGGATTAACATTAATCCTACAATAAACCGTCATGAAGCAATATCCATGTTAGCGCAACATGCGGCTACAATTCCTGTATTTGATGCATTATCTAACAACTGTGCTTTTACTAAGAATAATCCTGTATCACAATCTTTTCAACGTATGGAAGATATTATAAAAGAAAATTTCACAGACTATGATGAACTTTGTTATAGTACATTTACACAAAATGATACAAAAGATATTCTGCTTAATAGTACCGCAATAGGCAAATTTATAACGAAAACAGATAACCCAGATGTCAAGCAGAAAATTTATCTAGATTTATATAACAATTTTTTTAGTGTTGTCTTTAAAGATGAGCTAGAAAAATTTGGAGTTGTGAATACACCAGTTGAGTTGGCAGACTTTATTATTAACTCTATTGGGCAGGTTTTAAACAAAGAATTTAATATGGATATTTCCGACGAAAATATCCATATCCTAGATCCCTTCACGGGGACAGGTACTTTGATAGCAAGACTATTACAATCAGGCCTTCTAACTGATTCCCTTAAGAGAAAATATACAAACGAACTTCATGCCAATGAGATGCGTTTACTTCCCTACTATATTGCTGCAATAAATATTGAAAATGCCTTCCATACTGCTTTTCATAGTAAATACATAGATTATCAATCGTTTAAGGGAATTTGCCTTACGGATACCTTTCAATTATGTGAAGGTGACACTAAGGTTAGCAATTCGTTTAAAGACAATTTAGAAAGGATTAAAACGCAAAAAAATGACCATATGATGGTTATTTTATCCACTCTTCCTTACTTTGCTGGACAAATGAATGAAAAAGATAATAGGCAAAATGTCAAGTATCCAGTTTTAGACAAACGCATCACTGAAACTTATGCACAAAAATCTACAGCTGATAATAAAAATTGTTTATACGATACTTATATAAAAGCATTCAGATGGGCAACCGATAGAATTAATGAAAATAGAGAGCAAGGGGGCGTTATTGCATTTATCACAAATGCTAACTGGATAGATAACCACGGTATGGATGGTATGCGACTATATTTGGCAGATGAATTTACCTCTATTTATGTATTAAATCTGAGAGGCGACAAAAGGAATTCAGGAGAAATTCTAAAAAAAGAAGCTGATAATGTTTTTGGCCCAGGTGCTAGACCACCTGTAGCTATTACACTTTTAATAAAAAATCCAAATCACATTGGTCCTTGTAAAATCTTTTATTCTGCTGTGGCAGATTATATGACTACAATGGATAAACTTTCTTTCGTACAAAAATCTCATGATATTTACAATGAGGACTTGCTATGGGAAACGATATCACCTAATAGTATGGGGGATTGGATAAATAAGAGAAATGAAATATATTATAGCTTTATTATATTAGGAAGCAAAAAAAATAAGGCTAGTATTAAAACTTGTTTTTCAGATTTTTTTTGCCGAGGATTATCCACCGGTCAAGACACGTGGTATTATAATTATTCTAAAAAATATCTATCAAAAAATATCAAAAAATGGATATCAAATTTTAATACAAAAGTAGAAGAATATACGGCTAACAGGAAAGAATTTCCTTCATTGAAAGTTGACGAATTTACACACTTCAGTGCAAAGTTTTATTCTTGGACTGACCAGCAAAAATCTAATTTTAGTAAAGGAAAATTGTATTCCTATGAAAAGAATGCATTAGTTGAATCCCTATATAGACCTTTCCAAAAGCAAATTTGCTATTTTGAAAATGATCTCATTAATTATGATTATTCATTACACCAACTTTTTCCTACAAAGAATCATTCAAATTTAGTAATTTGTTATGGAGGACCTAGTGAACATAAACCTTATTCCTTTATTATGTCTAATGTTCTTCCAGATCTATACTTGTTGGAAGCTGGCATTCTGTGTTTTCCTCTTTATTATTACCACGAGTTAACAAATGGTTCTGATTCTGAGTATCCACCTGATAAGTTATTCGATGGCTATATTCGCCATGACGGTATATCTGATTATATATTTAATGAGTGCAAATTGAAATACGGATCCCAACTTCCTGACATTAATAAAATTCAGATATTCTACTATATATATGCTATTTTACATTGCCCTGAATATAAAAATACTTATGCTTTAGATTTAGCAACAATACGTCCCCGTATTCCTTTGGTTAAAGAAGCCCACGACTTTGAAGCCTTTGTAAAAGCCGGCATTGCACTTTCCAAACTTCATTTGGATTATGAGGCTGTCAAACCTTACTCTAATGTTAGAGTTATTGGGGAGCAAACTGGCAAATTTAAAGTTAACAAAATGCGTTTCGACAAGGGAACTAACATGAAATGTGATAAATCTGTCATCATCTACAATAATCACATCAAGATAACTGATATCCCTCTTGAAGCCTATAACTATGTTGTAGACAGCAAATCTGCCATTGAATGGGTGATGGAACGCTATCAATTGAAAACAGACAAGTTTAGAAAAATACACAACGATCCTAACGATTGGGCCATAGAACATGATGATCCGCGGTATATATTGGATCTTCTTCTAAGAATCATTAGAGTTAGCATAGAGACTCAGGAAATCCTAGAGAGCCTCCCAAAATTAAATTTTTAAGCCCAAAACTTCAAAAGCCAATCTCCTAGATGATCAAAATGTTGAAGTCAGGAAATGCTAAGGACTTTTGGCTGAACAATTAGGAAAATCATGCAGATTTATTCAATTATTGTTTTGCCCTGGTCTTAACTAAATAGAGTAAAAATACCTATTCTATCTCTATAGTAGGCCTAATCTACTTATTTTGTTGACTACTCTCTTCTGGATAGATAAAACCATGCATCATTTGCAAGCCTTCAAAGAGCGAAGGTGTGGGCCTTGAAATAATATTTTCCGGTATCTTATATACCCTGCCGTTTTTAAAAGCAGGCAGAATTTGATATACATCCCGTGCTTTCATGGTCTCCAAGCTTACCCTATTCATGGGACCCTCTTGGGATATAAAGACCTCTATTTGCTCGGCCTTTTCCAAAAGCTTTTCAGGTCCGTAATTTGCCACCATCAGCCCTTCCCTGGAGGGAAGCGCATCTTTAGCTATATTATCGCCTCCAGCAAGACCTAGGATCCACTCTGGTATGGAATTGGGAGTAAATGTTTTTATCTCTCTGTAAATGGACTCCAAGAAGACGCCTGGCTTATTTGGCTTATTAAGATTTTCCTCGAATGGTGCAATTTTAGCCTTGAAGTCTTCTATCATAGCTTGAGCTTCTTTTTGGTGCCCACAGATCTCGCCTATCTCGGTCCAGTAGTTATAGAGATCGCTAGCATCGATTATTTGCTTCACCCAGACCTGTATCCCAGAATTTTTCAATGTGTCAAAAAGATGGGGGGCTGTGCCAAGATGCTGTGGCCGTATCAAAATTATATCCGGCGCAGCAGCCAAAAACTTTTCTACGTCATCCTTAACAGAGAATTGCATTGGCCAGGTCCACCCCTGGACCTCGGGACCATTATAGGTTTCCTGCTCGGAAACGCCCACTAGGCTGTCTTTGGCCCCAATGCGGATGACTACTTCAGTATGTGCCGCATATAAGCTTATGATCCTAGGTTTCTTAGTGGGAGTAGACTGGGCCAGGGAACTCTGACAGGAGAAGCAAATTAAGGCAGTTACAATAACAACAAAGCAAAAGATCATTTTTACCGGTCTAGATATCATCCAGGCAGCTGGTACATTTCTTCTTTCTCTTTTCATAAGCATCACCCTAGCCTTGTATGAGCACTCAAAAAAAAGGGGGGGAGGCCTTTAACCAATCTAGTGTCTGGTAGCCTCCCCCGAATTCAAAGTTGATAGCCGACGCTATCAACACCTTTTAACTAATAAGACCATCGGATCATTTGTTGGGATCTTTGTCGTACTGTTCCTTTACTTTGGGCTCCAGAGCCTTTAAGTGCTCAACAT
The DNA here is from genome assembly GCA_031279515.1 of Deltaproteobacteria bacterium. Lineage (GTDB taxonomy): Bacteria > Desulfobacterota > Desulfarculia > Adiutricales > Adiutricaceae > JAITII01. The sequence goes on from JAITII010000007.1 coordinate 16,388, forward strand.
AGATCTCAGCCCAGCTATCCAAGGAACCTAATCCCTCCATATGAGGCTTCACAGTGTAGCCACCAGCTGTGAAAATGCTCTTCCAGCTGTCAGGCTCGTCACCAGCCATGTCATTGTGAGCATGATCGCCTGCCACCACCATTAAGGGGGCTAGGTAGATAACCTTGGGGGCATCCTGGACCTTATTTATCTCCTCTAAAATTTCAGGAGCATGGGGCGGAGCTTCCACTGTGCCCAGATAAATATGGGGACCGTAAGCCTTGCGCAGGCCTTCTAAAAGGTGCCCATAGACCTTCTGCGTCAAAATCTCGTTTCCATGTCCCATCAAGACGAGGTTTGCATTTTCTACCTTGGCTGCTTCAGCCAATGGTTTTAAAGCCTCGACTGCGCGCGCTATATACTTGGGTTGTCCATCGCCTACGCCAAGGGCCGGCTCACCTACACCAATCCAAGGGAAAGGCTTTAAGACATCTTTTACGGTCTTGTAATTAGCCAAAGCTTCCACAAGCTTTGCTAAATCTGTGTATTCCTCACCATCGGTCACATGGAGGGACTGGACCAGCACCAAGCGGGCCCCATTTTCCTGGATGTCAGCTAATACGGTTAGGGCGTTTTTAATGTCATAGATGTAGTCTGGCACAGAGGGGTTGGCTTTACGGAATTCTTGATCCGAAGCCCTTTGATGCCATATGTCCCTTATGATATTGGAAGTGAATGCCAGATGGATATCATAGTCTGGGAAGGCCTCGGTGACCTTTTTTTGGATATTTAATATGGATTGGAGTCCGCCCACATCCGTGGTCCCAAAGCCCGCTAAAACAATGGCTGGCTTCTGTGGTTTTCTCTCAAAGGCTGAGGCAGTCCCTGGACTCATAAGGTCCAGCGTCGCCGCTGCCACGAATAAGAAAACGAAGGAAAATAATGCAAGAATCATGCTTAAGTCTCTCCTCAAAAGATAATTCTTTTTAGACACGCACTTCATTGGTTGTACCTCTTTGAAAAAAAGGGAGCCCTTCTCCCAAGACTTATTTAGTATTATTTTTCACCTTCTGGTGAAAAACGTAAAAAAAACGGCTCCATCATAATGATGGAACCGCGTCACCGTTTTTTACGGGGTTCATCCCTGCGTTCATGGGCTCAAAGGAAGAGCTATTCAACCGCGGGCATAGATTTGCCGCTGGAATGACAATTCCCTTCATGTACGCGAAGAGTTCGGAGGCAGGTCTTCTGACTTCCGGATCCTAGTTGTCCTTAGCCTTCCCTTCCCAAATGCCTATTGGCTTGGGGCCAGTGGCTGGCTTTTGCCCTTAAGGTTCAACTCCCCGGTTACAGCGGCGGTACCGTGACAGCTTGACTGTCTTCCCTATTAAGCCTGATGGCGCCGTCCGATTATTACTTGGACTATCAAAAAGAAACGCTTATATTCGAGTGCTTTACAAAATTTTAATTATTAGACCAAAGTTTGTCAAGCTTTTGCCTCAATTTTTTTGGCTTTTAAAATTTTTCTCATTTTTTCAAGGATTATGTATCAAGAAATTTAGCTAAAACCCACTACCTTTAATACATAATGCTTTTATAACACAACATCTAGCTTGCTATAGAAAATTTGATTGCAAAGCTTACTATAATATAATATCTAGGCTGCCCACTATCTTCTGCCTTATCCCGTCTAAACCATTTTAAAAAACTAGCTTTTTTTCTTTTTTGACTCAATAATTACAATTCTATCTTGTAGATGAAGTAAAACGAGACTTTAAATATTTTTGTAATTTCAATATAGACAATGTAAAATCGTTAAGTTCTCATAAAAATGAACGGTATGAACTTAATGATCATAAATTCATGATATATAAATGTTATTTTATTCTATACAAATATAAATAATATAGGCTCTAACTAATATGGTTTGCTCAGGATAATTATATTGGAAAGACAAAACTTTATCCCTATTTCTCCTCATTTATACTAATAACATAACTCTTGCCAATTTTACAGTTGCAAGGCAGTTGCAAGGAAATTTTAATCTTTCAGCGGCATGGTGGGGTGCCTAAAGGAGATATTAAGGCCACCGGTAAAGGGGTCTGGGTGCACTTCAGAGTCAGCATCAAATACCTCTCTTAAAAGGGGTGGGGTTAAAGTTTTTGCCAATGGCCCTGCCGCCACCAAGCGACCGTTTTTTAAAAAGACCATTTCATCAGCATAGACAGCAGCCAAATGCAGGTCATGGGTGACTGTAATGACTAGGATCTTATCCTCTTTAGTGAGCACTTGGACCCTGGCCATGAGATCTAGAGCTTGCGCCACGTCCAGGCTGGCAGTTGGTTCGTCCAAGAGGACTATGGGTGTTGCCTGGGCTAGGGTCCTTGCTAGAACTACCCTCTGCGCCTCCCCACCAGAGAGGCCAGTAACTAATCTTCCTGCTAGTTTTTTTAGGTTTAAGATCTCAATGCATCTTTCCACAACAGCCTCATCTTCAGGGGATAGCCGCCCCCAACGCCCAAGGTAGGGCCGCCGGCCCAAGCTAACAATCTCTCGCACTGTGAAAGTGAAGTTAAACTGAAAATTCTGCGGCGCCAAGGCCAAGACCTTGGCCAGCTCAAGTGGGCTGTAGGTGGAAGAATCCTTACCAAAAATGCTTATTTTTCCCTTGGCTGGGTCCTTTAAATGGGAAAGCAGGTCCAAGAGTGTGCTCTTACCGGCCCCATTGGGGCCGGCAAGGACATAGTGGCGACCAGAGTAGAAGTCCAAGGTCACTGAGCGGACAACAGGACTCTTCCCGTGGCTAAAAGAGAGGTTTTTTACGCTTAAAATGCATTCCTGAGCACTATTTACCTTACTTTCTTGAGAGATAAAAGGATCAGAGTTTAGGGTATTGGAATTAGACATGAATCAGATCCTTCATCTTGCTACGGAAGATTACCAAGAACGCCGGACCCGCGATCAACGCAGTCAAGACCCCCACAGGGATCTCCCCTGGCAAAAAGACACGTACCACAGTGTCAGCAGCTGAAAGAAGCAAGGCGCCACCCAAGGTTGAAAGGGGCAGTAGGGATCTATGGTCCGGTCCAGTTAAGAGCCTCACAAGGTGAGGGACAATGAGGCCCACGAAACCTATGATACCGGCCACTGCTACCGATGCCGAGGCGGCAATGGAGGCTGCAACCAAAAGTTTCAAGCGAACCCTGCCAGTGTTAACACCCAAAGTTTCGGCACTCCGGAGCCCTAAGGTCATGATATTGAGGTCCATGGCAGCTGGCAGGGCTATCAAGAGCGCGGGCAGAAAAAAGAAAAATACTATCCCCGCCTCTGTCCAGGTGCGCGCCTGAAAACTTCCTAGGAGCCAGAAGATGATGGAGCTTACTTGCTCTCCCGCAAGGTACTTGATGAAAGAAATCGCCGCCGAAAGTATGGCGGACATGATGACTCCCGCCAGGATGAGGTTGGGGGGCGGCAGGCGTCCCTCGTCGTCGGCTGCCAAGAGCATAACCAAGATCAAAGTTAAGACAGAGGCCACAAAAGCCCCAGCCGCTGGCATCAAAGGAGAGGACAAAAAGCTAAGAGATGGAAAGATGATGGCTAAAACCAGGACAACCGAAGCCCCGAAAGCCGCCCCAGAGGAAACTCCCAAGGTATATGGATCGGCCAAGGGGTTTAAAAGAATGCCCTGGAAAATAGCCCCAGAAAGTCCCAAAGCCGCCCCTGAGGCAAGGCTCGTCAAGAGCCGAGGCAGGCGTACATCCCAGAGAACCATGATCCTGGACTCGGGATAACTGGTCTCATGCCCAAAAACCTTATAGCTAAGGATGTCCAGGATCTCCTCAAACTCAAAGGGCATATACCCAAAAGACAGGGATATGAACATGACTACCAAGATCCCTATCAATAAGAAAACAGAGCAGATCCAGGGATTTAATCTCCTTACCATAGAAGATTGGGCTTCTCTACGGGTCAACGCAACTTCTTGTGTATCCATGACTTTCAGTTCACTTTATTTACGGGTGTGAATTCTATGATAGGAGTGAATAAAAATAAAATAATATTTTTTTACAAAGGTTTTATAGGGCCATTAAGAGGTTTCGTAAAGCGATAAAAACACTTTAAGCCTTATCTTTGGATTTGGCAATTGCCCTTACCCCACTTTCCACAAAATATATTATAGGTAGAAGGATAAAGCCAGTTATAAGACCTAGGGCTATCTGACATAAATAGCGTAAAACAGGGCTAAGATTAGTCAAGATTTCACGTATTATTGGAGCATCATGATAGATGATAGAACCTCCCACCAAAAACATGGCTATGGTCCCCAAGATCCCTAAAAAGCGCATAATGTAAGGGGCGGCCCCTACGAGAGCCTTCCCTACCATCTCTTTTAATTTCCCCCTCTCCTTAGAAAGGAGCCAAAAACCCAAATCGTCCAGCTTCACCACCAAGGCAACAAATCCGTAGACACCTACGGTCATGATAAAACCTACCAGTACAAGGGCAGCTGCCCTTGGCCAGAAGCCAATGTCCTGGGGTATAGTACCCAAGGCGATAGTGATGATCTCAGCCGACAGCACAAAATCCGTGCGCACGGCCCCCTTAATTTTTTTCTTTTCCAACTGGGTGATGCGCAAAGAGGCCTGGGCGGCATCGCTACTGGCTTTAAGATCTAACTCCTCGGCCATTTCCCTTGTGGCATGAGATTTGCCAAAGAGATTTAAAATTTTCTCCCAGACCTTTTCAGCACCCTCATAGCAGAGATAGGCCCCGCCAATCATCAAAAGGGGGGCTATGAGATATTCGGCAAAGGCGCTTATGATTAAGGCCAGGGGGATCAAGATGCACTTATTTATGAGAGAGCCTTTTCCCACTGCCCATACCACAGGTAGCTCCCTGGAGGCGCGCAAGCCTGAAAGCTGCTGGGCTGTCAAAGCCAAATCGTCACCCACCACCCCCACAGTTTTCTGGGCCGCCATCTTGGTGAGAAGAGCCACGTCGTCTAAGACTGTGGAAATGTCATCTAAGAGGGCTAGAAGTGAAAACCCGGCCATCAAAAAGCTCCTTGTGAAGACACCAGAAAAGCCTAAACTAATTACAATTAAATAGTTATAATTACCTTATAATGGGTACAATTAAGTAAGTACTTTTAAATTATCTGTATCTTAGCTTCCAAAAAAATAATTGCCCCTGGATAAGTGAGCCATATCACTTTAAGATACTCCCAAAAAGAGTCCTTTTCAATGACATTAATTTCAATCTTAATTTTGACATAAAGAAATACAAAAAAGTATAAGAGGCCAGATTTAACCCAGTAAAAGTAATTTAATGAAAGATTCGAAGCCCCAACCTACAAATCCTTGAATTTGTAAGTAAATTCTGTGGCAAAAATGAGTCAGATAATATTTTATTAAAACCTATTGATTTCAATGTTAAAAAGTGGCAAAATAGCCTTCTCGGGGTAAAATAATATAGCTTTCTATGAAGGAATGCTTAATATTTTTTATTCCTCTCCTTAAAGTAAGGCTCAAAGGGCGTCTCTAATCATTTTGCCCACAGCCCCACCGCCCATGAAGGGCACTTAAAACGCTTTCATTGTCTTAAAACAATTTTATATACATTTTATATCATAAGTCACGAAGACCGGCTAAAAATGCCGGTCTTTTTTTTTGAGGTAACCATGTCAGTACTGCAGAAGAAAACAAAGAGATGCCCTAAAGTCACAAAGCCTAAATGCCTAGCTTATGTCCTTGTGGCCTTTTTAAGCTTCCTACCAACTTCACTTTTGGCCCACGGCACCGGATGGCAACAGGTTCCCAACGATAAAGCGGTGGTCATTGAATTCTACTATTCCGATAACACTTTCATGAGTTATTCCGATGTGCGCATTTTCTCCCCAGAAAATCCCGATATCGAATACCAGAAGGCCAAAACTGACAGAAACGGAGTTTTTGCTTTCCAGCCCAATGTACCTGGAGTTTGGAAGTTTGAGACTTCAGATGGCCAGGGACACCTAGCCGCTGGACAAATTGAAATCGCAGCCCCCACAGTACCCTCACCTGAGGCAACCGGTACCACAGTATCTTCCGATGCAGCTCCTCTAAACCCCCCTCCGGCCCAGACACCTTTGGCAAGGAGCGGAGATGGTACCAGCAAAGTAATTAAATACATTCTTGGCCTAAGCATCATTTTGAACCTGGCTTTAATACTTTTTATTGCAGGTAAGCTCAAGAGAAAAGAACCTAAAGTCTCATAACAAGAATCCTTAAGATGGGACTATTTCTCACCAACACTTCAAAAGGAGAATTACATGTACAAAATTTATGCATGCCTTATTGCACTGGCATTACTTATGGCAACTCCAGCCATGGCCCACGATATGTGGGCAACAGCTGACAAACCTGAAGCCGGCAAACCCTTGGCCATGGTTATCGGCTATGGTCACCACTTTCCTCAACCAGAAGCTATTCCGGATGAGGAATATGGACTTTTCAATGCCAAACTCTTTGGACCCAAGGGGGAAATAGCTCTTACCCCTGGGACTCCCAACTATATCTGGAATAGTAATGAGCCCGTTGAGGCAGGTACCTACCTCGCCATTTCCGATGTGAACCCCGTCTTCTGGAGCCAAACCCCCGAAGGTTGGGCCATGAAACCAAAAAATGAGGCCCCTGGCGCCATCTCCTGCGGACGCTTTATTGAAAGCGCCAAGGGCATTGTGAATGTAGGGGCCCCGGGCAATCCAGAAATCCTTGCAACAAAGGTAGGGCTTCCCATTGAAATTATCCCTTCCGTAAACCCTGCCACCGTAAAGCCCGGTCAGAAGCTGCCCCTTACCGTTTTACTTCAAGGCCAACCCCTGGCAGGGGCCATTATCAAGGCGCGCAACGCCGGCTTCCAGGAAATAGCCGAATCTCCCGAGGCCTCAGCTTTCTCTAGTGTCACCGACAGAAATGGCCTCGTTAATTTCGTACCCCTGGCCGAAGGCGATTGGATATTGTCCGCAAGCTACGAGACTCCTTACCAGGATTTGGCCGCTTGCGACAAAGAATCCTATGCTACCACTTTGTTTTTTAACATAGCGAAATAAATGCCCACAGCTAAGCTCACACCGCTGGGCTCACCCGGCGGTGTATTTAATGTTTACTGCCCCCAGGGGAGCCTCCTACTAGCTAAAGGCTCCTTTGGGGATTTTAGCTAGGGGTGCCTTAAGTAAGGCATTTAAAAGCCCTTGGCAAAAGCCCGTCCTGCCCTTAACCCACCTCTTAGCTCCCAGCCCCCAAAACCCTACCTTAGGTTTTCATTTCCCAACTCCTTTAGGCACAAGGGAAAGAGATTTTTTTCTTAAGTTTTTCAAAATGAAGTGTATAATCAAAATCTAGTGGTTTTTTTGCCCTAATCCCCCCTTTTTGACACCTAAAGGACTTCCTCCTGTGCCCCTAGAATTTGACAAGCCCATTAACTTAAGAACACTCTACTTACAACCCAGCTCCAACTTAGCTCTCCAAGGCAAAAAGCTTAAGATCCTCCACACCTCGGATTGGCACCTCGGCCGCTCTCTTTTGGGGGTTAAAAGACGCCAAGGAGAGCAACAAATGTTCCTTTCCTGGCTGACGGATACCTTAAAACAGCAAGAAATTGACGTTCTTTTAGTAGCTGGTGACATCTTTGACGGTTACTACCCCTCCCCCCAGACCCAGGAGCTCTACTACGACTTTTTAAAACGCCTCATTAAGGAAACATCCTGCCAAAACGTGGTCATAAGCTCAGGTAACCACGATTCCACGGCCCTTTTAAAGGCCCCAAGTAAGCTCTTAGAGTGGCTTAACATCTATGTGGTCTCCGAAGTCCAGGATGATTTGGCTCCGGAAGTCCTCACTTTATATGATAAAGATAAGCAGCCAATCCTCATTGTGGGGGCTGTACCCTTTTTAAAAGACAAGGACATCCGTCTTTCCTTGGAAGGTGAGAGCATAAATGACAGAGATAGGCGTTTGGACGAAGGAACCCTGGCTCATTATCAAAAGGTAGCAGCTCTTGCAGAGGAAAGACTAAAAGAATTGGGGGTACATATTCCCACTGTCGCCATGGGCCACCTTTTTGCCGTGGGAGGTAAGACCTCTCTAGATGACGGCACCAGGGACCTCTACCCTGGAGGTTTTTCCCAGGTTCACACAGGAAATTTTCCTAAAACCTTCGACTATGTGGCCTTGGGGCACCTTCACAGCCAGCAACCAGCAGGTTCAGAAATTATCCGCTACAGCGGTGCTCCGATCCCCATGAGCTTCAACGAAGCTTCGACAAATAAAAGTGTTACTATAGTGACTCTGGGAGAGGGCAAAGTTGAGATAGAGGTCTTAGATATTCCAATCTTTCAAAAGCTCTCTGTCATAAAGGGTGATACCGAACACATACAAAAAGAAATTGCCGCTCTAGCAAGGCTTAATACATCAATCTGGCTTGAGATCCAATACAGGGGTTATGAGGCTGCAGGGGCATTACGCATGATCTTTGATGACATGGTAAAAGGTACCCTTCTAGAAGTGGTGTCCATTAAAAATGAGACTTTAACTGAGAAACTCTTTTCTTCAAAGGTGGAGGACAAGGATTTAGCCGAATTCAAAGTGGAAGAAGTCTTCAACAAGCTGTTAGACGACCACAAATTATCTCCAGAGGCTAGGGCGGAGTTGAATGAAACATTTTCCGAGATCCTCTTATCTATGGAAACAGAAAATTCAGAAGAAAATTACGAAAATAAAAACACAGAAATATTTTAATGGATAAGGACTATAAAACTTGAGGCTACCCTAGAATGAAACTGTTAAAATTAAGCTTTAAAAACCTAAACTCCCTAGTTGGGGAATGGTCTATAGATTTTAAGGACAAGGCCTATACCACCGATCCCCTCTTTATTATAACCGGACCAACAGGTTCTGGAAAAACAACTATCTTAGATGCTATATGCCTAGGTATCTACGGCACAACACCAAGGTTAGTTTCAGAGTCCAGAGGCTCCTTGAAAGAGATAATATCCATTGGAACTAACCAGTGCTTTGCAGAAGTAACATTCCAGACACCACTAGGAAATTTTAGGTCCTGTACTAGAATACAAAAGAAGGAAAAAAAATCAGAAGACAGTATCAAGATAACCCAAGAGATAGTGGATGCTGATACCAATAAAGTACTTGTAGATAACATCACTGAAAGAAGAAACAAAATTATAGAAATTACCGGCATGGATTTTACTCGTTTTACCAGATCAATCCTATTGGCACAGGGAAGTTTCAATGCCTTTTTGAATGCTTCGGTAAACGATAGGAGCACATTACTTGAGAAAATAACGGGTATCGACATCTACTCCCAAATATCAATGAAGACTTATGAAAGATGGAAAGAAGAAAAAAGTATTTTAGAAGATATGAAAAAGGAAATCGAATCCCAAAATATTTTGGGACAAGAGGAAGAGGCGGCTATTAAAGAAAAACTAGTCAGCATGAATAAAGAGATAAATGTTTTAGAAGCCCAGGGCAAAGCTGCATCCCTTGGGCTGGCCTGGTTAGAAAAAATAGCCCAAATCCGAATTGAGCTAGCTAAGCTGGAGGCACAAAAATTAGATTTAACACAAAAGCAACTTAAATTTGCCCCAGAGGCGGCTAGGCTGGAAAAGGCTTTAGTGGCTATGGAGCTGGAAGGTCAATTTACTCCCTTAGAGACTTTGAGACTAACTATAGCCAAAGATAGACGTAATCTAATTGCTATGGAGGTGGGGATTCCGAAATTGGAAAGGGAGCATGAGGAAATTACCGAGGTATTAAGTATTGCCTCTAAAAAGTGCGATGCGGCTTCCCAAGAGCTACAAAAAAACTTACCAATCATAAGTGAAGTACGCCAACTAGATAAAGAAATCCTAGTAAACAAAGAGCGTGTTTTGGCCGCTACTGGCCAAAAACTCAATTGTGAAATGCGGGTAAAAGGTAGCAAAGAAACTTTAAAAAATGACAATATTGCCTTGGCATCTCTTAAAGCAGATCTTGAGGCAAATAAAATCGCACGAGAGGCAGCTAAAGCCGATGAAGCCTTGGTATCAGAGCTTACAGGCTTAGAAAGTGAGGCTAAGACTTTTAAGGAGATAAGTACCAAGATAAAGATAAAGGAAGAAGAAAAAAAGAAGGCTGCCCTTTTAGCTCAAACAGCCACAAAAGAAAAAGATTCGGCCTCATTATTGGTAAATGGGCTACAACAAAACCTAAAATTACTAACGAGCGAGCTTTTAGCCCAGCAAGAGAAACTTATCTCTTTAGTGGGAGAAGACGGAGTATCCCACTGGAGGGAAAAACAACAAAAAGGCCTTTTTCTTCAAGAAAGATTGAGAGAGATTAGACAAACATATAATACTCTTTGCGAACACCAGAGCTCTCTTCTAACTACCAAGTCACAAATAGATTCATCTCAATTGCAATTAGATACTATTAACAAGGATAATCTACAAAAGAGCCAAAAGGGGCAAATGCTGGAAAAAAGCGTAGAGCTCATGGAACAAAACTTAAACCTAAGTAGAACCATAAGTTCCTTAACCGCCCACAGGGAAAAGCTATCCGACGGCGTTCCCTGCCCACTTTGCGGTAGCCTGGAGCATCCCTACGCCCAAGGTAATGTACCAAAAGCCAGTGCAACAGAGTTGGAACTGACTCAAAGCAAAAATGAACTTAAAAAACTCCGTGACGAGCTTAGCGAGCTTTTAAAAAAGGAAAGTAATCTTAGTTCTACCATAAAAGTCCTAGCCCAAAATTTACAGCAATTTGAAAAAAATCTCGAGTCCTCTAACTCTAAGCTTAGTCTCATTATTACCGAAAATGAGCTTGACCTCCCGGCTCCCTTGGCACCAGACTTTGAGGAAAAACTTATTAAAGTGACAGAAGATAACGACAAAACTTTAAGTCTCGTTCAAAAAGTGTTACAAGAGGCTGATTGGTTAGAAAAAGAGATTTTAAAGCTTAAAGTCAGAGAGGAAAAAGCTAAGACCGACAATACTCAGGCGGAAGCAAATCTTAAGGAGCAAACCCATAGAGAAGAATTATGCCAAGCTGACCTTATCCGACTGCAACAAGAAGCTTTAGATCTAATAACAGAAGAGAAAAGTAAATTTACCATACTCTCTCAAAATCTTAATCCCTTCCTCCCAGAAGGGGTTTCTCCGGAAAATCTGGAAGCAAAAATAAAGGCCCTTTCCCAAAGAAAAAATGCCTGGATTCACCTAAATGATGTATGGAAAACCCTGGAGAAAAACACCGATATTCTAAAAGATAAGATTGAAACAGAAACCAACAGACTGGCTAAATACTCTGAAGAATACGATATTAGCCTAAGCGAGCTAGCCCAAATTATCAAAGAAGGAGAACCCATTATATCTAAACGAGTTGCGCTTTTAGGAGACCGCATCCCCGATGAGGTGGAGTCCGATTTAAGAAATGGAGTCACTTACCTGGAAGAGAACCTTTTAAAAATCGATAAAGCTCGCAATGAAGCTGGAAACAAGCTCTCGGGGCAAAGAAATATGATTTCTGAGCTCAACCGCAGAATAAAAGATTCTGAAGATGACCTCTTGCAAAAGGAAGATACCTTCAAAACCGCTTTGAGCGAAAAAGGTTTTGAAACAGAAGCATCTTTCCTTGCTGCGCGCCTTCAAGAAGAAGAAAGATCCTTGCTAGCCCGTACTAAAGAGGCCTTAAAGCAAGATGGCATCAGAATAAATTCCCTTTGGGCTGAAAAAGAACTGGCTTTAAAGACTGAAAGCGAAAAAAACTTAACCCAAGCCTCCCAGGAAACACTTTCCCAAGAATTGAACAACATTGCAGCCAGGTCAAAGGAGCTCCAGGAGGAAACAGGCGCCTTAAACCAGAGGATAAATGACAATGAGGGGTTAAAACTTGCTATAAAAGAGAAATTAAAAGCGCTTGAACAGAGACAAAAGATCTATATCCGTTTTGACAACCTCAACAAATTCATAGGGTCCGCCCAAGGCGACAAGTTTAAAAAATTTGCCCAGGCCCTGACCTTTGATCTATTGGTACATAATGCCAACATCCAGCTCCAAAAGATGAACAAACGCTATACTTTGTGCCAAGACAAAAAAACATCCATGGAATTTACGGTCCTGGACCATAGCCAAGGCAGCGTAGAACGTTCTATCAAAAACCTTTCAGGCGGCGAGACATTTTTGGTAAGCCTCTCCTTGGCCTTGGGACTTTCCACCATGTCCAGCCGCAAGACTAGGGTGGATTCCCTGTTTTTGGACGAAGGCTTTGGCACCTTAGACGAAGATACCTTGGATATCGCTCTTTCTGCCTTGGGAGAACTGCCTCGCATGGAAGGAAAGACCATAGGGCTTATTAGCCATGTGGCTATTTTAAAGGAAAGGGTACGAACAGTCATAGAAGTAAAACCAGTTACAGCAGCCAGGAGCATCATATCCGGTCCCGGTTGCTATAGCTACATTTAATAATCGATTTCAATTGAAAACAATAAATTGTTCTAAGCATATAAGTTGCCAAGAATTGAATATTAAAAATAGTAATACAATATATAGTATAAAAAATTAAAACATTGCGAATATATTGTTTGATTGTATATTCTCGAGTTACACAGACCATTTTAGCTTGGTATCTAATTCCACTTTCATAAGTTTTTCCCAAAGAATCACACACATAGTAAATTTCAATTTAATTTCTCTACCTGAGGCACATAAATGTCACTTCTAGCCCCAAATTTATCTCTTTAAATTTCAATTAAATTTCTTGAATTCTAACCTCAAATTTTACTTATCCAATTCTTTTTCAATAAGGATTTTTCTTTTGAATTATGATGATTATTAGAAATTCCATTTTTTAAAATAGATAATGCTAACGTTTTTGTTGTTTTGAAAATATACTCTCCAAAGGAATTATCTAAAATTTAGGTGGAGAACCCCTCTTATAAACCACAAAAAAATTGATCTCACCTCCTGGGTGATCAAGAAAAAAATTTTTACTACTGGTTATGTAGACAAAATTATAAGTTTTAATTTATGGAGAAAATTGACCTCCCAGCCAGGTAGATCTTCCAAATATTTTTGCTACTGGTTATGTAGACAAAATTATAAGTTTTAATTTATGGAGAAAATTGACCTCCCTGCCAGGTAGATCTTCCAAATATTTTTGCTACTGGGAACCAGAAGTATCATTTATCACCTGTATTCCCTGAAAAAACTAAACTATACAGGCTCCAACTGGGAAATTTCCTGCTTTCCTGATAAAATATAGGCTTAAAAAATAATATGAATACTAATTAGTTAAGTTAGCTGAAATAAAGACATTTGTAGATACAGGAGAATTTAACTGGGGAGGTCTGTCGGAATGCTTTGACTTAGCCAATCGGATAATTTTGAAGGTCTAAAATTCCAAGCTTTAGTCCTCGGCTTCAAGGAGAACAGCTGTAAGACTTATAGCCAAGCCTAGTGTTCTAGAAGGGAGCTTTAAAGGGACAGCTAGGTCATATAGGATTGCCTTCCTATTTGACAGCTTCCTAAATTCAACCAAATGCACCACAGGTCCCAAAAGTGTCAACCTATACCTAGAAAGGTCTAGATCTGTCTGTAATACTGAAAAAAGATGATAAATAAAAAGGTTTAAAAGGCTTAGCTAAAGAAGAATATTTACTATAATCATGATATAAAAATCAATATTCTAATTATTTAAAATATATATATAAATATTAATGTATAATATAACTAAATTTCATGCTAATATATTCTAATCTTGATCGTGAAGAAAATAATTGACAATTTGCTAAATCTTTTTTAAAATTTAAAAGTACAACAGACACAAAAAAGCGTGAAATTTCCTTCATGCCTGATAGTTATTTAATCAGAAAATAGGATTTAAGATATACAAAATTAACCTTTAGATCTTTTTGTTAAAAAATTTCTCATATATTTTGACCCTCGAATTAGTTCAAAATGTTTCAAAGAGAAGACTTACGCCAAATCGAGCCCTCAAAATGGGAAAGGATCGTAGCTGACATGGCCCAAGACGAAAAGTTTTAGCAAGACGTTTAGAAAATAACCTGCAAATAGCTAGTATGTGAACATTCAAGAACCTAATAGAGATTTTAAGGAGAACAGCGAGAAAAAATTTGACAGGTCGTTTGACTCTGTATAGCTCCAAAATTCCAGTTTTTGGGGATTACTTTTTTACGTTGTTATCAATAGTCGTTTATCTTTTATCTATCCTCATAAAAAAATACCCACCCCAGAGAGCCCCCATTTTAAGTGCTTTAATAATTGGTCTACCTTATATAAGCACCTAAAAAAAATCCCTACTCCTTTACTCCACAAAACAATATAATCAAAGATTCATCTTATAGCCAAAAGGCTAAATTACGCTTAAATACAATGACTGGCTCTTATGCCAATAAACCAGAACCTTCTTTCCTTAACTAAGCATCCAAATACGATGGAGAAAGTTTTGTGTTTTTTCGAATTGTATTATAAACGTATTTCTATAGTAGAATGCTAGTTAACTAGAGAATATGTATGGATATTCACAATTACAACAATAATCAAAATGATGAAGCTAATAAACAGTCTTGTAGCTTAGTAGATTTGTCAGGCTTTAAGAGACTAGAAAAAATACTTGAATCTTTTTCTAAATTGTGTAAATTTTCTATACATGCAGTAGATGATAAGATAATACCTGTTACCAAAATATTCTCTGTAAATATATTCTGCTCAAAAATGCTGAATTTACCTGATACCTCTGCAATATGCTCAAAAATACATGCAATGGGACTTAAAGAAGCTATAGCAATAAAAGACCGTATAACGTATATTTGTCCTTATCATCTCTTAGAGACGGTCATTCCAATATTCAATAATAATGAATGCGTTGGAGCTATAATTTGCGGACAGGCAAAATGTAATAATTATCCGCCTGGTTTTGTAGAAATGGTCAAAAATGACCTGCCATCTTATTCAGAAAGTAATGAGAACAATAGCACTATTAAATTATTTTATGATTCAATTCCTGTTACTGATTTTAATTACTATGACAATATTATATCAATTCTTAATGAAGTAACATCATCTTTTATTTCCAATAAACAACAGATATTATCATCTGAATTGGATTCAAAAAATACAGCATTACATACAACTGAAAATAAAGTTTATCTCAAAAGTTTGAAAAAAAGCGGGCTTAATCTGTTTTTTCTACTTAATGCCGTTAACTCGCTTGCTAACTTGTCTATTCTTGATCGTTCAGAAAAAATAAATAGCTTATCAATACTTTTAGCCCGACACATTAAATCAATAATTAACAATGCTAACCGAGTGTATAACCATTTAGAGGAAGAAAAAAATAATATTATAAGATATCTAAGCATCCAAAAAATAAGATTTGGTGAACTACTAAATTTTACTGTAAGTGTTCCTGCAAATATCAGAGATTATTTAATACCTGTTGACATAATTCTTCCATTTATTGAAAGAATTTTTGTGCTGAACTATTCAACTAATTTGCATAAATTTCATATAGGTGTCTTTTTTAAAAAGGACCACGACGAAATTGTCATTGAAATAACGGATAATTTTACTAACGAATCATCAAAGACATCAGAACGACAGAATGATCCATACAATCCCGATCCAGAGATAAAAGTTATAGAAAAAAGAATTTTGAATTCTAAAGAACGCTTGAATAGTTTATTTAACAATGGAGCAAATATTTACATCAAATCTAAAGAAAATGATGGCAGCAGATGCCTGATACGCTACCCTGCCATAATGAAAGAAGTAGGTGATTCATGATAGACCAGAACGATAATACTAATAAAATATTAAATAATTTATCCAACGACAATGTATATCGGGTTATGATAGCAGATATTGACCCATTAATGAGAGATACTTTAAGCACTATTATTTCTAAAATAGATGGTTTCTCAGTAACACATTCTATTGGAAATTTTGAAACGGTAGTAGAGCAATTTAAAAGAGATTCGCCGGACGTTGTAATACTGGAGCTTGATGTCCCATGGTTACGAGGGCTTGATATTGCCAAGGAAATATTGGAAATTGACCCGTATACGGCGATATATACCATCTCTACCTACGATTATTTTGAGATTTCTCAATTTTCTATGGAAATAAAAATAGCAGGACATATTCTTAAACCAGTGTCACCATCGCTGATCATTGAAACATTAAAACACCATAAGCAATTTTATAAACACAAAGCATCTCCACAACTAGCTATACTTTCAAATATTGTTCAAGAAAAGAGTTTTGACCGTTTCTACTATAACATAAATAATTTAGCAGTATCACTCCAGGATGAATCAGGTCATAACACATCTAATGTTAATACCAAACTGAATCATATTCACTTGACACTGTCAAATTGTAACCGCTCAGATTCAATCATTTCACCATTTCCTATATTAGATCCAACCCTATTATCTATTGATAGAATTGTTGAACTCTGCTTGTTTTATATAATGAATTCAATATTCATTTTAAAAAGCACAAAAAGAAATGAACGATTAAAAACTGTGTTTGCTTTCCTTGATAAAAATATCACTAAAGATATCGGACTTTCTCAACTAGTTGAAAATTGCTTTATCAGTCAGGGACATTTAAGTAGGATTTTTAAAAGTTGTTTTAATATAACGGTTATGGAATATATACATATTCGTAAACTTATAATTTCTAAGATCTACTTTTTACTAACAGACTACACTATATCAGAGGTGGCTGATATAGTTGGCTATAACGAACGCAGCTATTTTAGTAAGATATTTAAAAAATTTGAAAAAATTACCATACAACAGTATAAGCAAACAAAAAATCAAGCTAATACTAAAGAAGCGTTAGTTATGTCAGACTCTCATAAATTTATTAATGAGATATTTGGAATAGAATTGTTATAAAATAACAATCATACCTCTGCCATTTTTTGCATAAATTAAATACTGAAAAGTAAGGATGAATAAAAAGATATTCACAAAAAACAAAAAATCTTAACGTATTAGCCAATTAGCTAATGCAAGTTAAGATTTGATGGAGTAAACTACCTACAAGGCTTAGTGATTTAAATAAAACTAACCTAAAGAGCAGTAATTATACTAATAAAAAAAGTAATTTATCTGAATTTTACTTTTACTTTTA